>NZ_CP051515.1:1212746-1515933 GCF_012689525.1 Paraburkholderia aromaticivorans
ACGTCCTGACGCGCAGCTTCGATGGCGCCCGTTGCGGCAAAGGGCGTCAGCGTCGAGCAGATCGCCTTGATGTCGGCGCGGTGCGCGCGCTCGATGAGCTGTCGCAATGCGCCGATCAACCGGGGAGCCGTGGACGGGTTGTCGGTGTTCAGATCGTTGATTGCATCGTCCGAGATGACCACCCATTTCGCGCCCGGTTGCTGGAGCACGTCGCGATTGAAGCGTCTAAGACCAGCCTGTCCGGCGTTATTGGTGAAGAAGTCATTTCCGCTGATGCCCTGGTTGAGCACGCCCACAGTCATGCCAGCCTGTTGCAGCCGTATTGCGAGGCGATTGGGCCAGCGACGGTTTCCATTGACGCTCGACACGAGGCCGTCGGTTATGGAAGCGCCAAACGTGACCACCGCGCCCGTTGCGGCCGGGTTCAGTACGTCGAGATTCGTCAAGAAATAGTAGGACTGGCCGCCTGGGGAGGGCGTGCTCCCGCCGGTGAAGGCCGGGTCGGCGCCAACGTCTCCAGCGGCGATATACATGTCTTGCAGGCCGTCGACGTGGCCTGTCGAACGCGGAGCCGTCTGCACGGGTAGATAGAGGCTGATGGCGACATCGGTGAGCGGCGAGAACTCGAACGCGACCGGGTCGCTCACGACCGAGGCGCCCACGGGAATCGTCACATTCGGCTGACCGCCGAACGTGACGGCGCGGTCGCTGCCGACCGCCGTTTCCTGACCTCGCGCGCGCCGCGCGATTCGCGCTTCGCCGATTACCAGCGGCTCCGAGCCGAAAAGGTTCGACAGATGGATTCGCGCCGACGTCCCGCCGATGCTGGTGCGCACGATCTGCCGCAACGTCTGGTTATTGAAGCCGGCATCGTCGGTGATGGAGGGCGAAACCGACCACGTGCCTATCCAGGCCGCGGACGGCTCGACGCCTTGCACACGGTTGCTGGCTGCATCAGGCAGCACGATAAAGATGACTAGGGCCGCTTTCAGAAGCGCCGGGATCCATCGTTTCACATTCTGTTCCTCGTGGAAGGCCGAGCTTCGGCTAGTGCAATGACTTTTGCAGACGCAGCGCACAAGCCTGATCCCCTTTTTGTTGGCTTGATCGCTATCTCTCGATTTAAACGTTCTTTGCATATGAGTTCGGTGCGGTAGACAACACTGTGCCCGGCGGCGAGCGAATCAAATCGCCTGCCCGAACCGAACAGGTGGTCAAAAGATCGCGCCGCGAGACGTTGCTCGGCGACGCATGTAATTTTGTGTGAGGTCGCACATAGCATCGTTGTCTCGCGCAGTAATCTGTTTGCGAGAGTAGAGTGCCCAAGACCAAATACGAGGCATTGTCGGAATGCGACTGTTCGCCGGCGCCCGCCGGCCGACAGGCAGATAAATACATATAACGCTTTATTCCACTACCGGTGCACGGGATGAATCACGAGAATTTCGTCGGGGCCAGCATGCGCATGTATGCGCGCGAACCCATATTTCAGAACTTGCCGGAGCGCGTCGCAGAATCGCGCATGTCACGCTTCGCCGCGACGCTGGAAAACTTCACCGGTGAGCGTTTCGCGGACTATCCAGAACTACATGCTTATTCGACGCGCGAATTCCGCCGGTTCTGGCAGTGCTTTCTGCAGTGGACCGAGGGAATGGAATGGTGCGGTCAGGCGGAACCGGCCTGTGTCGGCGACGAATGCGAGACCGCGCGTTTCTTTCCGAACGTCGAGCTGAATTACGCACAAAGCGTTCTTGGGCGAAAGATCGCGCCGGACGAGTCGCCGGCAGTCACCGCCCGTTACGCCGATGGCCGCCGCGAAACGATGACGCGCGGCGAGCTGCGCGACCGGGTCGCGCGCCTTGCCTGTTCGCTGAACGAGCTCGGTCTGCGTCCGGGCGACCGCGTGGTCGCGATGATGCGAAACGACGCACAGGCAATCATCACCGCGCTCGCGGTGACGGCGCTGGGCGCGACGCTCTCCACCGCGGCGCCTGAAACCGGCGTGCAGGCGATCCTCGACCGCTTCGAGCCACTCGAGCCGCGCATGCTGTTCGCGCACACGACGCAGCGCTCATTCGATACGGCCGGCTCGATCGCTGCACACGTCGCCGCAGTGGCCGCGGCGTTGCCGACGCTCACCAACGTCATTTGCCTGGATGAAACGCCGCTGCCGAGCACGGTGAGCCAGTCTCAGCACTCGCTGCGCGATCTCATCGTTCAGGGTGACGCCGCACGGTTCGAATGGCGGCGCTTTCCGTTCAATCATCCGCTTTTCATCATGTTCTCGTCGGGCACGACGGGAAAGCCCAAGTGCATCGTGCACGGTGCCGGCGGCACCTTGCTCGAACATCTGAAAGAGCATCAGTTGCACAGCGACCTGGGTCCTGGCGACAAGCTGTACTTTCACACGAGTTGCTCGTGGATGATGTGGAACTGGCAGTTGTCAGTGTTGGCTTCGGGCGTCGAGATCGTCACGTACGACGGACCGGTTACGGAAGTCGACACGCTTTGGCGGCTGGTCGCCGATGAGCGCGTGACCGTATTCGGCACGAGTCCCGCCTATCTGAAGATGTGCGAGGACGCGGGCCTGAAACCCGGCGAGCAGTTCGGACTGGATGCGCTGCGCGCGATGATGTCGACGGGCGCCGTGCTCTACGACTCGCAGTTCGATTGGGTGCGCGCATACGTCAAGCCGTTGCAGCTCCAGTCGATTTCCGGAGGCACCGATATCATCGGCTGCTTCGTGCTCGGCAATCCGAATCTGCCGGTTTATGCAGGCGAAGCACAGTGCAGGAGTCTCGGCCTCGATGTTCAGGCGTGGAACGAGGGCGCACTCACCTCCATGACCGGCGAGCTGGTTTGCGTCAATCCGTTCCCGTCGCGCCCGCTTGGCTTCTTCGGCGACGCGGACGGCTCCCGCTTTCACGCCGCCTATTTCAAGGCGAACCCGGGCGTGTGGACGCACGGCGACATCATCGAGTTTTCGGCGCAGGGATCGGCGCGCCTGCACGGGCGCAGCGACGGGGTTCTGAATGTGCGCGGCATCAACGTGAGCCCCGGCGAGATCTACCGCATTGTCAGCAGTATTGGCGAGATCCATCAGTCGATGGTCGTCGCGCAGGCTGCCTATGACGCGAGCGGACCGGGCCAGCGCGTCGTGCTGCTGCTCGTGTTGCGCCGGGGCGCGAAGATGACCGCCGCGCTCGCTTCGCGCGTGCGGCGTGAGCTGATGCTGCAGGGTTCGGCGGCGCTCGTGCCGGACGTGATCGCCGAAGTCGAAGCGCTGCCCGTCACGCATAATGGCAAGGCCTCGGAGGCGGCCGCGCGCGATGCCGCGAACGGCCTGCCGGTGCGCAACCTGTCGTCGCTGGCGAACCCCGGATGCGTCGAGAAGATCAGCGCACATCCCGCGCTTGCCCGCACACGTCGCGAGTTACCGGAACCCGGCGAATCGGCCGAGCAGGTGGAAGTCTATCTATGCGCGCTCTGGGAGCAGCTTTTCAGCTTCTCGCCGGTCAGTCTCGACGACAACTTCTTTGAACTCGGCGGCCATTCGCTGCTCGCCGCGCAGATGCTCGCCGAAATACGGCTGGCAACCGGCCGAACCCTGCCGCTTGCGACGCTCATCATCGCGCCGACCATTGCGCGGCTCGCGGCCGTCATCACGGGCGCGCGCAAGCAGGACGCGCATCCCAACGTCGTGCCGATGCGTGCGGGTCGCGGAAGACCGGTCTTCATGCTTCATAGCATCACGGGTTCAGTCATGGAGTGCCTGACGCTGGCCGGCGCGCTGGCGAGCGAGCGGCCTGTGTACGGTCTGCAGGCGCGCGGGCTCGATGGCGACGAGGAGCCACAGCGATGCGTCGAGGAGATGGCGAGCGTCTATGTCGAGCAGATGCGTGCTGTGCAGCCGAGCGGTCCGTATGCGCTGGTCGGCTATTCGTTTGGCGGGCTCGTCGCGTTCGAGATAGCGCAGCAACTTGTCGCGGCGGGCGAGAAGATCGAGTTGCTGTGTCTGCTCGATACCTACGTGGATGAACGCTATTTGCCGTTGCATGAGTGGTTGTGCTTCCAGGGCGAAATCATGGCGGAGCGCGTGCGAGCGTTCCGAGCGCTTTCCGCACGCGGTCGCCTTGCCTATATGAAGGACAGGGTGTTCGGAGCCGCCGACCGGATTCGCATGCGGCTCGGCAGGATGGCCTCCAGGCCGGCAGCCGATACACAGGGGCTGCCGCCGGTACTGCGGCAGGTACGCGAGTCGATGCGCGTCGCAATGGCGACGTATCGTCCGCGCCGCTATCTTGGCAGCCCGATTGTGTACGTGCGCGCGTCCGGCAGGGAGGGCGGGCAGGGCGATCCGCTGCCGGCCTGGCAGCGCGTCGCAAGGAGCGGTCTGCTGGTGAAGACCATCAACGGCGCACATACCGACCTCGTTGTCGAACCGAACCTCGCCACGGTGGCCGATACGCTCGCGCGTAGGCTGGCCGGCGCGTAGCAAGTCGAAGGACGGTGCACCGTACAGCACCGATATCACGATCTGGTTCATCTGAAACTGCGCACGCGATCGATCCCGGACCGTCTGATCCGGTTCGACGACAAGAAGACTGATAGTCATGAAGCTCTTTCCCCTCAACTGAGATCGACGAAGTCAGGGCGTCCGTGCGCTGTCGCGCGGGTGCCTCGATGAGGACCCGATGATGAGCAGGAAAGGCGCGGCAATGATGGGAATCTAAGGAAATTCTGTGAAGTCCTAAGGCAATTGCGAAAGCGCCGGCTTGCGGAGAAGACATCACCGGGCGCGAAGCAAACGCCTTGTTCGAGCGCTTCGTCGAAGAGCTCTCGCGAGTCGAAGCGCCTTGGCAGTTCCAGTGCGTATTGTCGAAAATAGAATGTGCGCGATTCATTTATCTATATATGCATAAATACGGGACCATTCTTCGCTCTTGTTGAAATGCCGGATACGTCGTTCGTCCAATGAATGCGCTTGACCTGCTCGCGGTGGGAACGGCTTCGCCATGCTTGCGTGTCCGATCTTCTCCAGTACTATCCCGCCACAGATTCGCCTCCAGAAGACCAGAAGCGTCGATCCGGAGAGCGCAGCGACCGCATAACCTCGGGGCACAGCAGGCCTGTCGGCCGCGGCGGAGGACATGATGAGCGACGATCAGAAGGTCGGACAGGCGCGCAGCGATACGACGCGTCAGTGCTGGTTACTGCGACGCGCGCTCAAAGCGAAGATTTCCGAGGCGGAGAGGTTGATCGCGCAGGCGTTCGAGGGCGGTATCGAGATCGACCCCGCGGACATGGCAGTCGTCAGACGTGCGCGTCACGCCGTATGGCATTTCAGCGGCTCTGAAGACCTTGAGATCGCGCTCGACCGAACGCTGCTGCGACTCGTGAAGCAGGTGCGATATCCCAACGCGCAAGTTGCTGAAGACTTGCGTCGCGCTGACGAACTCGCGTCGTACGCCGCGTTTTCAGGCCATAACCTCGCGCCCGGCGACATCGCGGTTTTCTCGCGGGCCAGAGCCGCGCAGAAGCAGGGGACGTGGGACGCGGATGTCGAATCGGCCTTTTACCCGGCCGTAGACCGCCTGGCAAGCAGCACATTACCGGTGGTTGCGGAAACGGCGGGCGGCGAAGCCAGACGCGGCGCGCGTCGAGCGATCCGGATCTACACGTGGTCAGCCGTCGTGCTGACATTCGCCGTCGTTTCGCTCTCGTGCCTGCTTTTCACGGTCAATCAGGTGTCCGATGACGTGCTGCATACTGTTCAGCTCAACGACGCCGGCTCGATGGCACTGCATAATCAACTGGTGAGCTACGGCGAGAACATTGTGGTGTCGAAGCAGAAGACCGACCGTGAACTTCGAGCGCTGCTGGGTTCTGCTTATCAGGAAACTTTTGAATCGGGAAACGATACGCCCGAGGTTATCGAGGCGAGAGAGAAGGCGAGCAACGAACTGTATGCGCTGAGTAACTCGCAGCCCGCCTTGCAGATCAAAGAGAATCTGCAACAATTCGCAACCAACAACAGGCAGCTATTCAACGACGTGCATCGCATCCGGCTGATCGGACGGCTCCTGAATCTATCCGTGACTAACCGGTACACGGATCGTGATCCGGATTGTCCCGACACTGCGCCGAAACCGGTGCTCCTTCCTGTCAGTGCGGCCTCGTCTCCGGTAGCGTCGGATTGGATCTGTGATCAGAAGCGGATCCGGGACAGTCTGGAAATCAAGGTGCCGATGCTGCAACCGGTCATCAACGAGGGGAAGGACAAAGACAAGGACAATGACTATTCAGTCCATCCGGAGGGCGTAATAAAGGATGGATTCGTCAAGATCGCTGCCTATCAGGACATCCGGGCAATGGCGCTGTATGGGCGCGAGATCATCCTTTCTTTTGTCGGCGCGCTGACCGGCTTTGTCCTTCCCGTGGTTTATGCATGGCTGGGCGCGTGCGCGGCGATCCTGAGGAAGATAAAGATCGAGTGTGAGACGAACCGGTTTCATCCTGAGTACTCGAAGGTGGGGAATCGTTCGCATGTCACGTGTGCCATCATTGTCGGGATAGCGATCGGGTTATTCAGCGATCTTGTTCAGGGCGGCAAGAACATTTCGCCGCTGGGGGTCGCTTTCGTGGCCGGATATGCATCGGATAAGTTCTTCTATTTCGTGGACCGATTGGTCGATGTGATCTTTCCCTCGCGACAAACGGGTAGCGGTTCGGTTGCAACGGATGAGCGCAGCCCCACAACGACCGTGACTCATTCGGGGTTGCCGGTGAGCGGCGCTGCGTTTGCAGAACAGATTGAGAAGCCCAAGTTCACATAGTCGATCCGGACAGGCAAACGTGCGCCAACTTGTGCCGCGCCCTTTGCGGGGCTATGCACGGGCATTTCGCCCGTCTTCACCCGCTCCGGGCGCGCTCAATTCATCTCATCACACGCCGAAGTCGCGCAGACATGGCGTCGATCCCATCGGGCACCGTCACGGCGCGTCCGAGCATGGCGGAAGTCGCGGTGCGCACCGTATCGGAAATCTCTCCATAGCGGTCCGATACGGGGCGCGCTCGCGCCGATTCGAGGACGGGCTTGGCGGACGAGAACCAGGGCGCCGACTTCAGCACGGCTGCGTCCTGAAAGACGCCCGGGTTAGCGGGCATCATCGCCGCGTTGATGGCAAGAAACTTCGAGACCTCGGGTGTCGCCATCCACCGCACCAGCGCCACGGCATCCTTCTTTTGCGTCGAGTACGCGGACACGGCCCATTGCCAGCCGCCCGCGCACGTATCGCTGCTACCACCTGCCATCGCGGGGATGGGCATGATGCCGACCTTGTCCTTCACCGCGGAATCGGGCTCCTGGAAGTGGCCCCACACCATGCCCCAACTGACGGCGAATACCGCCTTGCCGCTTCTGAAATCAGTCGTGGTGTCCTGAGTCTTCACCTCCGCGACGTTCTTCTTGATGACGCCCTGATCAACCAGATTCAGCCACATGTTCATGCCTTTTTCGGCGGCCGGCTTGTCGAGGGCCAGGCGGCCGCTCGCATCGATCAACTCTTTACCCTGGCTCCAGTAAGGTGTCAGAAACGTACACACGGCGCCTTCGATCGGCGCACCCTGGATCGACAGTCCTTGTAGCGACGTGTCACGCTCGCCCGCGAGCACGGTCTTCGCTTCCGACGCAAGCTGGTCCCAGGTCTTCGGTTCAGGCAGGTGATACTTGGCGAGCAGGTCTTTGCGGTAGTACATGAACTGCGCATCCGCATACGCTGGGAGGGAGGTAATCTTGCCGTCGACGACGCTCGCCTTCGCGTAGGCCGGCATATACGATTTCATGATGTTCGTGGCATCGCTGCCCAGGTACTTGTCCAGCGGTTCGATCCACTGCGCGTGCATGTACTGCGCGGGATTCACGATGTCGATCATCATCACGTCGAGGCTCGAGTCGTGCGCGGACAGCACCGTGGAAAGGTATGCGCGCTGGAGTTCCGACGTGCTGCCGCCGGACTCGATGACGACCTTCACGCCGGGCGTTTTCCGCTCGAACTGATCGAACATCTTGCGCATCAGGTCCGGGCGGTTGGCGCCGCCTACGTAGACGCGAAGCGTGGTGTCGGCCATCGCGCTGTGTGCGAAAAGCGCCGCGACGGCAACGCATAGCGCCTTGCAATATCTCGTTTTCACATTGTCTCCTTTTCGTCTTTTATCGATCTATGCTCGCCGGCAGCGAGAGCAGATAATCCTGCCAGCGGCTTCCCTGCAAGACAAAAACTGGTGGCTCGCCGAGTTCGGCGCGGACTTCGACGCGCATGCCGCCCGCAAACACTTCTCCCGACCACAGATGGACCCATTGCGCACCGGCGGGCAGATACGGATGCCATGAGCGGACATCGACGGTATGCACGGGCGCCACTAGCAGCGACTCGCCATACAGGTACTGATCCTGGATGTCGTAAGTGCTGCGGTCGTCCGCATAGTGCAGGAACAAGGGGCGCTGCAGCGGCAAGCCGCGCTGCGCAGCTTCCTCGACCAGCTCGCGTACATAAGGCGACAGGGCGACGTGCAGGCGCGTCATGCGCGCGAGATGCCGCAACACGTCGACGTCCTGGTAGAACTGGAAGTTCTGCTCGGGCCGGTTGCCTTCGTGTGTGCGCATCATCGGCGTGAACGCGGCCATTTCGGCCCAGCGCTGAAACACCTCGGGCGTGCGCGTGTTGCCGAAGAGACTCGTATAGCCGCCGATATCGCTGTGATGATACGCGTTGCCGACGAGCCCCGCGGAGAGCGCGGCGCATATCACCGTTTGCAAGCCGTCGTGACGACTGAAATCGACCGACTGGTCGCCTGCCCACAGCATGGGGCAGTGCGCCTGCACGCCGGTGTAGCCCGAACGCATGAAGAACACGACCTCTCCGGTTTTACCCGCTGACGCGACCGCGTGCGCATTCACCTCGGCCCACTGCGAAGGGAACGCGTTGTGTGCCAGCATCGGATCCGCGCCGCTCGCGAGTTGCGCATCGACAGGCAGATACTCGCCGAAATCGGCCATCCAGCCGTCGTGGCCCTGATCCAGCATTTCACGCACGAGAATCCGTTCGCTGAACCAACGCGCGGCTGCGGGATTCGTGAAGTCCACGCTGGCGCACATGAACTCGCCGAAGTCGACGAGTTGCGCGGCGCCGCTCCTGTCGCGCACGAGATAGCCGAGTTCCCGTGCCTCCCTGAACAGCTGTCCGTCCTCACAGAGGTAAGGGTTCGCGTAGCCCATGAAACGGATGCCCGCGCCGCGCAGCGCCTGCACCCAGCGTGCGTGATCCGGATAGCGTTCTTCGTTCCAACGCCAATCCCAGAAGAGCCGCGTGCCAAACGATGTCTTGCGCACACCGGCCCAGTCTTCGCACCACAACGCGCTCACTTGCACGCCGTGTTCGAGGGCGAGCGCCAGCACATGGTCGGCATGACGGCGTCCGTTTTTCAGGCCGAGCACCGCGCCCTGATGCAGCCATTCCGGCAGGCGCGGCTGGCGGCCAAAACGTGTCGACAGGCGCTCGACCAACGTCGCGAAGTCGTCAGCCAGCGTGAATTCCAGTTGTTCGGGGACGCCCCAGAAATGCAACTCGTGATACTCCGCGCGACGAAAATCGAAGTCGGCGTAGGCGGTGGTCTGCGCATGCAACGCGTAGCGGTGCGAGGACACGAAAGTGGGTTGCGGATAGTAGGTCTTGTAGTAGTCGCCCCCGCCGCCGCCCGCGATTTCGGCTTGCCACGTGATGTGAGTCGACT
This sequence comes from Paraburkholderia aromaticivorans, assembly GCF_012689525.1. Taxonomy (NCBI): domain Bacteria; kingdom Pseudomonadati; phylum Pseudomonadota; class Betaproteobacteria; order Burkholderiales; family Burkholderiaceae; genus Paraburkholderia; species Paraburkholderia aromaticivorans. The sequence continues at coordinate 1,222,539 of NZ_CP051515.1, forward strand.
TGTCCCGGCCGACACCTGGCTCCGAGGTCCAGAGCGGAAAATGCCGTCCGCGCAGATTGAAGTAGGAGAACTGTTCACCGCAGCCCCATACGTATTCATCGGCCTCTGCGGGTACGCGCCACCAGAGGCGGTTGATCCGCGCATCGTGTGACTGAATGCGCAAATGCACGCCGGTCTCGACCGGCACGATCTCGACGCTCAGAACAACGGGACCATCCGCGCTCATTGAAAAATCAATGCATTCGCGACCATTGCGTCTTTGCAGCCGCGCGGCGCGCAGCGCGATCTTCTCGTCGAGATCGTCGCGCAAGTCAGCGTGGCCCTTGCGCGTCTTCACGATCGCGGTTCCGATGCCGACGAAGCAGCAAGGCCGTGTCTCGTGATGGTTGAACAATACGCGGCCTCCTGCCTTGAGGGTCAGGGTGCCGTGTTCGAACTCCAGTGTCATTGCTGCGCTCCCGTCGTAGCGGGCTGGCCGGCAAGGCCTGGCCCATTGGGCAAGTGACGGCGCGTGTCTGGCAAGACGCCACGCGCCGGATGGTTGGAACAGGCTGTCCAGGTTTCGCGTAGCCAGCGCGCGCAGGCCACGTTGTCGTCGAACAGCGAATAGCGCGAACCCGCGCCGTAGTCGTGAAACGGCAGGATTTCCGTACTGACGTGTCCGAGCCGGCTCGACGGCGCGCGCGCATGATGCGCGAGCAGCGTGCGCATGACATGCTTCCATGGCTCGAGTGCCGCTTCGTTCCAGGCGCTGTGCCAGCTGCCGGCGGGTGGATTGCGAAACGGATACTGGATGCCGCGCCCTGGCCGGCCGTCGGCGCCGCGGCTCCATACGTTGACGGGATTGTTCGGCACGGCGGGGCGCGCGTGGGCGTGTCCGACAAGATTGCCGCTGATCCAGCGCTGGATCACACTGTGTTCATCAACAGGGTCGAGCCGCACGCGGCCCGCCTGCACGTCGGCGAGCATGCCTTGCGCTCGCTGTTCGCCGGTATTGCCGATCTTGTGGATGACATGCGATGGATCGAGCGTGATGTTGAACGGCACGCCTTCGCGTTCCACCAGCCGCGCCACTTCCTCGACCCGCCCGAAGTGCTCGGACCACATGTCCACATGCACTTCGAAGCACGGCGTCACGCCTACCTTCGCACCCACGTTCAAGGCGTGCAGGTAGGCGGCTGCAACGCGGGCATTCGATACCGGCACGCCGTTCGCATCGAGATGCCGCAGCTGGACGTTCTGTACCTTCGCGCCCAGTTCGCCGCCGATGCGCATATGCCAGTCCAGCAGCGGCTCATCGCGTTCGAGCATGTAGATGAATGCGCCTGCGCGGATCGGCAGCTTGTAGCGCTCGCTCATCCGCAGATGGAGATCGATCTCATGCGGTGGCGGCGAGCGTTCGTAGTAGTCGAAGACGCCTGCCTCGCTGACCATGCGAAAACGGGCCTCAAGATCGAACGTGTCGGCGTCGGTGTGCACCACGCTGTTGCCCGTGATGCCGATGAGGAGAGTAGCGGCGGTTGTCATGGATGCATGATCGCCGCTCGGTCGATCATGCGCTGCGCGGATCGTGCTGAGGTGTCTTCACTTGCCGCTAAACTGCGTTGTCGCCCAGCAATTCGCGCGGCGTCACGCCGGTGGCGTCATAAAGCACGCGGGCAAATTGCGCATAGCTGCCGAAGCCCGCGTCGAACGCAGCCTGCGTCAGGTTGCGACAGCCGCCGAGTTGCAGTTGTTCCTGGAAACGCCGCAAGCGGACATGGTTGCGATGTGCGGAGACGGATCGCTCGACCTGTTCGGCGAACAGGTGGCTCAGGCGGCTCGGGCTCAGATGGACCACCTGCGCGAGTTTGGGCAGCGGGATCGACGGATCCGCGTCGAGTAGCGCCAGCGCTTTGATGATGGCGGGATGCATCGGACGGCCGGCGCGGCCATCGTGCGCCTCGGTGATCCGGACGGCCGCGTCGAACCACCAGGCGAGCCCGTTGGCATGATGAGCCGGGTCGTCTTCGCACTCCGTCAGCGATTGCAGCACCGAGGTCAGATGGTTGCGCTCGCTTTCGCGCAGCCGGTGCGGACGGGCAAACTGCTCGCGCTCCTGCGCGGAGGTCGGCACGCGTTGCGTGCGCGACGCGAGAAAGCCGGGCCGGCCGAGGATCACCCACAGCGACATGTCGTCGCTCGCATCGATCAGCATGTGCGGCTGCTCGGGAAAGAGCCACATCAGATCACCACGCGTCAGGTTCTGGATGCGATCGTCCACCAGATAGCGGCAGGTGCCCGACTCGACCAGATTCGCCTCGATCTCGACGTGGCTGTGCGGACTGGTGCGGCGCTTGTAACGCGGTTGGGCCGCGGGGCTCAGCCAGCACATTCCGGATAGCGCACTAGGGATGATGTCGATCGTCTGAGCCATTTACCGTGTCCTCATTCTGTCCTCACAACGGCCAGATACGCTCTGCATGAATCATGGCGTGCGGGCTGATCTTGCGGCCCGGCGCGGCGCTTGCCTGCGAGCCGCCATTGTTCGGGGGCACCTGGTTTTCTGTCAAGAAGGGGAGTACGCGGATAGCGGTGGGGGAAACCCTTGCCAATACGATGGCGACATGGGCATAGCTCGTACCTAGCACGAAATGCAGAGACGTCAGTTTGATCGGCAGAGATCGCCGCGAAAGTTGGGCCTAATCTGGAGGCTCTTTGACGACAGGAGCGACACGATGCTCAGCCAGGACCAGATCGACAGTTTCAGGAAGAAGGGTTATTGCGTGATCGAGAATGCGATGTCGGAGCAGGAACTGGAGGGCGCCCGCGACGCCGCCGACGCCCTCGTGGAAGCAGCAGTAAAAGGCCGGCCATATCCGCCGTCGTTTCTGCGGGAAGGCCAGGCATACAGCGCTATCAGCAAGGGGAACCGGCACTTCTTCTCGAACCGTTGCGAGATCTTTCCCGCGCTCGATCGATTTATCAAAGGCCAGATGATGGCGGAACTCGCCTCCGATCTGCTGGGGCCGAAGGTGTATCTGTTCAATGAACAGCTCGTGGTGAAGGCGCCGCAGCATGGCGACAGTTTCGCCTGGCACCAGGACTCAGGCTATGTGCCGTTTGCGCATCAGCCGTACCTCACGGTCTGGTGCGCGCTCGACCGCTCGACGCGCGATAACGGTACGCTGTTCGTGATTCCGCGTGACATCTCGCAGGACCTCTCCGTGACGAAACACGAGTGGGATTCGAACGGCGCCAATCTGGTGGGTTTTCGCGGCGACGAAGAGGGTGAGGTGATCGAAGTGCCGGCTGGCGCGGCGGTGGCGTTCTCGAGCGTCATGATGCACCGCACGGGCGCGAACCGCACCGCGCATCCGCGCCGCGCGCTGGTTTGCCAGTACACCGCCGAGCCGTTGCTGCGTCCCGAAACGGGGCGGCCACACAACCGGGCGGTGCCGATGCCGTGCGCGGCCGGAACCGTGGATGCCTGAAGCGTGGTGAAACGCGTGAACAGGAGGCGCCGCCGCTTATGAACCGTAATCCGCCGCCGATGCCGGATTGGTTGGACGCGGCAGTCGGGCGAGTCGCCGACGCTCGGCCTTGCGTGCGTCCCGGGCAGCGTCTTCGCTGTTCGCGGTCCGCACGGCGGAGGCGCCGTTCGCCGCAGCCGGCAGTGACGTGTTGCTGTCGGCGAAAGCCGCGGAAGCGGCGAAACCGAGCGATGCCAATAGCACGCAGGAGGAAATGAGACGTTGTCTCGTAGTCATTTTGCGGGACTCCTTCTGGAAAAAGCCGATTTGAGCGGAGCGGCTCATCGGACTTGTGTCGGTTATTAATTAGGGTAGCAATTTTCATCGCGGGCAGGCAAGGACAGGTTGCAGGAAGGGAAGTAAAAGACTATTGCGATTCTTGAGTGCAATCAGATAGTTAGATTTGACTGCATTAACTGATGTGAATGATACGACTTTAAATTTACTGAGTCTGGGAGGTTAATTCGGCGAATCTTCACGGTAATTGAATGCGAATAAAAGGCAACACAATCTAGAGGTAGCCGATTGGACAAGACACTCAGACGACTCGAAGCGTTGCGCAGTCAACGCTGGCTTGCCCCGGACGACATGCGCTCCTTTGCGCACCGGCAGCGTCTTCAGCAAATGGGTTTGCGGCGCGAGGAATTCATGACGCGGCCGGTCATCGCCGTCGTCAATACGTGGAGCGATCTGTCGCCGTGTCATAGCCATCTGCGCGAAACGGCCGAAGCCGTGAAGCGCGGCATTCTGCTGGCCGGTGGTTTGCCGTTCGAGTTACCGGCCATGTCGCTCGGTGAAGTGATGGTCAAGCCGACCACCATGCTGTATCGCAACTTTCTGGCGATGGAAGTCGAGGAACTGCTGCGCTCGCTTCCGATCGACGGCGCGGTGCTGCTCGGCGGATGCGACAAGACCACGCCGGGCCTGCTGATGGGCGCGTTGAGCGCGGACCTGCCGTGCATTTTCGTGCCGGCGGGACCGATGCTCAACGACCGCTACCGTGGCGTGCCCGTCGGCGCGGGAACGCACACCAAGCTGTTCTGGGACGAATACCAGGCCGGCAATCTCCCGCAGACCGAATGGGTGGCGCTCGAAGCACGGATGACGCGCACGCCCGGCACGTGCAACACCATGGGCACGGCCAGCACGATGACGTCGATCGCGGAGGCGATGGGCTTCGTCTTGCCAGGTGCGAGCAGCATTCCGGCGATGGATTCCGCGCATACCCGCATGGCGTCGGCCAGCGGTGCGCGCATCGTCGAGATGGTCTGGGAGGATCTGCGGCCTTCGACGTTCTTCGACGCGCATGCGGTTGATAACGGCATCGTCGCCTATATGGCGCTGGGCGGGTCGACCAACGCGGCGATTCATCTGATTGCCGTAGCCGGGCGAGGTGGCGTGGTGCTCACGCTCGACGACCTCGCGCGCAAAGGCGAGGGCATTCCGGTGCTGGCCAACGTCTTTCCATCAGGCGACCGCTTGATGGAAGACTTCTATTACGCCGGGGGCTTGCCCGCTTTGCTGCTGCAGGTTCGCGACCTGTTGCATCTGGATTGCCGGACGGTCAACGGCCTGACGCTCGGCGAGAACCTGGAGCAGGCGCGTTGCATGGACGCGGAGACGCTGCGTCCACGCGACAATCCGGTCGCGCACGCGGGCGCACTGGCGGTGCTGCACGGCAACCTCGCGCCCTCGGGCGCCGTCATCAAGCCCAGTGCCGCGAGCGAGAAGTTCCTTAAGCACGCGGGCCCCGCACTGGTGTTCGATTCGATGGCGGAGATGAATGCGCGCATTCATGACGAGGCGCTCGATGTCACCGAAAACACCGTACTGGTACTACGCAACGGCGGCCCGCTCGGTGCGCCCGGCATGCCGGAGTGGGGCAATCTGCCGATCCCACGCAAGCTGCTGGCCGCCGGTGTGCGCGACATGGTGCGGCTGTCGGATGCGCGCATGAGCGGCACGCACTACGGAACCTGCGTCCTGCACATCGCGCCCGAGGCGGCGGCGGGCGGGCCGCTCGCGCTCATTAAAACCGGCGACATTGTCGAACTCGACGTGGCGGCGGGCCGCCTCGACATGCGCGTCAGCGAGGCCGAGCTGGCGCGTCGCCGTGCGCAATGGCAACCCGCTGCGCCGCTTTGCAAGCGAGGCTATACGCGGATCTTTCTGGAGCATGTCACGCAGGCCCACGAAGGCTGCGACTTTGATTTTCTGATGGGGCGAGAAACCCCGCTCGAACCAACGATTTTCTAAGGAACCCATCGCGATGGACAAGAACAGCACACACACGGACTCGAATGGCTTCAGGCGCGCGCTCGCGGCAGATGGTGTGCCGTTGGGCACGTGGCTGATGTCGGGAACCGCCAGCACTGCCGAAGCGCTCGGCCGCGCGGGCTTCGACTGGCTGTTGATCGACATGGAGCATGTGCCGATCGAATTCCGCGACACGTGGCAACTGCTGCAGGCGGTCGGCTGCACGCCGGCGACGCCCATCGTTCGGCTGGCGGCGAACGATCCCGTACTGGCCAAGCGTGCGCTCGACATGGGCGCGCAGACCTTGATGTTTCCCTTCGTCGAAACCGCGGACGATGCGCGGCGCGCGGTCGCGTCGACGAAATACCCCCCGCTGGGTACGCGAGGTTACGCGGCGATGCATCGCGCGAGCGGCTATGGCACGCAGGCCTCGTACAGCACCGAGGCGAACCAGACGACCGCCTGCATCGTGCAACTGGAAACCCCTGCGGCCATCGAACGGCTCGAACAGATCGCCGCAGTGCCGGGTGTCGATGCGCTGTTCGTCGGCCCGGGCGACCTGTCCGCCGCCATGGGCAAGATCGGTAACCTGAAAGACGAAGCGGTGCAGGCGCTGATTCGCGAGGCCGCGCAACGCGCGCGCCGGATCGGCATGCCGATCGGCATCGTGGGGCCGACGCCCGAGATGGTCGATTCGTTCGTGCGTGCGGGCTACGGCTATGTCGCCATCGCGTCGGATATGGGCATGATGATGCGGCAGGCGGCGGCGTGGCTGGCTGATCTCAAGGGCCGTGTGGTGGCGACGGAAAGTGCCGGGCCGTATTGAGCGCCGTAGGCCTCGCGCAAGCAAGGCAAGCACTACAGGCAGCACAACATTGATTCGCGTCCAAGAGACGCGAGCGGAGACAGATATGGCGACAGTGACCTTCAATCGTGTGGTCAAGGCGTATGACGGCAACGCCGCGGTGTTGCACGACATCAATCTCGATGTGAAGAACGGCGAGTTCGTCGTGTTCGTCGGACCGTCGGGCTGCGGGAAGTCGACGCTGATGCGCATGCTCGCGGGGCTGGAAACGGTCACGGACGGCGAGATCATGATCGACGGCAAGCGCGTGGACGGTCTGGCGCCGCGCGAGCGCGAAATCGCCATGGTGTTTCAGGATTACGCGCTCTATCCGCACAAGTCCGTCTACGAGAACATGGCGTTCGGTCTGCGTCTGCGTAAAACGCCAAAACTCGAAATCGACTCGCGCGTGAAATCGGCAGCAAAGCTGCTGCAACTCGATCATCTGCTGGAGCGTAAGCCGCGCAATCTATCGGGCGGTCAGCGGCAGCGTGTGGCGATGGGCCGCGCGATCGTACGCAATGCGAAGGTTTTTCTGTTCGACGAGCCGCTGTCGAATCTCGACGCCAAGCTGCGCAACGAAATGCGCGTCGAGATCAAGAAGCTGCACCGGCGGCTGGGCGCGACGATGATCTACGTCACGCATGATCAGGTCGAGGCCATGACGCTTGCGGACCGCATCGCGGTGCTGTCGGCCGGCCGGGTCGTGCAGTACGGCACCCCCGACGAAGTCTATAACGCGCCGCGCACCACCTTCGTGGCGGGCTTCACTGGATCGCCCGCGATGAACCTGCTGGAGCTGGACATCGAGCGGACGCGCGCGCGCGGTCAGGGCATCGACATCGAAATACCCGCCGGCGTACTGGCGAAGCTGAAACCTGGTGAGCGCCGCCTCACGCTCGGCGTTCGGCCCGAATGCCTGAAGTACGCGACGGACGCCGAAGCGGCCGCACAGGGCGGCGCGTGCCCGATCCGCTCGCGCGTGGTGGTGAACGAGCCCCTCGGCGCCGAGACGCTGTGCACGCTGGATCTCGGCGGCCAGCCGCTGGTGGCGCGGCTTCCCGCGGATATCCACTTGTCGCCCGGTGCCGAAGCCTGGCTCTCCGTGAAGCACGAGAAGACCCACTGGTTCGATACGCAAACAGGCGCGTCCCTTCAGCACGCGAGGTCGCGATGAACAGCGTCAGCGTCACCGAGAAACACGCGCAACCGGAACAGCGGCGCTCGCGTTGGCTCGACCCTTCCGACAAGCAGCTCGCCTTCATCCTGCTCGCACCTGCCGCGTTGCTGTTGGGACTGATCGTCGTCTATCCGATCGGCAAGCTGCTGTACAACAGCTTCTTCGACATCCGGCTCTCAGGCGGTCTTGCGCCGAGTTTTGCCGGTCTGCGCAATTACGCGGACGCATTGCACGATCCGGACTTCTGGAACGCGACGAAGAATACGTTGCTCGTCACGGTGATCACGGTGCCCGGCGCGTTCCTCGTCGGTCTGCCGCTGGCGCTCCTCGCGAATCTGCCGTATCGCGTGCGCTGGCCGATCCGTCTCGCCTTGCTGTTGCCGTGGGCGTTGCCGCTGGCGTTTTCCGGTCTCATCTTCGCGTGGTTCTTCAATACGGATCACGGCATCGTCAACGACGTGCTGGTGCGGCTCGGCTTCGAGCCGGTGATGTTTTTGCTGAGCCCCGCCTGGGCGTTCGCGGCTGTGTGCCTGACGACGATCTGGAAGACCTCGTCGTTCGTGGCGCTGATTCTGCTCGCCGGGCTGCAGACGATCCCGCGTTCGCTTTACGAAGCCGCGGAGGTCGATGGGGCAACCCGGCTGCAGAAGTTCTTTCACATCACGTTGCCGATGCTGGTGCCTTCGATCGTCGTGGCGATGATCTTCCGCACCATCAGCGCGCTGCAAACGTTCGACATTCCCTACACGATGGTGCACGGCGGTCCGGGCAACAGCACCACAACGCTGGCAATGCTGATCAACTCGACCATGATCGACTATCTCGACGTCGGCTACGGCGCGGCGCTGGCGGTATTCATGTTTGTGATTTCGCTGGCGATCAGCGTGTTCTATCTCAAGTTCGTGCGAGGAGAAGGCAGAAAATGAATCAGCTACAAGGGCTTTTTAGCGGCGCGCGACTGCGCTGGATCGCGGCGGCGGTCGTCGTGTTCAACGGCTTTTTTCCGGCCGTATGGATTCTGCTGACTTCGTTCAAGAGCGAGGCGGAACTGGCACGCACACCCATCACGTATTTGCCGCACCATGCGACGCTCGCCAACTACGTGCACGCGTTCACGGATCAGCCGCTGCTGGTGTTTCTCGCCAACAGCTTTGTCGTGGCCTTCTGCTCGACAGCGATCGCGGTGCTAGTGGCGGCGTGCGCGGCTTACGCGATTGCGCGCCTCAAGCTGAAGTATCGCGGCTTGATCCTCTCGCTGATCATCGCGTCGTCGATGTTTCCGCTCGTCACCCTGCTCGTGCCGCTGTTCGAAATCATGCGCACGTTGGGGCTGCTCAACACGTACCTTGCGCTGATCATCCCGTATAGCGTGCTGAGTTTGCCCGTCTGCACGCTCGTGCTGGTGAGCTTCTTCCAGGCCATTCCCGAGGACCTGGAAAGCGCGGCCCTGCTCGATGGCTGCACGCGCATCGGTGCGCTGTTTCGGATCGTGCTGCCGTTGTCGGCGCCGGGCGTGTTCACGGCGGAGATCCTGGCGTTCGTGAATTCCTGGGACGAATTTTTGCTGGCGCTTTCGCTCAACTCGTCGCCGGCATTCCGCACGCTGCCGGTCGGCATCACGCTCTACCAGGGTGAGTTCAGATTCCCGTGGCCGCTGATCTCCGCCGCGCTCGTGGTCGCCATCGTGCCCGTGGCGGCGCTGATGGCGATCTTCCAGGAGCGGGTGATCGGCGGCCTCACCGCCGGAGGGTTGAAAGGATGAGCGCGACGCGGCAATACACGCTGTATCCGAGCCTGCATCGGAAGGCCGTATTCGTCTCGGGTGGTGCATCCGGGATCGGCGCGGCACTCGTGGATGCGTTTGTTCAGCAGGGCGCGCGGGTGGCCTTCTGCGATATCGACGAAGCTGCCGGCGCAGCCTTGTGCGATACCTATCCTGCCGAGCAGCGCCCCGTTTTTTTGCGCTGCGACGTGCGCGACGTCGCAGCATTGCATCAGGTATTGGACCGCGCGGCTGACGTGACTGGCCCCATCCGCGTGCTGGTCAACAACGCGGCGCGCGACGATCGTCATGCGCTCGCGGATCTCAGCGAGGCGCGCTGGAATGACCTGCTGGCGGTGAACCTCACGCATCACGTGTTCGCCACGCAACGGGTCGCCCCGGGCATGGCCGGCGCGGGAGGCGGCGCGATCATCAATCTGGGGTCCATCTCCTGGCTACGCGGGCGGCCCAACCTGATCGGCTACACGGCCTCGAAGGCAGCGATCAGCGGGATCACCCGCACGCTGGCGCGGGAACTCGGTGAGCTCAACATTCGGGTGAACGCGGTTCTACCGGGTGCGGTCGTGACGGAGCGGCAACAACGACTGTGGCGCGACGCTGGTGCGGACCAGGGCTATATCGAATCTCAATGCCTGAAGTTCCGCGTCGAGCCGCATCACGTGGCCAGCATGGTGTTGTTTCTGGCGAGCGAGGAGTCCGCTGCGATTACGGGGCAGAACCTGCTCGTCGACGCGGGTCTCGCACAGACTTCCATGGTCGGATGATACGGATACCCAGGTAATAGGGTGACGGAGACCTTCGGGCTCTGGGCAATATCAGGAAAGAAAAGAGGACCGGCAATACCGGTATCGATCTGTGCAGCAGCACAGGCGAACCAAGGCGGGTGGACAAACGGCCGTGGCGAAAAAGGCTGCACTTTTTCTCTCGACCGGCAGCGCTACCTTAAAACAATGCATGACAGGAGACATCGAATGAAACAGCACCCGCTGGGGCGTGCCGCGTTGGGGATGGGCTTGATGGCGCTTGCCGGAGCAAGCCATGCGCAGTCCTCCGTGACGATCTACGGCATTGTCGACGCCGCAGTCCAGTACGTGAAATACGATCACAGCGTCAGTCCAACTGCCCAGGCAGCCACGGGCAACTTGCAGGCGTCGCGCTGGGGCTTTCGCGGCACCGAGGACCTCGGTGGCGGATATAGCGCCAACTTCATGATGGAAACTAACTTCAACACCTATACGGGGGCGGGCGGCGGCGCAACGCTGTGGGCCCGCGGTGCTTCGGTCGGTTTGGGCAGCAAGCAGTACGGTAACCTCGATTTCGGCTACATGTACCTGCCGATCTACTGGACGTTCCTCGGCTCCGACGTCGGCACGTATGGACTCGCCACTTATTCGGCCATCATCACGCTGGAGCACACCTACACGCTCGGCAAATCCGGTACCGGCGGCTTCTATCCGAACTCGGTGCGATACCGGACGCCGAATTACTATGGGCTGTCGTCGGAACTGGGCTACTCGTTCGGCGCGCAGAACGCGAGCGGACAAACCGCTGCCGGGCGCAACCTCGGCTTCAACGTCATCTATTCGCGCAACAGTCTCTGGCTGGCGTACGGTTTCAATCATGACCAGTACTACGCCAACGCGACGACGCTGACTGCCTCCGCGCAACTCACGCACGTACTGAGTGCGACGTATAACTTCGGCCCGGTGATACTTGGCGGCAACTACATTTACACGAAGACCACCGACGGCACCAACTTCTTCGCCTCCGCGGAAATGGTCAATGCGAAGATTCCGGTCGGCCCCGGCGACGTGAACATCGGCGTGGCGCGGCGCATCGAAAACAAGGATGCGAGGGCGCTGGCCTACGACCTCGGCTACGTGTACTACTTCACCAAACGGACGCAACTGTACGCCTACGCCGCTTACATCCAGAACAATTCGAAATCGACGCAAGGCTTCGGTTTGTTGAATTCGAATTTCGCGACGATTACGCCGGGCTTCAAACCCTGGGCTTTTACCGCCGGTCTGCGGACATCGTTCTAAGTTAGTTTCAGTTGGTTTTTCTGGTCGGTGCTTTGGAATATTAAATAAGGATTCCATATGAAAAGGGTGGTGATTAGCGAGTTTATGGACGCGTCTGCAGTGGACAAGTTGCGAGCTGACTTCGAAGTTCAATACGACCCCTCGCTGGTCGAGGTCCCCGAAACCCTTCGCGAAGCACTGGCGGACGCGCATGCACTGATCGTGCGCAATCGCACCCAGGTCACCCGTGCGTTGCTGGATGGCGCGCCGAGCCTGCTCGCCGTCGGACGGCTCGGCGTCGGGCTCGACAATATCGATCTCGACGCCTGCGCCGGCCGCGGCGTGACGGTTCATCCCGCTACGGGAGCCAACGCACAGGCCGTGGCCGAATACGTGATCGCGTCAGCACTCCTGCTGCTGCGCGGCGTCTATTTCGCGAGCACAGACGTGGCGGACGGACGCTGGCCGCGCACTGCGCTTTCGAACGGCCGCGAACTGGCGGGTGCCACGCTTGCCGTGATCGGGTTCGGCGGCATTGGGCAACTTGTGGCGCGGCTTGCCCGTGCGTTGGGCATGCAGGTCGTCGGCCACGACCCGCAACTCTCGACCGATGCGCCCTGTTGGCGGGAAACGGGCGCGCGTGCGGTCTCGCTGGACGACGCGCTGCGTTGTGCCGATGTCGTCACGCTACACGTACCGTTCTTGCCGGCGACACGCAATCTGCTCGACGGTGCGCGGATCGCCATGCTCAAGAAGGGCGCGGTCGTGATCAATACGGCTCGTGGCGGCATTGTCGATGAAGTTGCACTGGCCGCAGCGTTGCGCACCGGGCACGTGGCTGGCGCCGCGCTCGACGTGTTCGCCAATGAGCCGCTTGCCGCGGCATCACCACTCGCGGGCGCGCCCAATCTGATTCTTACGCCGCATATCGCGGGCTTGACCGTGCAATCGAACGAGCGCGTCAGTTCGCTGGTCGCCGAGCGTGTCAAGGCAGCATTGTGTTCGGCGGAGCTCGCGTTGGCGGAGAGAGAGGGCGGCAGGTAATCGGGCGGCGATTGTCGACGCGTCGTGTTGCATCGAAAGCGGGGGGCGTGACGCCCGGAGTTCGCGTTAGCACTCTCCGGGCGCATTGCTTCAGGGAATACCGTTTTCGTATGGCGGCGTGGGTAACGTGGTCGCCCCGACGTATTCATGCTTCGCCGTATTGACATTGGAGATGCGGACTTCGACGGGAACCTGCTGGTAGGAATAGGCGACGCGCCGGATCTCGAGTAGCGGAGCGCCGACTGGGACATCCAGCGACCCGGCCAGGGTGTGATCGGCGACGGTAGCACGCAGGCGTTCTTCGATGCCGGTGACGTAGACGTGGAAGACGTCCTGATAGAAGTTGTAGAGCGTGCTTGGTCGCTCGCGCAGCGCGTCTTCAGTTAAGCCGCGAAAGCGGGATTCGGCCACGACGATGCGATCGATCATCACGACTTCACCTTCTAGCGCGAGGCTATTTGAGAACTTGTAGATAGTTGCACCGGGTGCGATGGCGAGAAGGCGCGCGACGCTGGGAGAGGCCTTGGCCTGTTCAAACGATAACAGCTCGACGGTGGGGAAACGTCTGTCACCTCCCGCTCCGACGACACGAAAGAAGCGGAAAAAATGCCGGTCGCGCTGATGATGAGCAACGAAGGTGCCGAGGCCTTGATGTCGCACGAGGATGTTTTCGGCGACCAGTTCGTCGATCGCTTTGCGCACGGTGCCTATTGAGATCCCGAATCGCTCCGCAAGGCGTCGCTCCGACGGAATGGCCTCGCCGCCTTTCCACTCCTGTGAAGCGAGCGCCGCAAGCAGTGCGTGCTTGGCTTCCTTGTAGCGCTTTCCGCCGATGCCGAGGTTGTCGATTGTCATCTCCGCCGCGCTCCCGTTGTCGTGAGCTGTTGAAAATTTTTACCTTGAGGTTTTATAACATACGTCTCATCCAAAACATATAGATGACATGGTTGACATGAATGTATCGGATGCCTAAGATGTTTTCGTAACGAAGCAGACTGTCGTTGCCAAATCAACAGGCCAACTTCAGGCGCTGGCGGACCGAGGGGTTCGTTTTATTCACATAGGAGACGCAAATGAAAATAGTCAGTCGGAGTAAATGGTTTGCAGCCTGCCTGCTCGCAACGGCGACGATTGCACACGCACAATCTGGCGGCAGCGCGGCCGCTACAGCGAACGCGTCAGCGCCCGTTGCGGTCGCTTCGCCGGTGAGTGCGAAAGCGCAGCGTGCTGCGAATCGTCAGCTCGCGAAAAATGTGCGGCAGGCGCTCGCGCGAACGAAGAACCTGAATATCGTCAACGTGACTGTTCGAGCAAAGCAGGGTGTCGTGACGCTGCAAGGGTCAATGCCTGATAACGGTCAGATCGAGCAGGCCGCGAAAATCGCGAGCGCGGTGAGTGGCGTCGCCAGCGTCAAGAACGATCTGACGACAATCCGACAGGCTCAATGAGCTTGACAGTCCATGCATGCGCGAGAAATCCCAGCGATGACCCGTAATCGAAACGTTATCCTCGCGATCGACGAGGGGACGTCCGGCACACGCGCGGCAGTGGTCGCCGCCGACGGACAGGTTTCCTGCCTCACTTACGAGCCGCTCCGTGTCGACAGTCCACGCTCCGGCGTCGTCGAGCAGGACGCGAACAGCATTCTCGAGAAGACCATCGCGGTGTGCCGCGCGACACTTGCGCGCGCGGCCGCCGAACAATTGAACGTGGTCGCGCTCGCCATTGCGACGCAACGTGCGACCGCCGTGCTATGGGACACCCACACTGGCCGCGCGCTCGTGCCCGCGATGGTCTGGCAGGACACGCGCCACGCTGGTGAACTGAACCGGCTCGCCGAAGCGTGGGATCGCACGTTGATCGAACACGTAGGCCGCCCGGCCGGCGTGCGGTCGCCATATTTATGGGCCGCCCATCATTTAAAGGCAACGCCTTCCGTGATTCTCGCGAATCGCGAGCGCCGCCTCGCGTTCGGCACCATCGACACCTGGCTGCTGTGGCATCTCTCCACCGAACGCGTGTGCGTGACAACGCCGACCAACGCAACTTCCGCAAGCGCGTATCTGCTCGACGAGCACCGCTACTGTCTCGACTGGATCGACGCACTCGGCTTTCCACAAGCCCTGTTGCCCGAACTTCGTCAGGATGCCGATGAATTCGGCCGCACGCGCACCGAGATACTCGGCATCGACGTGCCGATTTTTGCCTGCGCGGGCGACCAGCTCGCGGGCGCTATCGGTCTCGGCTGCCTGGATCGCGGCCAGTCGCTGTGCGTGCATGGCACGGGCAGCTTCGTCGATCTGCTGGTCGGCACGCAGGTCCCTTGCGCGACAGAGACGTCGCGCGACGGCACATTGACGATGACCGCACGCCGCCAGCACAGCGTCTCGCACTTTTCGCTCGAAACCTTCGTGGCGACGACCGGCTCCGCCTTGAACCGGATCTGCGAGCAGTTGCACTGGTTCGACACTCCCGCGCAAATCAGCGCACTCGCCGCGACGGTGAATTCGTCGCGCGGCGTGACGTTTCTGCCCGCCCTGACCGGTTTGCGCGTTCCACAGTTGCAGCCCAACGCGCGCGCCTCGCTGAGTGGCATTTCCATTGCCACGACGCAAGCCGACATCGCTTACGCGATTCTCGAAGGCATCGCACACTCGGTCGCGTTGTGTATCGACGCGAACCAGGCCATCGCGGATGTCACCGCTTCCGAACTGGTTGTCGGCGGCGGGCTTTCCGGCAGCGACACGCTGCTGCAAATCCAGGCCGACCTGAGCGGCATGCCGGTGCGGCGCATGCACGAAAGCGATCGCGCGAGCCTGCGCGGCGCCGCGTTCCTCGCGGGATCGTCGGGCTTGCTGTGGGATTCGCTGCAACACGCGCGCACCACCACCGTCACCGACGCAGTATTCGAACCCTCGGCGAGATCCTTATCGCGTGAAAAGCGGCGCACGTCATGGCACGCAAGGGTCGAGGCGGAACTCGCACACGCAGGTGCGTTCAATCATGGTTGCGGGGACTGATACATGTTGTTTATTCCAGCCAGAAAGGCATCGAAAGAGCGCGCGGAGATGACCGGCACCGAGCCTTTGCGCATGGTGCGCACTGAGCAACTCGAGCGACTCGGTAGCGAGACATTCGATATCGTGATCGTGGGTGGCGGCGTGACCGGCGCGTACGCGGCGCTCGACGCAAGCTTGCGCGGTTATCGCGTGGCGCTGCTGGAAAAGAGCGATTTCGCGTCGGGTACGTCGTCGAAGTCGTCGAAGATGGTGCACGGCGGCTTGCGTTATATCGAGCAGGGCAATCTCGGACTGGTGCGCCACTCTTTGTTAGAGCGGCAACGCTTGCGCCGCAATGCGAGACACCTCGTGCAACGCCTGCCGTTTCTGTTCCCCGTCATGGAGAAAGACGGCGTGTTCGACAAGCGGCTCGCCAAGGCCTTCGAGAGTCTGCTGTGGACTTATGACATTGCCGGCGGCTGGCGCGAAGGCATCTTGCACCAGAAGCTCAGTAAGGCCGAAGTGCTGTCGCACTGTCCCACGTTCAACGAAGAGAACCTCACCGGCGGCTTCATGTATTTCGATGCCCGCGTGGACGATGCGCGCCTCACGCTGAATCTCGCGCGCACCGCGGCGTTTCATGGCGCGTCCGTCGTGAATCACGCGAAGGCTGTCGAAATCACGCGCAATGGGCATGGCAATGTGGACGGCGTGATCGTCCAGGCAGACGAGCGCGAGATACGCGTGCGTGCGGGCGTGGTGATCATGGCCACCGGCGTGTGGCTGCGCGACTGGAATGGCCGCAAGAAGGACGACCCGGCGGCGCTGCAGATTCGTCCCGCCAAGGGCGTGCACGTCGCGATTCCGTGGCTGAAGGTGCGCAACGATTGTACGGTGACGATCCCCGTGCCGGGCCGCAGCCGTCGCGCAACCATCACGCGCTGGGGCAACGTGTCGTATCTCGGGACCACCGACGAAGACTATCGCGGCAATCTCGACGACGTCTGCTGCACGCGTCAGGAACTCGACTTCCTGATCGAAGGCGCGCGCTCCGCCTTGAAGACCGATTTGCGGGCTGAGGACGCGGTGGGCAGCATCGCCGGTTGCCGACCTTTGGTGGGGCCGCCGGGCGGAAAGACCCTGGAAATGAAGCGCAATCATGAAATCCATATCGCGCCGGACGGTCTCGTCACGATCGTCGGCGGCAAGCTCACGACATCGCGGCACATGGCGGAGCAGACCATCGATGCCGCGCAGAAAGTGATCGGCAAGCGCGCGAAATGCCGCACGAAGTCCGCCTATCTGCTCGGCGCGGCGGGTTACGACTCGCAGGCGATCGTCGCATCCGGCGGTTTGTCGGCGCAACTGGGCGAGCGCTACGGCACCGAGGCGCGTTTCGTCACCGACATGCTGGACGGCGACGGGAGCTTGTTGAAGCCGATCGTCGAAGGCCTGCCTTACACCGAAGCCGAAGTGCTTTACGCCGTGAGACACGAACTCGCGTGCAGCGTCGACGACGTGCTGTCGCGCCGCATCCGCGCACGCCTGATGGCACGCGATGCGTCGGCGCGCGCTGCCGCACGCGTCGGCGAAATTTTGCAGACGGAGCTTGGCTTGTCCGGGGCGATCGTCGCCAGGCAGGTGAGCGACTATGTCGCCGCCGTCGAACATGAAAAATCTGTTCTTATGGGAGAAACCGAATGATCAGCAAGGAAGCAATCAAGCGTGGCTACAACCGCGGCAACTATGTCGTCGGCGCGCATACACCACCGGCTTATGTGGCGACGATCAAGGGCTCGACGGGCCAAGCCGGTCTGCAACGCGATCCTGTCCAGGTGAGCGCGCAACAGGTCGACGCGCTGCGCGCCATCGCCGATGACGTGCTCACGCTGGCACCGGACGTGGTGGCCTGGACGCGCGACTGGTGGGCCGCTTCGATGGTGAGCGAAACGGCCGGCAAGCCGGCCACGCCGCACGCCGTGATCGTGCGTGTGTCCACGGTCGAACAGATTCAGGCGGTCATGTTCATCGCGAATGCGGCGTCGATTCCGGTGACCGTTTCCGCGGGCCGCAGCAACGTGACGGGCGCGGCGCTGCCGGTGCGCGGCGGCATCGTGCTGGACGTGTGCGAGCTGAACCGATTGATCGGCTTCGACAAGGACAGCCAGATCGTCGAAGTCGAAGCGGGCATGTTCGGCGACATCTTCGAAGAAACGATTCAGCGCGACTACCGTATGACGATGGGCCACTGGCCGTCCTCGTATGCGATCAGCACGGTCGGCGGCTGGGTGGCGTGCCGCGGCGCGGGGCAACTGTCCACGCGCTACGGCAAGATCGAAGACATGGTGTTCGGTATGGACGTGGTGCTCGCCGACGGCAGCCTCATCAGCGTGGGTGGTTATTCGCGCGCGGCGCTCGGGCCGGATCTGCAGCAGCTTTTCATCGGCTCTGAGGGCACGCTCGGCGTGATCGTGCGCGTGCGTTTCAAGCTGCATCGCCTGCCCGATTACGGCCGTGCGATTGCTTACGGCTTCAAGACCTTTGCGATCGGCCTCGAAGCTTGCCGCCAGATCATGCAACGCGGCGCGAATCCGGCCGCCTTGCGTCTGTACGACGAACTCGAAAGCGGCGTGCAGTTCGGCCTCCCTGAATCGAACGTACTGCTGGTCGCCGACGAAGGCCCGCGCGAAATCGTCGAAGCCGTGCTCACGATCAGCGAACGCGTCTGCGCGGAACTGGGCGAGCGTCTCGACGACAAGGTCATCTTCGAGAAGTGGCTCGACACGCGTTACCTCACGGGCAAGAGCGCCGAAGGTTTCAAGCGCAGCCCCGGCTTCGTGGCCGACACGCTGGAAATGGCGGGTCCGTGGAAAGACCTGCCGGGCATCTATACGGATGTGGTGAATGCGATCAACGCGGTGCCCGGCACGCTCGCCGGTTCGGCGCACCAGTCGCACGCTTATGTGGATGGCGCGTGTCTTTACTTCTCGCTGCGAGGCGAAGTCGAAGTGGAGAATCGCGCGAAGTGGTATCGCGCGGCGTGGGATGCCGCGAACGCGGTGCTCATCAAATACAATGCGGCGTTGAGCCACCACCACGGCGTCGGCCTGTTGCGCGCGCCGTATATGAGCGAATCGCTCGGTAGCGCATTTCCCGTTCTGCAGGCCGTCAAGCGCACATTTGATCCGAAGAACATTCTTAATCCGGGCAAGCTTGGGCTGAGTGACGAGCAAGCTCAGGACACGAAGCGGTAGTCACATAGACAGGCCAACTGGGACGCGCCTCACGCACTCACGGATCGTCGACATGCGGTCACTCTCATATGAGCGCGACGAGGAGCGGTCCCAGTAACGCCAACAGCACAGTTGCGATTGCATACGTAACGGCAAAAGGCACGTTAGGTACTGCGCTTTCTGATTAAGCCGATCCTTAAACGTTCCACCGCAAAAATAGATTGACTCATAGCCGATCGCAGGTCAAAATCTTTCCACTGTAAAAATAGCGTTCGAGTATTAACCACGATCAAAAGAGCGCGCGCGCTGGATCTCGCTGTCAACAGTTCAAGCGCCACGACGCGTTCGGCCTCGCCAATGCTCGAACCAGGCGGACGATAGGTCTTTGCCAATGGCATGGTGCTGAAGATTCGTTCAATCGGCAATTTGCGGGTCGCCGGACATACTATTGCTGAATTAACGATAACCAAGGTGCTGATGATGAATGGAAACGTATTGATTTCCGGGGCGGGTGTCACGGGTCTGGCATTGGCATACTGGCTGGATCGCGCGGGGTTTGCCACCACGCTGATCGAGCAGGCCCCGGCATTTCGCCGAGGCGGGCAAGCCGTCGACATTCGCGGTGTCGCGCTCGATGTCGTCGAGAAGATGCGATTGCTCGACGACGCCCGTGCGTTGCGAACGCGCCTGAAGGGTATGTCGATGTTCGATGCCGCCGGCAACGAAACAGAACGCACCGAGGAACGCACCTTCAGTGCGGGAAGGCTCGACAGCGACGACATCGAAATTTTCCGCGATGACCTGTGCGAGCTTCTCATGGGCGCGATGAGTGAACGCGTCGAATTCGTCTACAACGACAGCATCCGTGCGATCGACGATCAGGGCGACGGCGTGGTGGCGACGTTCGCGAGCGGCGTGAAGCGGAAATTCGATCTGCTGATCGGCGCCGACGGCGTCTACTCGAACGTCCGCAAACAGCGTTTGAACGATGAACCCACGTTTGTTCATCCGTTGGGCGTGGTTCTCGCCCTTTTCTCGACGCCCAACCTGATCAATCTGCTCGATTGGCAACTTGGCCACCGGGAGGAGGGCGTCGGCTACGTGATCTATCCGAGCCGCGACAAGAGCGAACTCCGGATTGGCGTTGGCTTCGCCGCTCCGGAATCCGCGGTGTCCCGAAGCGATATGGAAGCGCAGAAGCTGCTTGTGGCTGGGCAGTGCGCTCACCTGAAGGGCGAATTTCCCCGCTTCATCGACGCAATGAAGACGACCGATCAGTTCTACTACAACGAGCTAGCGCAGATCCGCATGCCGTCCTGGTCCAAAGGCCGTGTCGTGCTTGCCGGCGACGCGGCATATTGCGCGTCCCCTTTCTCGGGACAAGGCACGAGCCTCGGGCTCGTCGGCGCTTTCGTGCTGGCTTGCGAACTGGTTCGGCACTGGGATGATCCGACGCAGGCGTTTGCTGCATACGAACATCGTATGCGGCCGTATGTGGATATCAATCAGGCTCTCGTCGATCTCACTCGCGAGGGCCCGATGCCGGATCACTTATTGACGCAAGCCAAGAACGGTATCGACCTGAGCGACCTGTTGAGAGAGGCGGTATAGCATTCGGAGCGCGGCCGATATGCGCCGGTCGCGCATTGACGGCCGCAACGCCGGCCCTTGCGAAGGCGCAAGGACTTTCAGATGCGAGCAGTAGGAACATCAGCCCAACGTGATCCGGCACGCTGCGCCGACCTCACGTTGGTCCGGTCGGCCGCGATCTGGACTGGCCTGCCGGAACAGCGCGCTACCTCCGATGCCACGTCTTCATTTAACCAGTTCAACCAGGACGAATTCCGTTCGCCGAGAAGAATCAGGTCAGCACCCGTCTCGTCGGCAACAGAAGCGATCGCGCGCCCAATCGTCATTCTGGCCGTCGGCAGCGTAATCATGCGGACTTCTGCTGTACGCGCCTGACTGTCCAGTACATTCCTGACATGCGTGACCACTTCGCGTCCATGCTGCTCCATTGACTCGACAATCAGGTCGACGTAACAGTCGGCGGCTCCAATAAAACAGGGCGTCGGGTCGACTACGTGGAGCGCGACGATTTGGGCATCGTACTTTCGCGCGGCTTCGATGGCAGACGCCAGGATAGTATCGGCGGGACTTGCACTGACTGCGACGAGTATCTTTGTGAACATTCTGGGTACCTCATAAATGACCAGGTAAGCCATCTTGACCACGCAGAATGAGCGCTGAATGAGTTGGAGTAGATCAGGTCGGTCCTGCTACCGGCTTCGATAATTCTCTGCTCATTGCTCGAGCGCACAATGCGTCAGACGGGGCATCACTTTGATTTCACCAGGAGGAATTCAACGACCATGAGCAAAGTCACGAAAAAGCAGTTGCGAAGCCAGGCCTGGTTCGGCAAGACCGACAAGGACGGCTTTATCCATCGGTCCTGGATGAAAAACCAGGGTATCCCCCATGACGAGTTCGACGGCCGCCCAGTGATCGGCATCTGCAACACGTGGTCCGAACTGACACCGTGCAATGCGCATTTCAGGGAACTGGCCGAGTACGTGAAGAAAGGGGTCCACGAGGCGGGTGGACTGCCGCTTGAGTTCCCGGTGATGTCTCTTGGTGAATCGAACCTGCGCCCCACGGCGATGCTGTTCCGCAACCTCGCCTCGATGGATGTCGAGGAGTCAATCCGGGGAAATCCTATCGACGGTGTGATTCTGCTGGTCGGTTGTGACAAGACCACGCCGGCGTTGCTGATGGGCGCCGCCTCGTGCAATCTGCCCACGCTCGCCGTTTCGGGTGGTCCGATGCTCAACGGACGGTTCCGTGGCAGAAGCATCGGCTCGGGCACTGGCGTATGGCAGATGTCCGAGGAAGTTCGCGCCGGCACGATGTCGCAGGAAGAATTCATCAACGCCGAGTCCTGCATGAACCGCTCGCGCGGCCATTGCATGACGATGGGTACCGCATCGACGATGGCGTCGATGGTGGAATCGCTCGGCATGGGGCTGCCGCAAAACGCGGCAATTCCTGCCGTGGATGCCCGCCGCCAGGTACTGGCCCATCTTGCCGGTCGGCAGATCGTTGAAATGGTGCGCGAAGACCTGACAATGGACAGGATCCTTACGCGCGAGGCATTCGAGAACGCAATCCGCACGAATGCGGCAATCGGCGGGTCCACCAATGCGGTCGTGCATCTGCTGGCAATTGCCCGCCGTATCGGCGTACCGCTGTCACTCGAGGACTGGGAACTCGGTTCGAACGTGCCGTGCCTCGCGAACCTGCAGCCGTCCGGCGAGTTCCTGATGGAGGACTTCTACTATGCAGGCGGCTTGCCCGCCGTGCTGCGGCAACTCGGCGAGCAGGGGCTGTTGCATCGTGATGCTTTGACAGTGAATGGCCGCACGATCTGGGAAAACGTCGCCAGCGCGGCGAACTACGATGAGCGCGTCATCACGACATTCGCACAGCCGTTCAAGCCGAAAGCCGGCATCGCGGTGCTGACAGGCAATCTTGCACCCAATGGCGCAGTGATCAAACCGTCGGCGGCGACTGCCGCGCTGCTCAAACATCGTGGCCGGGCGGTGGTGTTCGAGAACGTCGAGGAACTGCACGCGAAGATTGACGACGACTCGCTCGATATCGACGAGCATTGTGTCATGGTACTCAAGGGGGCCGGGCCGAAAGGTTATCCGGGATTTGCCGAAGTGGGCAACATGCCTCTACCGAAAAAGGTGCTGCAAAAAGGTATCACCGACATGGTGCGGATTTCCGACGGCCGCATGAGCGGAACCGCATATGGCACGGTGGTGCTGCATGTATCGCCCGAAGCGGCGGCGGGCGGTCCACTTGCACTGGTACGTACGGACGACATGATCGAACTCGATGTCGAAGCGCGGCGCTTGCATCTCGACGTGGCCGAGGAGGAACTGGCTCGCCGCCGGGCTGAATGGCAAGCGCCCGAGCTGCCCGAGCGCGGGTATTACCGGCTCTACGTCAAGCACGTACTGCAGGCGGATCAGGGCGCGGATCTCGACTTCCTGGTGGGCGCCAGCGGCGCTGCGGTACCGCGTGACTCGCACTGAACCGGACTTCAACGCCATGAATACTTCAACACTTCACGATCCTGGCATTGCCGGGATATACCCCATCCTCTATGCATTCTTTGATCGCGACAACCGCCTCGACCGTGCCGCCATGCGACGGCAGGTTCAGGCGGCAATACGCGCTCAGGCCCCCGGTGTCGCGGTACTGGGACTGGCGACCGAGGTCAACAAGCTCACGCGCGCCGAGCGCGAACAGCTGATCCGCTGGGCGGCCGAGGACTGTACGGGTGAGTTGCCGCTGACGGTAACGATCAGTGGATCCTCGGTGGATGCGCAAAGGGATCTCGCTCGTTTCGCCATTGAGCAAGGTGCGGCGTGGCTGATTCTCCAGCCCCCACCGCTGTCGCCCGGCGAGGCCCCGCGGCCCGAAGCGTTCTATTTCGATTTTTTCGCCAGTGTCATGGAAGGCATCGAGGTGCCGGTCGGTATCCAGAACGCGCCCGAGTATCTGGGGGTGGGCCTCGCACCGGCCAGCCTGCGTGCGCTCGCGACAAGGTGTCCGAATTTTCGTGTGCTCAAGGGTGAGGGACCGTCGGTCACGCTTGCCGACACGATTGCCATGGTTGGCGATCTCATGCCTGTGCTTAACGGTCGCGGCGGAATGGAACTGCTCGACAATCTGCGCGCCGGCTGCGCCGGCATGATCGTTGCGCCCGATTGCTTTGACTGGCAGCAGCGCATCTATCGTGCCTTCCGCAGCGGCGACACGGACCAGGCCGATGCACTGTACCAACAGGTCCTGCCTGCCATCGTGTTCGTCATGCAATCGCTGGACACGCTGATCTGCTACGGCAAGCGCATCGCGGCATGGCGTATGGGTTTCGACGTCGAGCATGATCGTGACGCAAAAATACAGCCGACCCGCTTCGGCCTGGAGGCCGCGCACCGGTTCGCCCAGACGCTGGGACCATTGCCCTGATCAACGTGAACGGGCCTACCTGTTACTCATCCTGGACAGGACTCGATTTTGAAATTTTCCCGCCACCCAGGACAAGTTTGTGGATATTGCCCGGATACACCCACTCGCGAGCTTGACGCTCGATTAAGTCCATAAATGTTGGAGGACCGCTGCAGTAGACCTGTGTGTTCGCATGGGCGGGGCTCAGCGCGTGGTGAGTTGTCTGTATCAATCGCTCAGCAGCCAAGCCAAAATGTTGATAGACCTTGCCGTGGCTTTGAAGCGCGTCAAGTTCGTCGCGAAAGACTGCCCGTTCAGGTGAACGGGCGAAGTTGTGCAGTTCGAAGCTTTGGTTTGCCGACGCAAGCTGTCTTGCGATACCCAGGATCGACGCAGTTCCAACGCCGCCAGCAAAAAGTAACGATCGTCCGCGCCCGTCTAAAACAATTGTAGGATTCCGTGGCGTACCAACAAATGCTTCGTCTCCCTGATTAAATGAAACGTCAGTTGTTTTCGTATCTGTGTCGCCATCATGTTGTCTCACAGCGATTACGTATCCAAGAGGTTGAGACGAAGAGCAACACAGCGGGTAAGTTTTTTCGTTGTAGTTAGCGTTGTCCAGAACAAGCGTAACGCAAGCTCCATCGGCAAAAGGCGGAACCTCGGACCGGGACCTGGTTTGAAGTTGAACGGCATCGTATCCCTCTGCAAGTTGCCATTTCCGTGAAACGATGACTGAGACGAGGTTGTCGCGCATGTTTTCTCCAGTAGGACCTTCACCTTCCGAAATCGGGGGTTTGTCGGTGTACGGATCGAAGTAAATGGCCGGTCTAGGACACTGATGCAAGGAGGGCTGAACGTCAAACTCAGGGTAGAACGGAACGGGAACCTCCAGCAAGGCGTTCGGCGCGAATACCAGTTATATAAACTCGCGAATAGTCTTCTGGGCGGTATTGCGCTTTGAAAGCGGACGGCGTCGTTACGTCGGCTCGGAGGGCGGAAGTGGGCCCAGTGGGCCCGACAAGGCTGAGTGCGTGCGGCCGGTGGTAGACCTTCCGTTTGCGTTTGGTCGGAGATTTAAACGACCGCTACGCTAGGACCAGATCGAAAAAGAGCGTGGCGTGACGGTATCGCCTTCAACGCTTGTCGGTGATGAAATCGCCGGTCTTGTCGCGCCTGCCCTCGCGTTGTGGCGGACGATCGTGGAAATCGTCCGCAAAGAGTTCGTTGAACAAGGCCCCTTTCGCTCGGCGCTGCACCTCTTCGGTATTACGGCGAACAACGTCTGTAGCGGGCCCACTGATCTTAGCGGGCATTGTTGCCCTCCCTGTTTTTGCACCCGGCTGTGGTTCGATATCTGGCGTAGGCGGCGGGAAAGCTGCGGGACTGCGACGAGAACGCGAGGAAACATGAAAAACTAAACATGATCGCCCACGACGCTCAATCTGACGAGTTCAGTAGCATGCCGAACGAATGATTTGTCCTGACTGGGGATGGGTGATGTTCGGCTCGTACGGCCGTCCAGGTGTTGCGCGGGTAAGGCT
The DNA here is from genome assembly GCF_012689525.1 of Paraburkholderia aromaticivorans. Lineage (NCBI taxonomy): Bacteria > Pseudomonadati > Pseudomonadota > Betaproteobacteria > Burkholderiales > Burkholderiaceae > Paraburkholderia > Paraburkholderia aromaticivorans. Next base: position 1,247,977 of record NZ_CP051515.1, read on the forward strand.
CGAAAAAAAACACATTGCCGATTGCACTTTCAATGGTCAATGTACGTGGGGGATTTCCGGTTGCCTCAGCGGTAAATGCCTCACTTATGTAGTCGCGGGTTCCCACTTCTTGTCTCCGTATACCCTTTCATCAGGGCGTTCTTGCACATCGAAGAGCCATCGAGGTGCGGTTGATTTCACGCATCTTGCGTCACGAGGCGACGCGTCAAAGCCAACTCGGCGTGGCGTGTCACCCGCTGCGATCGTTGGCAAACTCAGACGAAACGCGGCCGCCTCTCAGCGGAATTGCTTCGGCCGATCAAGATCGGCCGAAGCAATTTCAATGTCGAGTCAACTCTCTTCGACAAACGTCAGGAATTCATCCACTGCTGTGATGGTCTCACTCAGCTTTTCAACCTGCGGGATATGGCCGCAATCGTCAATTATCGCCACCGTAATATCGGCGACTTCCTTCTGCCATTCTTCGGTATAGCGAACCGGTACGATTGCATCGTCGCGACCCCATACGAGCAGTACGGACGCGTTCAACCGGTGAAGGCGAGTTCGCAGACCACGTTCGGGAATCGGCCACGCAAACTTGCCGGTACAACCGAAGGCCCACACCCTGGCCGCGATGGCAGAGGCGGCGATGTTGGCGTCCTCGGGGAGCGCAAGCATCGACTGGGCGGCGCGACTCGCAGGGTCTTTGAACAGGAGTCCAGGCAACCGTTCGGCCGGGGCCGAAATCCAGTCGATGATCGGCAGGTCTTCACGCCAGAGGCCAATCGGATCCAGAAGGATCACCCGTGAAAAAAGATCAGGAAACGTGGCTGCGAGTTCGGCCGCAAGCATCCCGCCAAACGATTGGCCGACGACAACTGGATCGTGAAGTCCGAGCGAACGAACTAGTTCTTCATAGACCAATACGACGTCCGCAAGATTGTGAATGGCGTGGATCGCGTAAGGATCGCCAGCGCTGGTGCCGGGAAACTCCGGAGCGTAGACGGTATAGCGCTGCGCAAGGTAGGACAGGAACGGATCCCACACAAGTCCAGCCGACGGATGAAGGTAGAGTAGTGGCGCGCCATTTCCGGCAACCTTGACGCGCATCTTGAGGCGTCCATTCCAGACCAGCAACGTTTTTTCGCTGATGGCGGGGCCCTGTGTATGAATTTCTGTAGGCATGGGTGATCTCCTTTAGCGATTGGCAGTGGCAACCGGGCGCTCGACGCTGGACTTTTTTGTCTCTCCGCTCGAAACGTGCACAGTCGCAGAGGCGCCTGCGGTGACGGGCTTCGGAGTTCCACCGAGCCGTTCTGGCCACCAGTGGTGGACATGCTCGCTACCGGCCCAGATGTTGCGAAGGTATGGCGCGACTTCGTCTGCGAAGAGTTGCACGTTTTTCATCGCAAGATGCCTGGGCAGCGAACCAAACGTCAGCATGGCGTGGAGATTTCCAATACCGTAGAGCTTGAGATATTCTGCGAGCTGTTCGCGTACGGTCGCGGGACTGCCGGCGATCACGCAGCCTGCGTCGACGAGTTCGCGATAAGTTGCCGTTCGAAGTCGGTCCACCATGCCAAAGTCGCCAGGGTCTTTGACCAACGCTTCGACGCCACGAATGTCAATACCGCCCGGCAGTCCAAGCTTTTCGACCGGGATACTGCCGAGACCTTTGCGGAAGCTGTATTCGAGATGCTTCGCGTAGTCCTCTTCGGCCTGCGCGTCGGTCTCGGCAACCGCGATAGTCTGCACAAATCCCATGCGATAGGGATTGCGGGACACACCAATCTGGTCCGCCGCTTCCCAAAACCGATCAAAAATACGCTTGCCGGTGAGCTTCGCGCCAAACCAGCTTAGGTAGTTGAAAGCCATATTCCGCTCCAGGCACATCTGCATCGTGCGCGGATTTCCGGTGCCGGTGATATACACGGGAATGTCGCGTTGCAGAGGCCGGGGCCAAATGTTGACCTGCGGGTACTGACCGAACCGTCCATTGAAAGCAAATGGTTCGGTTTGTTTCCAGGCGCGCAGGATCAGTTCGAGGCCTTCGTCGAAACGCGGTCGGATTTCAATTGGGGGAACGCCATTGTTGATCGCGGCATCATATGAGAGACCGATCGGAAAACCGGCAACGAGGCGTCCTCCGCTTATCACGTCGATCATGGCGTATTCTTCGGCGACGCGAAGCGGCTCTCGTGCCTTGCCCAGCGAACGACCCATCGGGACGATCGCCACGTCGAGCCCTTCGGCCTCGGTCATATACGCCAACGCACTGGCGATGAGATCGGGATTGGGGACCATGTCGTACGCCGACTGGCTGTGCTCGGTCACTGCGAGTCCGTCAAAACCCGAGCGTCCGGCGAACATCAGTACGTCAAGGAAGTCGCGCATCGACGAATAAACGCCGTCGCGCGTAGTGAGCGAGTAGGGTGTACTGCAAACGGATTCGTACTGTCGTTCGAAATCATCAGGCAGGCCCCGGTAGGGGGCTTGCGAGAACAGAGTGATTTTCATGTCTCCTCCATAGGTATTGGAAACCACGTGGTGTCGTAGAAGCGACGGATTCAAGCCGCCTCGGTATGCTGTTGCAGTCGGTGAGCGGCGCCTATCCAGCTGGGAACAGGCGGGTTATCCAAGCTCAGGACCATCGGCCCATCGAGCATTGGCAGGCCAGCGCTGGTAAATCGACCGTCACTGAATAGCAGCGGGGCACCCTCGCGCGTCAGACTGCTTGTCACCTCGCCAATCTGCAACACGTGATCGCCACCGTCATAGCGTTGCCAGGGCTTACACCTGAAGACGGCGATCGCCTCAGACAGGCTTGGCGGATCATCGCCGCTCGTGGCATCCCATGCGATAGCGCTGCCGGGCTGAGGTCGGCCGGCAAAATGCATCGCCACGTCCATCTGATCGGCGCGCAGCACGTTGATTGCGAAAGGTAGTCGATCGATCGCGGCGCTGATCCTGGTTGTGCGAGACAACGAGACCAGGACCAGGGGTGGGTCAAGCGACACCGACGTGAACGAGTTCAACGTTGCTCCGCGAACGCCGTCGGCGCTCAGGTAGGTCACCACCGTTACGCCTGTAGCGAACCGGCCAAAGCACTGGCGCAGATTGCGAGCATCTGTCTTCGCGTCCATCTTTCCTCTCCATAGTGTGGCGTGGGAGAACCGTCGACATCGAGCGGTCGTCAAGCACGCCTGTAACCGCCGTCCTTGGCCGTCTGGCTTCGGACGCATAACGTGCGTTATGGTTTTGGCGCACGGCCCTCGAATGCGTCCTGAAGCAGCGCACGAATCGGTCCCTGTTCGACGGGCCGCGGATTCGGGTACGGACTGGAGCTCGCGAGTTTCGCCGCCCGATCGAGATCTGACTCCGACATGCCGATGTCACGCAGTGCAAGTTGAGTACCGCCGGTCTGAGCAAGATCGAAAGCACCGAGTGGTGCGTCTACCGTGCCGAGCGCGTTAGCAATACGATTCATTGCCTCAGGTGCGGCGCGCGCGTTGTATGCCAACGCATGCGGAAGAACGATGGTGTGAGTCGCAGCATGTGGAAGGCCAAAGCTGCCACCGAGTGTATGGCACAGCTTATGATGTAGCGCCATGCCGACTGAGCCAAGCACGGTTCCTGCTAGCCACGCGCCGTAAAGCATGAGCCGACGCGCTTCAACATCGCTTCCGTCGGCACACACGGCAGGAATGCCTTTGGCGAGCGCAGCGATGGCCTCTTCGGCCAGAAGGCTCGTTACAGGATTCGCGTCGGGCGCATACAATCCTTCCGCTGCATGGGCGAGGGCATTGATGCCGCTGGTAACAGACATCGCCACGGGTAACGATAACGTCAGTTCCGGATCGTAGATAACGGCGCGAGGTAGTACTCTGCGGCTGGTTCCAGTGTTCTTGATTCCGGCTTCGGTGATGCCATAGATTGGCGTCATCTCGCTTCCCGCATACGTGGTCGGAATGGCAATAATGGGTAGATCCGATTTGAGCGCGATCGCTTTGCCGAGGCCGATCGCAGAACCGCCGCCAATCGCAATCGCACAGTCTGCGTGCAGGGACCTCGCGACGGCCTGCGCTTCTGTGACGACTTCGATGGGCACGTGCATGGCGGCTCCGCTAAAGACGCCGATCGCGCGATTGCCTGGCTTAAATGCGATTGCCTCACCTAGCTCGCGTTGTGCGGGCGAACACAAGACCAGCGCGCGAGTCGCCCCAAGTGCACGCACCTCTTTTTCAAGGTGCTGCAAGCTGCCAGCGCCGAACAGGACGCGACCGGGGTTAGCGCGGTAGATGAAATCAGGTACACGCATGTCTCACTCCAACAGGTAGTCGACCCGATGGCGACCCGTCCCTATGCCATCGAGTTCGAACTGAACACGAAGGTGCTCAGGGGGAGTTGCAACGTGTCCGATCATTTTGCAGATCCGCTGGGATTCAGGACGAAGTCATAGTCGAGCGTGTAAAACTCCTCGTCTTTCCCGTCGGCATCCGGCGACGATTCATGGAACACCCAATCGGCGATAAGGCTTGAGCGCACGCCGAACACGGCGTCCGAGTCGAGGTATCGACCATCCTTGCGGAAGACATGCGTAATCAGCCTCTCGTATCCCGGTGCCTCGATCATGAAATGCAGATGCGCGGGCCGCCATGGGTGGCGGCCTAGCGCCCAAAGCAGGGCGCCGACCGGACCATCGTGCGGAATCGGATAGTGCATTGCGAGAATGGAACGGAAGCTGAAATTGCCATGCGCGTCGCTAAGCAATCGGGCGCGTGCACGATGTTCGTGTTGTCCCGATTCCGACGGCGTCTGTACGTCGTAGAAGCCTTCTTCGTCGGATTGCCAGACATTGATCACGGCCTCCGGCACGGCCTTACCGTCCAAACCTCGCACCTGGCCCCGCACGTAGCATGGAGCGCCCTTGGCGCCGTTGGAAATATCAGAGCCGTTCTCGAGCGCCGGAGCACCGTCGACGAAGAACGGACCGAATACAGTGGATTCCGTACAGCCTTCGGGTTTCGCATTGTTTTGCGCCGTCACCAACATGGATAAACCACGAACGTCGGATAGCAGGATGAATTCATGCCGTTTGTCGTCAGTGATGTGACCGGTGTCTTTCAGAAACTTGATGCCTGCATGCCATTCGGCCTCCGTGAGAGCGATCTCGCGGGCGAATGTGTGGAGATGCTGGACCAGACCGGTCATCACCGTCCTGAGCCGATCATTCTCGCAACCGGACATGGCGGCGATGACTGCCTGTGTAATCGTGTCTTCGTTGATGTTCCGCACGACCGTGTCTCCGCTATAACGTTTGAGAGGATAATTTCGGACAATTGATGAAAGACTGTGGGAATGTCGCCATTGGAGAAAAACCCTGAAATCCAAACGCTTAATGCCGCTCGGTGGAAGAATCAAAGACTGCGGATTGACGGCTCCCGACGAGCCGTCTAACCGTGATGCCTCAATCTGACGCGTGCTCGCAGGTTCGGATGGCTACATCAATACCCGCAACCATGAAATCCGATATCGATACGCAACGACGATCTCCACCGCGGGATTCGGGAAGCGCCGGTTAGATTCTGGCAACAGGGGCGCTATGCATCATCGCAAAGCGTTGCTGGCTACCGTGAGCGCGTTCAACTACAGGTTAGAGGCTGGCAGAAGATCGCGGAAGCCCTCATGTTTCGATAGAATCCATCGTTCGGGTTAATAGATACGCGAACTTTGGCGCTTGATCGATACCGTCGAGCACATCCTCGAGGTAGCGTATCTCTGCCGCACGCACCCAGCGCGCCAGATCGCGCAGTGCAATGTCTTCGTGTTCAGGATGGTCTAAAAGATGCAAAGGTAGAGGCAGCGCGCGCCCGTTCGATGCTCGCTGGCTCTTCTCCCTGAGCGGATGAATCAGATCGCCCAGCCTCCGTCAACGGCGACCTCGGCGCCTGTCATGAAGGCGCTTTGATTCTTTAGAAGCCGACGCTTCGGCGCCCCTTGAGATTCAACATTGCACGAGCTTCATCGGGTGTCGCCACTTGAAGCGAAAGGGCTTCTATGATTGTGCGAATGCGCTTTAACTGCGTAGCGTTGCTACTTGCGAGCTTGCCAGGGCCATCCCAAAGGGAGTCCCCGAGTCCGACAAGTGACGCGATCGAGAGTGGCAACCTCGAGTGGGAAGGGGCGTTGCTAGCAGCCTATCATCAGGTGAACAGCATACCGCCGATCATCGGGAATCCAGAACGCGTCAACCCGACATGGGATCTCGCGCACGACAAGTTTCACTCGACCTTACTGGAAGGATGCAGATCAAAGTGGCTCAAGCGTTTCGCCGCAACCCTGCGCATCCAGACAATCCGCTACCGGGATCAGTCGATCCAGGCCCCTCACGCGGCTTCACGCAATTTCGCGCAAGAGCACGACGACATTGTAAAAGCCGTACTCGCGCGTGACGCTGACCGCGCGTGCGAACTACTGTGCCAGCACTTCGCCGCCACGACTGAACTGGTGATCGAGGACATCGCTAGCGACAAGCCCGCGAAGAGCGAAGGCGCAGCGCGAGGCCGGACACGGGCGCGGTCCACTACGTGATGCCGTGAAATGAAACGCGTTGTCTGCGTGGACCGCCTGCTCGAGTTAACTTGAGCAGTGCGGTCACGCCGTTATACAGATCGCCGTCACTCTTGTAGCCTGGGTTCGAAGGGCCGTTAGTCCAGCGTGGCTCTAGCCAGAAATGGGGCGAGGAGCTCCCGGGCGATCTCCGGCGTCACGACGTCGGCGGGCGCCAGTTTCTCATAGGTGTAGCTCTCCGGGTCGTCGTAGATCCGCTCCGCGATGAGCTTCGGCTTCGGCTCGTTCGTGTACGTAAAGATCTGGAAGAGGTGATGCGTCATCAGGTAGTGCGCCGCAGGGTCAGCGTCGATGCCGTGGTCCTTCAGACACACGCCGGGTACGACGTGAGTCCATACGGCTTCCGTCGTGACGCCGTAGTCGTCGACGCCCATATTCATGGTTCGCGCGCCCATCACGTTCTGGCGTGTTTCAGCGGCTTCACGATAAAACCCCTCGACGGCTACCTTGCCCGTCAGGACGTGCATCTGCCGCCGGTCACCGACGCGGTACATGGGCTCATCGACCGTGAGTTCAGGAACGATGATCTGATTCCAGTATCCCGCCACTTCCAGCAGCAAATGGCGGAAGTAGTTCTTTAACATGGCCCGGTGATGAGGGTTGGTCGTCTTGTGGAGAAAAGCTTCGACTTCCCGGGGCCATTGGGTTACGTCGAACTTTGCGGGGACGTGCATCAACGTCAGCGCATCTGTCGTGGGCATTTCTCGGCCTGGCGCCGCCAGGTTGGCATATTTCATGACTTGCTCCTGCTGGTTGTGCGGATGGAATTCAAATAACGTGCAGGTTTGCGCTGCTGCTTCAGACAGGCGATCTTGCGCCGTTGCAGACATGATTAGCGCACCTTCACGCTCAACTCTCCCAGACCGGTGATACCACCCGTCATGATGTCCCCGCGGTGGACGGGGCCTACACCTTCGGGAGTGCCGGTATAGATAAGATCGCCAGGCTGCAGTTCGAAATACGTGGACAGATTGGCGATGATTTCAGGCACAGACCAGATGAGCTTGCTGAGGTCTGTCCTTTGTCGATCCTCGCCATTGACCTGTACCCAGAGCGCACCTCGGTCGATGTGGCCGATTTCGCTCGCTCTATTGAGCGGCGCGATGGGCGCTGACTGATCGAATGCTTTGCCAAGTTCCCACGGTCGCCCCTTGTCACGCAGCGCTAACTGCAGGTCGCGCCGGGTCATGTCGAGACCGACCGCGTATCCAAAGACATGAGTCAGTGCATCTTCTACCGCGATGTCACTGCCTGCGCTTCCAATCGCTACGACCAGTTCGATTTCATGATGGTACTCACTGGTCTTCGACGGATACGGAACTTCGACGGTCTTTCCGATTGGGACATTCACGATGGCATCTGCCGGCTTGCAGAAGAAAAACGGCGGTTCGCGGTTCGGGTCGAAGCCCATCTCGCGAGCGTGGGCGGCGTAGTTGCGGCCTACGCAGTAGATACGCCGAACCGGAAAGACGGAGTCGCCGCCCTGGATCGGCACGGCCGGCACGGGTAAAGTGAACTCGATGCGCATGAAGGCAAGTCCTTTTTTCAATAGCCGCTAGTCGATGATCCGTGCCGGCAATTCTTCGAGCCCGGACCGAGAGTTTGTTTGAGCGCCGCGACTTGAGGCTCCCGGGTAACAAATCCCCGTGGTTGTCGGCCGGCGCCGTTGTACAGCGACAAGGGCGTAATGGATCCTGTCGTACCGCCGAATTTGATCGGGCGAGGGCATGAACGCAACGGCACCGTTGGCCTGTCAGAGCCCGGTGGTCGTGGTTGTGCTCGTTTCTCAAGTGACAGGAAGTATGGTTGTGCGCTGCGTCCGCGTCCAACGATGAATACTGACATCGTGATCTCGAAGTCAGATCGCCGCGTCCCACTTCGGCTTGCCTGGCGGTTTTTGTGCGGCGCAACCCTTAGACGTAGCCGCTTGAACGGAGCATGCGCGAACGTGGGTCCGCTGCATCTTGAGACATTGACGATCGTTAATGCAGATCAAGCGCCCAATTTTCATCATTAGACAGTGATCGCAACTCCTCCGATAGTTTGTCCAATCCACGTGCAAGGAACTTGGACGTGCAACCAATCCCGGAGACTGCCATGCAAATTCAACCGATGACGGACGAGCAGCGCAAAGCTGTTGCGATAGAGTTTTTCAGGCGCGTAGATCGTGGGGGCGACGTTCTTGAACTATTCGACGAGAAGGCCGAATTCTATTTCCCGAAATGGGGTATCGCCCATGGTCGTGGAGAGATTGCCCAATTTCTCGAAGACCTGACGAGTATCCTCGCTGAAATTTCGCACGACATGTCATATGCGAATTTTATTCAGCAGGGCGATCAGGTGGTGGTCGAAGCCACTTCGTCTGGGAAGCTGAAGAGTGGCGCGGTGTGGCGAGCAGGGACTACACATGCCGGGCGGTGGTGCGACGTATTCGAAATTCGCGACTTCAGGATTCAACGCTGCTTCGTCTATCTCGATCCCGACTACGCAGGAGCCGACACGGAACGCTATCCATGGCTCGCTGGCAAGCCAACGAGCCGTTATTGACTTGACACGACGCTCGGAAGGCGATATTCCTCGATAAATACCATTCGGGAAATCGATGTATGCTCGACGGCGTATCCATGGATCAACTGCGTACTTTCATCGCTGCCGCTGAAGAAGGAAGCTTCTCTGCGGCAGGGCGGAAGCTTCGCAGGACACAGTCCGTGGTGAGCCAGACGCTCGCCAATCTCGAAGGCCAGATCAATGTGTCATTGTTCGACCGGAGCGGTCGCTATCCACGACTGACGGAGCAAGGCGCCGTATTACTCTCGCAGGCGCGTCTCGTCGTCGGCGGCATGGATGGTTTCAAGTCGACGGCGCGAGCAATCGCAGAAGGGCTTGAACCGGAGCTTTCCGTGGTGGTGGACGTCATGTATCCAATGGCCTCGCTCACGGTCGCGGTTGGAGAATTCCGTGACGCGTTTCCTCACACTCCGTTGCGGTTATATGTCGAAGCTTTGGGTGCGGTAGTGCAACGAGTGCTGGAGCGCGCGTGCAGGCTTGGTATTAGTGGTTCCATGCCGGCCGTGCCCGAAACGATTGATGCCGAGAAGCTGCTCGATGTGCCGATGGTCACTGTTGCCGCTCCTAAGCATCCTCTGGCGTCGTTTAAAAGAGTGATCCGATCGCGCGAGCTTGAAGAACATGTGCAGCTTGTATTGACTGATCGCACGCCGCTGACCGATGGGAAGTCGTTCGGGGTGTTCTCTCCGCAAATCTGGCGATTATCGGATCTGGGCGCAAAGCACGCGTTTTTAAGAGCGGGCCTCGGCTGGGGACACATGCCCGCGGCAATGGTACACCCCGATCTTGTTTCAGGCGAGCTGGTACCCCTTCGAATCGAAAACTTTCAACCCCGAACGCCGCCGATCGCAATGTATGCGATCTATCGCAGAGACACGCCGCCGGGTCCAGCAGGCCGTTGGTTCCTCGGTCGACTAAAGCAAACCTCAAACGAAGACTGACGCTCACGCTCGACGTGACGCTTCTTTACCACGGTTGTATTCCATCCAGGAACTTGACAAGCAGCGCGTTGACGCTCTCAGGCGCTTCCCCTGTACATACGTGGCCACGACCTGGTATCAGGCAGCGTTTTTCCCCCGTAATGTTTTTCTGAATATTGCGAACTTGCTCCGGACTTATCCCCCGATCAGCAGCGCCGTGCAAAATAAGCATAGGGCATTGGAGTCGGTTGAACTGCGCGATCACGTCAGGCTTTTTCGATCCACGACCGGTATTCGAAGTACAGCGAACGGGCGATGCGTTTCGCCCAGCGTCGCTTCAAGTCTTCAATTAACTCGGGCTGATGATCCATCGCACGCTGAGTGAAGATCGCGGGCACGAACTACTCGATGAAGCTCGAAGAGAGATTTCCGTCACCGTCAAGAGGGTCGAAGTGCTGACCGAACAAGCGCTTTTCCTCGTCTGTATTAGACAGGGCCGGTACGCCACGTACTCGCGAGGGGTATGCCGCGCAATGGTGATGACGTGATTCGAGGTAGTGGGCATTCGGAGGCCGTTCGGGAGCGTTGATATCCGCAGCCGATAACAGAACGACGCATCCGTGGAGGCATTGCATGTACGGAACGCTGCGCGCGGCATGTCTTAGGCGCCGTCGGAGAGTCTGTGATGGGAAATGCTGAAGGAACAGCGCGCTATCAGCTGTGCAGACAGCGAACCGAAGGAACATTTGCAAACCGCCGCGCGGAGATGTTCGTCGCAGGGGATCCATAAGTCAAGACGATGGGTTCCATTAAAATATATAGGCTTCCCGTGGGGTCGGCCGGCATCTAACCTTCGTTCATGTCATCCCCAAACGGAAATTGCCATGGCGACTGTGTCTGATCCATTAGAAGCGGCCAATCCTGCCGTCCGGCCGGCTCGTCTTCTGCGCGCCATTGTGGCGCGTACCCAAGGGCGCCCCCATGGGCCAGTCACGCGCATCGTCAGTCCCGGCGAACTAGGTGAGCTAATCAAGCCGTTCGTGTTTCTGGACTACTTCGACTTCACGCCGTCGAGCGACGCTCTGTTTCCAATGCACCCGCATTCGGGTATCGCGACGATCACGGTCCTCCTCTCTGGCAATCTAAGATACGAAGATACAACGGGCGCATCCGGCGAGTTGTCCGCGGGCAGCGTCGAATGGATGAACGCGGGCAACGGCATCTGGCACGACGCCAGTCCCGCGGACCTGGAGCGCTTTCATGGCTATCAGATGTGGGTGGCATTGCCTCGCGAAGTCGAGAATGGCGAACCGCAAACCCAATATCTTCCCGCACAGGCCATCCCGCATGTGGGGCCCGCGCGCGTAATTCTTGGCAGCTACGGGAACACACACAGCCCGGTGACGTGTCCTGAGGGGATCAACTATCTGCATGTACGGCTCAAGGCGGGCGAGCAATGGCGTTATGTGCCACCTGTTGGACATACGGTGGCCTGGACCCATGTGCACCGAGGCACGCTTTGCGTCGCAGGTGAACGTCTGCGCAGCGAGCTCGCGGTCTTCAACGAGTCCGAAGACGCTCTCGACTTCGCCGCAGAAACCGAAGCCGAATTCATTTTCGCGTCTGCAGTAAAGCACCCGCATGACCTGGTGCTCGGCTACTACTCGGTTCACACGTCAGAGGCCGCACTGCAAGCGGGAGAAGCCCAGATCGCCCGAATTGGCGAACAGCTTCGCTTTCGCGGCCGTATCCGGTAGTCACTCAAGCAGTCCTCTTGGCCTCGGCCTATTTTTCCAAAACTTAAGGAACTCGTCATGAACTCAACCTCTGCAAATACTTACCAGACTCTCCCTCTGATTGGACGCATTCTCATCGCAGTCATCTTTCTCGTGAGCGGCTTTAGCAAACTCACAGCGCCGGGAGCGACCATTGGTTACATCGGGTCGCTAGGATTGCCAGTGCCGCTACTCGGGTATCTCGGCTCAATGGCTCTTGAGTTGGTTGGCAGCGTTCTGCTGATCGTCGGCTATCGCACGAGACTCGTTGCCGTGCTGCTGGCAGTGTATTCGATTATTACCGCACTGATCTTCCACCACGCGCTCGGCGACCAGAATCAGATGTTCCATTTTCTCAAGAACGTCGCGATGGCCGGCGGCTTGCTCCAGGTCGTCGCATACGGTGCAGGCGCATTCAGCTTTGATAACGGTCGCGAACTGCCGATCGCGGGTACCGCACAGTAACGACGCTCGGGACGGCCCTGGGCCGTCCTGGCAATACACCTGTTGCACCCTTGCGGCGCCATGACGGCCCGCTTCATCACCCTAAGGAGATTGCGATGGCCAAGGTACTTGTTCTCTACTACTCGTCGTATGGACATATCGAGCAGATGGCTGATGCCGTCGCGCACGGCGCCCGCAGCGCAGGCGCGCAGGTCGACGTCAAACGTGTACCTGAAACGGTGCCTGAAGAGGTTGCCAAGGCCGCGCATTTCAAGCTCGACCAGGCGGCTTCGGTCGCAACGGTCGCCGACCTCGAGAACTATGACGCGATCGTTGTGGGCACTGGTACTCGGTATGGTCGCATGTCGTCGCAGATGGCAGCGTTCCTCGATCAGACCGGCGGGTTGTGGATGCGTGGTGCACTTAACGGCAAGGTCGGTGGTGCGTTCGCGTCGACTGCCACGCAACATGGTGGGCAGGAAACCACGCTTTTTTCGATCATCACGAATCTGATGCATCTCGGCATGGTCATCGTTGGCCTGCCTTATAGCCATCAGGGGCAGATGAACATGAGCGAGATCGTCGGCGGCGCGCCTTATGGCGCAACCACCGTCGCTTCCGGCGACGGGTCGCGTCAGCCGAGCGAGATCGATCTGGCCGGCGCACGCCACCAGGGTGAACTGGTGGCGAAGACGGCGGCGAAGCTGTTCGGATAACGCTTTTTCTGGCAAGTCTGCGAGTGAACTGGGCCTTGTCGCCCAGCGAAACGAAACAATAAATCGGTATGCTAATTATTAGCCTGTGTAAAGATGCCGTATGAGGGATCATCATGACTGAGGATTTCAACGGAAAAGTCGTACTCGTGACGGGCGCTGGCTCCGGTATCGGCCGAGATGCCGCACGTGCCTTCTCCAGCCGCGGCGCGTACGTCTACGCAGCCGACATCAATGAGCAGGGGCTTAAAGAAACCGAGGATCTGATCGTCAGGGCCGGCGGAAAGGCTGCCATCGCACGGGTCGACGTGGCAAGCGAAGAAGATGTTTGCGCGTTCCTCGCACGTATAGAAAGGGATGCGGGTCGACTTGATGCGGCGTTCAACAATGCCGGGATCACGGGCGGAACTTACAGGATCGAGGATTACCCCACGGACGACTTTGATAAGGTACTCAGGGTCAATCTTCGCAGTGTGTTCCTCGGCATGAAGTACCAGTTACCGCTGATGAAGCGAAGCGGTGGCGGCGCCATCTGCAATACGGCGTCCGTCGCCGCGCTGACTGGCCCTGGTGGGATGAGCGCCTACGCGGCATCGAAGCATGGCGTCCATGGTCTGACCCGCGTTGCGGCGATGGAAAACGCTGCTCACGGCATTCGCGTCAACGCATTGGCCCCCGGATGGACCGAAACGCCGATGGTGGTCGAGAACAGTGCGCAGAACCCGGCCTTCGCCGAACTTGCTCGCACCGCGATCCCGGCAAAACGTGGTGCCCAACCGGCCGAGGTGGCTGCCGCGGCAGTCTGGCTCTGCTCGTCGGCGGCGAGTTACGTGATCGGGCAGATGCTGGTGGTCGACGGAGGGATGACTATCGGCGGCTTCGAGTTGCCGTGACTGATCCGTATGAGTTGTGAACTGAAAAACTCGCATTTCAACCATTTTGGAGCATGACATGGCCCATAGCAACGCAAGCGAAGAAGCAAAGGCTGTAGTTCGTCGCAATACCGAAGAGGTACAAGGGGGCGGCAACTTCGACGTATTCGAAGAATTGTTCGCGGACGATTTCGTCGACCATACGCCGCAGCCGAATTGCACTCCAGACAAGGACGGTGCACGCGCCCTCTACCACGTGCTGCGTGCCGCATTCCCCGATTTCCACGCGAACATCCATTGGCAGGTTGCCGACGGGGATCTGGTGACCACCTACAAGACGTATCACGGCACACACGAAGGCACCTTCCTTGGCGTGCCGCCCACCGGTCGAAAGATCCATTTTGAAACAGTCGACGCGATGCGCGTGCGCAGCGGCAAGATCGTAGAGCACTGGGGCGTGGCTAACCTGTTCTTGCTGATGCAGCAACTCGGTGCGTTTCCTGCAGGCGGGACGAAGGCGTGAACAATAGCCCGCGTCTGCACAGCGACGCCGTGATGCCCGCTACGCATCGGTAGATCGCCGGGCCAGTGCATGCAGTCAATCTTACTTATTTATAAGGATACCAAAGTGAGCGATGTTCTCAAAGACAAGGTCGTACTGGTCACAGGTGCAGCCAGCGGAATTGGTCGAGCCATTGCGATTAGTGCGGCGCGGCATGGAGCGAAGGCCGTGATCGTCTCAGACGTCACGGAGACTCCGCACGAGGGCGGTACATCGACCATCAGCGAGATTGAAGCACTGGGTGTGCCCACACGGTTTCAGCGCACCGACGTGACGCAGCACGCGGAAGTCGACGCGCTGGTCGACGCGTCGGACGAGTTCGGCGGAGTCGACGTGATGGTTTGCAACGCCGGCATCACGCTGCGTGAGGATGGTCCCGAGGTGGCCGAAAGCGACTACCGGAAGTTGATGGCGGTCAATCTTGACGGCGTGCTTTTTGGCGCGCAAGCGGCGGCGCGCCAGATGAAGGCGCGTGGCAAGCCAGGCAGCATTGTGTTGATGGCGAGCATGGGAGGCATCGCGGGCGCGGGAATGACCGTCGCTTATTCCACGAGCAAGGGGGGCGTCGTGCTGATGGCCAAGGCCCTGGCGGATGCGCTCGGGCCCGACGGCATCCGCGTCAACGCGATCTGCCCCGGCACGATCGACACGCATTTGCTACGCACGAATCCCGGCATTGCCGCAGCCTCGGAAGGTTTTCGGCAACGCACTCCGCTGCGCCGCCTGGGAAAGCCGTCAGAAATAGGCGACGCCGTTGCGTGGCTCGGTTCGGACATGTCGAGCTATGTCACCGGTATCGCCCTGCTCGTCGATGGCGGCCTGCTTTCGGTCATTTGATACGTCAGGGCGGCTGTATATGTACGGTCGTTCAATCAGGAGTTACCCATGAAAGCTATACGTGCCCACGCCTACGGCGGGCCCGAGCGTTTGACGCTTGAAGATATCCCTGACCCCGTCCCCGGCGAGGGCGAAGTATTGATCGACGTCGCGGCGAGCGGCGTCAATCCGGTCGATTGGAAAATCCTGGAGGGCAGGATGAAAGCCTTCCTGCCGCTGTCACTGCCTTACTCACCTGGCGTCGAAGTGTCGGGAAAGATTTCGGGGCTGGGCGCTGGGGTCACGGACTTCGCTGTGGGGGACGAAGTCTTCGGTTTCATCGGCATCGTCGGCGGGTACGCCACCAAGGTGGTGGCCTCTGCTGCACGCCTGGCGTCAGTGCCAAAAAAACTTTCATTGCTTGAAGCGGCAGGAGTGCCGGCGGCAGCGTTGACCGCATGGCAGGCGTTGCACGAGCACGCTGATATCAAGCCGGGTCAGCGCGTCCTGGTTCATGGCGCGGCGGGCGGCGTTGGCAGTATGGCGGTGCAGTTGGCCAGAATCGCCGGCGCGGAGGTCATCGGAACGGCGTCGTCCGGCAATCTCGACTACGTCAGACAGCTAGGTGCGATGCAGGTCATCGACTACCGGAGGGAAAGCTTCGAACAGAGCGTGTCGTCCGTGGACATCGTCCTGGATCTGGTTGGCGGCGAAACGCAGGATCGCTCCTGGTCGTTGCTAAAACCTGGCGGCATCCTGGTGTCGCCGGTGAGCCCGCCAGACGCCGAGCGCGCCAAGTTGGGTGGTGTGCTAGGGAAGCATTTCGGCACCCGCTCCGACGGCAAGCAGTTGACTGCAATCGCGGCACTCTTTGACTCGGGTGAACTCATGGTCGAAGTCGAGACGGTCTTTCCGCTGTCGCGTGCCGCCGATGCCTTGCAAAAAAACCTGACCGGTCATGCGCGCGGCAAGCTCGTGCTCGACGCGACCCGATAATCCCGATTGGCCGGTCTACGGAGGCACGGCTTCCGTAAATTGTCTGGCGGGCCGCCGTCGACTGGCCAAGGTTCACCCTCGTGAGGAAAGCGCCTGAAGGTGCGGAACTTCGATGGGACTTTCGTAACCTTATGGCGCTCTTTCATCATGGACCTGCGTAGACTTCGGTATTTCACGGCAGTCGCCGAAGAGTTGCATTTCGGCCGGGCCGCACAGCGTATGCACGTCGTGCAGTCAGCGGTGAGCCATCAGGTGAAACTACTTGAAGAAGAGCTCGGATTTTCGCTGCTGCAGCGTTCACGCCACAACGTTCGGCTCACGGTCCCCGGCGAGATATTCTTACCTGAAGCGCGCGATCTGTTGCGTCGGGCGGATGAAGCGATGCGTCGTGCGCGTGCGTCGGCCGATGGTACGGTCGGGAGGCTAGCGATCGGCTTTGTTGATAACGTCCTGTGGTCCATTCTGCCGCCGATACTCCGGGACTTTCGCCAGAGGTGGCCGCAAGTCGAATTGACGCTGCATCCGCTCGATCGAAGCGCGCAGATCGAGGCGATTCGAACATCAACCATCGATATAGGGATCATGCCCTCGCCGTCGCCTGGTCATGCTCTCAAGTCTGCGGAACTTGCCGCAGGCCCTTTGGTGGCGGCCATCCCCCAGGGCCATCCGCTCGCCGTACGGCCGACGCTCTCAATTGTCGAACTAGGCATCGAGCCGTTTGTGCTGTTTCCCCGCAGGATGAACAGCCGGATTCTGGAAATCATCGTTGCGTGCTGCGCTTTGGCCGGGTTCGCACCTCGAATCGTCCAGGAGGCCGAACAGCTTCACACTCTCCTCGCGCTCGTTAGCGCGGGCCTCGGCGTTACGCTGGTACCGCAGTGGGTTGCTCGCGTCCAGCAACTCGACGTCATCTACATACCGCTCGACGAACTGCTCACGCCTTATGAACTGATCGCAGCATGGAATCCCAGCACGGACAATCCGGCGGTCGCGAACTTCCGTGAGATCGCAACCGGGATCGCCGGCCAGATGCTTCTCGAACCGCAAGCCCGATAGAACATATCGGATCTGTTCTCCGAATTTCGGATGCCGGTGATCAGGTATCGAGATCGCGTAGTTATTTTTAATCGTTAGACAGTGATCACCGGAACCTCGATAGTTGGCAGCAATGCGAAACGCAAATGCGGAGCCAACAAAGTTCTGAAGCCTTTCCGCGATTGACGCATCGGTTCTGACCTGAACCATCAGCGCAAAAAAAATCACCAACACTTAGCTACCGGCATCTTTCAGTGTCCAGGAGAATTCTTATGCCAGAAATTGAAGCGGATGCGCATCGCGATGACAGTTTGGCCTACTTGCTCCGATGCGAAACGCAGGATTTGCAGCGATAGTGGGGCGCGGCCTGCATGGCAGGCGGTGGGGGTAACCCAAAGTCATAAAAAGGAAGCACAGATAACCCATCTTTTACGTGCACGAAAAATCGCCTTCTTTATTGGTAGTCATACTAAATAAAAACATACCGTTTAATCGGTTGATGAGCGTGCGACTGGATTCACGTTTTGCTGTTTGCCTTCGTCTGAAAAACAAGGCGCCCGCAGCTTCCACGCTACGGAAAGAATGCCCGCTAAAAAAACACGAATACGTGGGGATACAGAGAGTTTCGAGATGGCAATTCTAAACGGAGGGGACTTTTGATGAAGAGGCAGATGTTCGCCGGCCTGGTGGCCGGGACGTTTGCGGTTTGTGGGCATGCTGAATCGAGCGTAACGCTCTATGGCATTCTCGACACCGCAATCGAGTTCACCAATCATTGGCCAATCAATCCCGGCCAGTCTGGGACCACCGGCAATCGCTGGTCAATGGCGGACGGAGCTCGTTCGGGTGGCTCACGCTGGGGTCTGACTGGCAATGAGGACCTCGGAGGTGGTCTGAAGGCGGAATTCCAGGTAGAGAGCGGATTTCTGGTTCCTAACGGCGCTTTGATGCAAGAGTTTTTTGGTCGTAGCGCGTGGGTCGGTCTGACGTCGCCGAAGGCTGGCACGCTTCGCTTTGGTAGACAGTACACGTCGCTCGTGGATGCACTTTACCCGTCGTCGCCGACGGACCTGTCGGGTACGTACGAGCCGGTCGTTGCGGAAGTCGGTTCAAATCTTTGGGAGAGCAATGTCGTCAAGTACAAAAACGCTTTCGGACCGGTGACGCTGACGGGACACTATTCCTTTAGCAACCTTGCAGGGCAGTTCTCGAATGGTTCGGGTTACGGTGGCGCTGCTTCATACGATAACGGCACGCTCTCTGTTAGCTTGGGATACGACAACCTTCACCGCTCAGAGGGTATTGGCAGCAACTATGCGCGGTTCGAAAAGGCGGCTATCGGGATCACCTATTCAACCGCCGCGCTCAAGTTCATGGGAGGGTACCGGTATGGAAAGAACGATCCGCTCGCCGGGTACGCCGCACGCGACGATTACTTCTGGGTGGCCACACGCTACCTAATTGCCGTCGACAAGATCCTGACCCTTGCGTACTACTACGACCGCATTCAGACGGCAACTGGAGCTAATGGCGAGGTGACAAGGCCGGCCAGCCCCCAGCAGATCATGGCCATCGGCGATTACCTGCTATCAAAGCGCACCGATCTATACGTGGTAGTGGGCTATTCGCGTCATTCGGCGCTGAACTTCGACTCGTACAACGGCACGTCTGCTGCCTATCGGACCGCGTCTGCAGACGGTAGCCAGACCGGTGTGCAGGTTGGTGTGCGGCATTCGTTCTAAGGCTAAAAGACGTCAGGCCGGCCGCTTGTCGAAAGGCGATCTGTGTCGGGGAAGGCGCTGCTGTGGCGGTGTCTGCCTGACGGAAGATACCGCCATTGACTCGCAAAAGTTGCTGCGTGTATCCAAGCAGGCCTCAAACATCTCTAACATAGTGAAAAGCAAAATGAGAACAATCGTACAGATTGGATTGGTGGTCGCGTTGTCAGTTGCCGTTGCACCGTTGGCGACATTTGCGCAGGACGGCAATAGCGGTGCGGTGGTCGCGTCGGCGGCTGCGGGTGGCGCACCGAGCGCAAAATCAATCAGGGCCGCTAATCGTAAGCTCGCCAAAAATGTGCGAACTGCAATGGCGAAGGCAAACGGGATCGACATGACGCAGTTGTTCGTCTACGCGAAAGGCGGCGCGATAACGTTGTCTGGTTCTGTGCCGAAGAGTGATCAGGTGGATCGCGCGGGAGAGATCGCCAAGAGTGTGCCTGGAGTCTCTTCAGTGGACAATCGGCTCAGCGTATATGCCATAGAGCGGTAATCGCGAACCGGCCGTTGCTTGCCGTGCAACGGCCCTGGCTTTGAATGGTCGTAGTCCGTCTATTGCACGTTCGCCGAAACTCCCGGCTGGCCGGATTGCGACGAACCGCTGGTCGACGGACCGTAGTTATTGGATGTTGCTTGACCGGCGACATTTTGCCGGGCGACCCGAGCCTCCGCAGCCCGAAGGTTCGCGGGGTAGTAAGGACCCGTGGAAGCACCCTTAAATCCAGCGGCCTCGAGTTGGCCGAGTTCTGCACGCACCTGAGCGCGCGTGACAGGCGACGAAGATTGCTGAGCAAAGGACAGAACCGGAACGGCCAGAACTGAGGCGACGATTAGCGTGTTGAAAAGGGAATTCATGGAGGCAGCCTTGATGGGTTGATTTCGCGCTACAGACGTCCGTGTCCGCAGTCAGTGATCGTAGTGTAATAGGGATTACCACTATTTCGCATCATGTTTTGCCAGGAAAGATCGTTGCGGGTTCGACTCAAATTGAACGCCAGATCGGGTAATTCGAATCCTTTGTGTCCAACGGATCTTGAAGATACTTAGCGTTGCGAAATTAACATGGAAATGCGCGTTGAACCCGTCTGACTGGTAATCACTTATTGAGATCATGCAGTCGATTTTTATCGTTGGACAGCGATCACGGCGGCGTCGATAGTGAGTAACAACGCAAAATCGAGCAGGAGACAAGGATGATCGATGAACTTCCGGCGACGGGCGTAGCCGCTCACGCATATCACAAGAGCGCGTCCAGATTCGCGAGGGGCTTTGCCACGCTGCCAAAGTCATCCGCTATACATCGGTTGTACCAATCCTTAATAGCGTTCCTCAAGTGATTAACGCCCTTAATTTCGATCTCGCCATGACCCCTTTCCCACTCGCGCAGCGAATTTCGAATGCGGCTCTGGCAATGCCGGCGTTCGAACGTGCGATGCCATCCAACCAGAAGGACTTCGAATGAACGTCACCCCTCCGCTGGCGCCCTCAACGGTAGCGCCGTCGCACGTTGAGTCGTCAAAAAGCTATGAATGGAAAGCTGTCATGCTGATGGCCATCGGCATGGGGCTCGTCGGCATAGATCGCTTCCTGATTGTGCCGTTGATGCCAGTACTGATGCACGATTTGAAGCTCGACTATCAGGACCTTGGGCATATCACGGGAGCATTGGCGCTCGCATGGGGCTTGTCGGCACTACTGACAGGAAATCTCTCAGACCGGATCGGCTTCAAGAGAGTCATCGTACCGGCCATGATCGGATTTTCGTTGCTGGCGGGTCTTGGCGGACTCGCGACGGGGGTCGGCAGCCTGATTGCCATCCGGGCATTCATGGGGGTAGCTGAGGGTGCCTTCACGCCTGCTAGCATAATTGCAACGATGGATGCGTCGCCACCGAGCCGGCACGGACGCAACGTCGGGATTCAGCAAATGATGCCAGCGCTTCTCGGGCTTGGTCTCACCCCGATCGTGGTGACGCAACTTCTCAAGGTGATGAGCTGGCCCTGGATTTTCCTGCTGGTGGCATTTCCGGGTCTCATCGTAGCGTTCTTCGCGCAACGGGTGTTACGCCGGCCGTCACCGATGGAAATTGCGAAGCACACCATGACACACGATGCTGCTCAGCATCGCTGGTATGAGGTGTTTCGCTATCGCAATGTGCCGCTCGGCATCATTTGCATGTTGTGTTGGCTCGCGTGCCAGATCGTCATTGCTGCGTTGTTTCCCAACTATCTTGTCGACTATCTGCATCTGGATATGCAGCAGATGGGTTTCATTCTTTCCTCGCTGGGCTTTGGCGGGGCGATCGGGGCTCTCGTGCTGCCGGCACTTTCAGACCGCGTCGGCCGCAAACCCGTCATGCTGTTTTCCGCGGCGGGCGTATTTCTGTCGCTTTGGATTTTCCTGCGAACCGGAGCGTCGCCGGTTCCGTTGTTCATCTGCCTGATGATCGCCATGGGTTGTCTGTACAGCCTGATCACACTGACCGTTGGTCCGGTCGCGGCGGAAGCCGTGCCGGTTCAACTGATGTCCACGGCATCGGGCATGATCATCGGTATTGGGGAAGTCTTTGGCGGCGGCGTGGCACCGGCGTATGCAGGCTATCTGGCCAAACATTTCGGCATCGAGCATGCGGTGACTATGCCGCTTTGGACAATCTGCGCTGGAGCCATTGCAGTCGCGGCGTTAAAGGAAACAGCTCCTGCGCGGATTTTCAATAAACGCGGGATTGAGTCGGAAAAGGACGAGGGAAACGATGCCTGATAACTCTGACAAGCTGCGTGTGATGGAGACGCCCGAGCGTGAGGCTTTTTACGAACGGATCGGCCAGAAGAACCTCGCGCCGCTTTGGACGTCGCTGAATGACCTGATTACGCCCGAGCCGCGGAGCAAATGCGTGCCGGCACACTGGCGTTTCGCAGACGTCCGCGCGGCCATGATGGAGGCCGGCGACATCATTACGGCAAAGGAAGCCGAGCGGCGCGTGCTCGTGCTAGAGAACCCCGGCCTGCGTGGTGAATCGAAGATCACGACCGATCTGTATGCGGGGGTGCAACTTGTCCTTCCCGGCGAGATCGCGCCCGCGCACCGTCACGCGCAGACGGCGCTTCGTTTTGTGATGGAAGGCGCTGGCGCTCACACATCGGTGAATGGCGAACGCACAATGATGAACGAAGGGGATTTCATTATCACGCCGCCGATGGCGTGGCACGATCATGGCAATGAAAGCGACCGGCCGATTATCTGGCTGGACGGTCTGGACATACCGGTGGTGCAGTTTGTGGACGCTTCGTTTGCCGAGCATCTCGGCGAGGACGAACAATCGATTACACGCCCCGTCGGCGACAGTGACGTCCGCTACGGAGCCAATCTGCTTCCGGTAGACCATCGTCCTGCCGGCGGGACCTCGCCCATCTTTAACTATCCGTATGGGCGGACACGCGAAGCGCTGGAGCGGATGCGCCGCGCGAACGCCTGGGATCCCTGTCATGGGCTGAAGATGAAATACGTCAACCCAAACAATGGAAAGTATGCGATGGCGACGATGGCTACCTTCACGCAGTTGCTGCCCAAGGGGTTTTCGACGGAGGCGTACCGTTCAACCGACGCTACGGTCTTTGTGCCTATCGAAGGGCGGGGCCGTAGTCGGATCGGAAACGACGTCACCGTGGAATGGAGCAAGCGAGATATCTTTGTCGTCCCGTCGTGGCATCACGTTCAGCACGAGGCTGACGAGGACAGCGTCTTGTTCTCGTTTTCCGACCGGCCCATACAGGAGGCGCTCCATCTGTTCAAGGAGGAAAGGGGCGCGGCCTGAATCGCCTCCGGTAACGTGCGCCGCGTCGTGGCGAATTTGATCTCGAAAAGGCATATGGTCAGTCCTCGCAGACGGCCCAAACGATGTTCTTGTTGTGGGTGATCGTCCGCAGTTGCAGCTGCTTTTCATAGGCCTTGGAGTGAATGCCGGACGCCACCACCCTGGCCACATCGTTGCGACGTTGGCGGCCTCGCTTATCGACCGATCAGGGGAATCGCCCAAGGGTATAACTGCAATCTTTGCCATCCAGCGGGCAGTCAAATTTCCCCACCTTCGAACCCGAGACCGGCACCCGCGGATACCTGGAGCGCGATCACGGCGCTTATAGGGCTTGTCTTGCGGCCTGGCGTTCAGTAGGAGCGGACAGGTTCGCTTCACGGAGTTCTCCTCGACGGATAACTACCATGAATTTTTCCCGCAATTTACCTGCAAAGCTGGCGGAAACAGGCGGATCACTCTGGATGAAATCGGGCAGATTGCCATGCACCGGATGCGCAACCGAAGCGAATGCGTAAAGCCTCAACCACTCGCTGTAGCCCCGTACGAGAAAGCCCCCTGAGCGCTCTATGTATTGCTGGCGGGACGTTTCATAGACGTCCCGGAGTGCAAACCACGGTACATGAGGCAAGTCATGATGAACGAGATGGTAGTTGTTGTTCAGAAAGAGCAGACGCCAGAACCACGCGGCTTCGTTAATGACGGTGCGATGCTCATGCGCTTGCGCCTCGCGATGTTCCTGAAACGAACGGATCGAACCCAACGACAGGGCTCCATAACCCGCACCGACGATAAAGACCCACGCCGGGATTCCGCACGCATGTTGCAGCCAGGCCGCGAGCACGGCGACGGCGGCGAAGTGCGCGAGCCACACCGGGACATCGCGCCAATCGCCGCTTTTGATCTTACGCAGCGCATCCACGCCCGTTGCGGCGATGGCGAACGCCGGACCGACAAGCAGGCGGCCGATAAACGTATTACGGAAGGTCAGCAGCGCGCGAATCGCCCAACCTGTGCGTCGCCATACGAGCGCGCTGACGAAGTAACTTTCGGGGTCGCGCTCGGAATGCGTCAGATGCGGATCGTCGTGATGCTGAAGATGTGAATCGCGATAGATGCCATACGGAAACCACACGGCGAGCGGCGCGAAACCGAGCAGGGCGTTGACGAGCGGCGAGCGCGTGGGATGACCGTGCAGCAGTTCATGTTGCAACGACATGTACCACGTGCCGAGCACAGCGAGCAGGAGCGTGGTGAACGGCAGGCCAAGTTCGCGCGCATGGGTCGCCACGCCGAACCATCCCCCATAGATCGTTATGATTAGCGCCCAGGTCGGCCATTGCGTGCGCCATGTCCAGCTTGTCGCCATGCGGGCGAGTGTGTTGCGTTGCGTGTCGTCGAGATAAATCGCCATTGACAGGATCGGTCGGAATGCAGGTTCAGACCGATCCTACGGACCCGCGCGCGTTGCCAGAACCAATTTGTTCAGCAATGCATCTGTGAAAACGTGAAAAGGCGGGCGGGCCTAAGCGCCGGCGCGCCTTCCGGCCTTATTGGTCAGGCGCTCAGGGCGCGTCCGCCACGCGGCAGGCGTGATCCTGGAGACCTTCAGCCGAGCCGCTGCCGTTGTCCACGTCGATCCCGCTGTTCACGATCAACCAGCCGTCCTTGTCGGCGGACGGCCCCGCGCCCGTCACGAGGATGGTTTGCCCGGCCATCGCCGCCGCGCCCTGATTGTCCCGCGCGACGATGCGAAACGGGTTGTCAGCTGCGCCAAGCGAGGTCACGCGCATGATGCGGTAGCGATTACCGTCGAGTGTCTCCCAGCGCCATTCATCCGGCGAATCTTTGGCGTGACGCGCGAGCGCTTCGCTGATATCGGCGCGCATGCAATCGATATGAATATGCAACTGGTTCTGCGTGCGGCGATATTGCGAGTTGATTTCTAGGCCGAGTTGATTGTCGGGCAGCGAGCGTTCGACCGACTTCTCCACGTAGGTCCGCGCGTCCCAGGCGTCCACCCAGTAATCCTGTGCATGCGGCGCGAGCACGAGCGGGCTTTCGATACCGGTGATGCGATCGGTCGGAATCAACAGGTGCTGCGAGCGTCCGACGATATCCTTCAGGATAGCGTAGCGTTTGTTCAGGTCGACAAACGTGCATTGACCCGGCGTGCCGGTTGCCTGCTGCGACGGCACGCAACGCAAATCGACGATTTTCCACAGCGCGTTCGAGTCGACCGCGGCGAGGCGCGCGCATGCGCTGGCGGCCAACGCGAGGGCCAACGCCGCAGCGACTCGCGTGCCGTGGCGTAAGAGGGCCCGCTGCGGGAGAGCGGGCGTTGATGTTTTCATCGGCGGATTGGTTGAGTTTTTAGAGGTGTTGTGAAGGTGGCTGCGGTATCAAAGCGTGGGCGCCGGCAGCACGCCGAGAAGCTGCTCGAAAGCAATGCCGATCGCCAGCAGGCGCCGGTCTTCGCCGAGCGGGCCGTCCAGTTCGAGTCCGACCGGCAAGCCGCTCGCGGTCATGCCCGCCGGCAGCGAGAGCCCCGGAATGCCCGAGGTGCTGGCCGGATCGGTGTTGCGCAGGAATGCATCCATGGTGTCGATCGGCTCTGAACCGTCGATCGAGACCGTCGACGAGCCGTTCACGTCGTCGATCGGCACGGCGGCGAGGCGCGTGGTCGGAAACAGCAGCGCATCGAGGCGCTCGTCGGCGAACGTCGCGGCCACATACTGCTGCAAGCGCGGCCGCCAATGATTCAGCGCCGCCTCGTAGCGGTCGCCGAGCACATCGTCGAGCACGCCGTCGTAAATCGCGCGCACGTCCGGGCTGGCAATGCGGGCCGCCAATTCGACGATGGTTTTGACGGGCGCGTCGTTGGCGACGAGCCAGGCGGGCACGTCGTCGCGCGGCTCATGGATTGCGATCGGGCCGCCCACCATGCCGTTCAGATCGTCCAGATCGCTCATCGCCACCGGCACGAACACCACGCCGGCCGCTTCGAGTCTCTTCAACGCGGTCCGTGCGACGTCTTCCACCTGGCGTTCGAGTCCTTCCCACAGCGGCGCGGGCAAGCCGATGCGCAAGCCGCTCAACGCGACGGTTGGCAATGCGCCGGCACCGGTGATCACGCCGTCGAGCAGCGCGATATCGGCGACGGTGCGTGCCATCGGCCCGACGGTGTCGCGCGTATGGCTGATCGGCACCACGGCGTCTGGATCGTGATAGCGCCGTTCGGCGCCGCCGTTGCCGACTGACGGACGAAACCCCGCCGTGCCCGTCAACGCGGCCGGAATGCGAGTCGAGCCGCCGGTGTCGGTGCCGAGACCCGCGGGCGCGATGCGAGCGGCAATCGCCGCGGCGGTGCCGCCCGACGAGCCGCCAGGAATCAGCCTGGGATCGTAGGGATTGCGCACCGGGCCGGCATGCGTGGCGAGGTTCGTACTCGTGATGCCGAACGCCAGTTCATGCATGTTGGCCTTGCCGAGCACGATCGCGCCGGCGTCGATAAGGCGCTGGACGGAGGGCGCATTGGTCTTCGGTATGAAGCCCTCGAGCGCCGGTGTGCCCGCCGAGGTCTGCATGCCCGCCGTGTTGATGTTGTCCTTCACGACTATGGCCAAACCCGCGAGCGGCAAGCGAGCCTTCTCGGCTGCGGGCAATGCGTCGATGCGCCGCGCGGCGGCGAGCGCGCCGTCGAGGTCGAGCGCGGTGAGCGCATTGAGGCTCGAGAGCGCCGCCGCGCGTGCGAGCAAGGTGGCCACGTAGTCGGCGGCATTCAGGCGGCCTGACTGGATCGCGGCGACGGCTTCGGTGGCGGTCAACGCGAGTTGTTCATCGACGGTCCATGTCATGGCCGGCGTCTCCTTGTCCTGATGGGGTGTCCCGGCGCGAGGGTTTCATGAAGCGCAGTGCGAAGCGCGGCTGCGTGGGCACCAGCCTGGGCCGCAGCAGTCTCGCATCGTAACCGCTCATGCGCCGGTCGTTTTCCGCGAGGCAGAGCGTGAACAAGTCGCGCGCATTCATGGCTTCACCAATTACCCCACTGTTCGCGAGCAGAAAATTCGAATCGTGCGCGGTGCCTTGCGCGTCGATGCCTCTCGCGATCGCGAAGCGCTGCCAGACCAGCACCACCCTGATCGCGGCCACGCGCAGCGAGTGCCACGGTCTGCGCCAGAGCGGCATGGTACGCCGATACCACGCGACCCAGTTGATGTACAACAAAAGTGATGGCTTCGCGCAGCAGGGGATCGCGCAATTGCGCGGCATAGGTATGGACGGCAATCGACGCGCGGCCTTCGGTCTCGCGATGTCCCAGATGGGCAGCGAACACAGCCGTTCGAGTGCATCGGGCGGCAACGGCGGCCATTCGAGTACGGCCGGCTTAGAAGGGATGTAGGTTTCAGGCAGCATGCGGCAAAACATCTGCCTGTGCGCCTCGGAACCGATTTTCACGCGGGCAGGGCCGCGGAATGTCCAGTGGCGTAGGGTGCGGTCTTCGGCAACATCTGTCAGTGTGTCGGACATGGCAGGCGTACAGAGGGCGAACTCGATGCGTCGCCCATTCTGGCACAACCGTCTAAAAACCGATGCCGAGCGGCGCAAGCCGGCTGGCGCCGCTCCCATCGCACATGATGCCAATGACGCGATCGGTGACTTTACTGGTGGTTATCGATCCACATGCGTCCCCAGCGGAATGCGTAGGCCAGCGCGTGCTCTTCGTCGAAGAAATAATCGAGCGCGTCGAATGAATAATGCTGGTCGTGATTCGCGGAAGTTTTCTCGATGGTCAGGTTGGCGGCGAACAGGCCATTGGGTAATTGTTGTGCGGCCGGTGCAACTTCGTAACCCTTGTAGCGAATATGTGCATTCATGATTTTTGGCAGTCGTTGTGCCCCGCTTGCGTCGAAAAGGCCGGCACCTCGGACGCAACCCGTAGCGTCACGCGGCCGGTAAATCAGCGGGCAAGGTCAAGCCTAGGCCGCGCTGCGCAGCGGGTGAACCAATCTTTAGTCGTAAGCAAATCAGAAGGGAAGTGTGCAGGAGCCCCGATCGGATCATATTCGCTGTGTTCAAACACACTATCCGGCGATGCGGAAGACGGGTCTGTTATGTGCCGCACGGTTCGCGCGAACGACCGCGCCGTGGGCCGCCCAGGCGGGTCCACGGCGTCGTGAGACGGTAGGCAAAGAGGGGATTTAAACCGCGTGCAGGAGGCGTGCGGGTTGTGCGTCCTTGAGCGCGTTGCCGACCGGCGCGGCGTCCGGCACGCGATGCGCGTTGAACGCCAGCGCGAATTGTGCGGCCTGCTGGCCGACGGTGGCGAGCTGATCGACGACCTTCTCGTCCGAACAGGTGTCGACGGTGTCGAAGCGCGTTTCCAGCGTATTGATGCCGGCGCCGAACGGCGTGGGCCAGCCGCGCAACGCGTGGACGATCGAGCGCAACGACGTCAGCACCGAGCCCGCGGCTTGCCAGCCATACGCCGTGACGATACAGCCGACCGCGCGGCCATCCAGATACGGGCGCTCGTCGGCGCGCAATTCCTCGAGCGTGTCGAGCGCGTTCTTGACGAGACCGGACACGCCGCCGTGATAGCCGGGCGTGGCGATGATCAGCGCGTCCGCATGGCGCACCGCCTCGATCACTTCAAGCTGCTCGTCCGTGCGGTGGGTCTGCTCCGGCGCGTAGTGGGGCAGACTGTGCAGGAAGGTGCCGCCGAACAGGCGGGTGTTCGCTCCGGCGGCCTGCGCGCCGCGCAACGCGAAGCCGAGCGCGCGCTCGGTCGACGAAGCTGCACGTGTCGTGCCGCCAATGCCGATGACGAGCGGCCGGCGATGATGATCGAAACTGGTCAACGAAATGCTCCTTCGGTAGCGGCTCACGGTGCGCCGGCACGGGGCTGCGCGCGGCGGACCGGGGCGAACCGGACTTTGAAGTGTTATCTTAATCAGCGCTGGGCGCCGCACGAAGCGACTTTTTGTTCTAACGATATAACCGTGCGGCGTGTTGCCGGAACGGCGGCGCGGCCGCCTTCGGTGTCGCGGAGCCTATGCCGCGTGTACTGCAATGCACTTGAAGCCGCGCCGGATAAGCATATGGCGAACCATTGTTTGGGGGCGCGATGACACGCGGCTATGATCGAATCGTCTCCTCCATGACACCTCCTTGACATGGGACTCGGCCTCGCCACGCCAGTGGTGGGGCCTTTTTTTATCCGCTGACCGAGAGCCTTGCGACCGGGCCACTTCACGATAAAGCCGTTTTTTGCATGTTACGATCCTCCGCAAAGCCAATCACGGCGAGGTCGAACAAGCAATGGCAACTCTTTATGACACCCTCGGCGTGCCCACGCACGCCACGGACGAAGAAATCAAGCGGGCCTACCGCAAGGCCGCGATGAAGTGGCATCCCGACCGCAATAGCGGCGCCGAAGAAGTCGCGCGCGCCACCTTCCAGGAAATCAAGGACGCGTACGCGATCCTCTCCGACGCCGCGCAGCGCAAGGTGTACGACGCGGTCTACGCCGAGCAGATGCGCGGTTGGGAAGCGCAACACACCCGCCAGCAGAAGGCGCAAGCCGAACGCGAAGCGGCGGCGCGCGCTGCCGACGAAGCCGCGTACGCGGAGATGGTCTCGCTCGCCATGCGTTTCGCCGACGACGGCCACAACCGCGATGTGCTGTTCGGCGTGCTGCTCGGGCGTCGATGTGAGGCGCGGCGAGCCGCGCAGATCGCGGACAGCGTATCGGCGTTGCAGGCCGCGCGCCGCGAAACGGCGAAGGCCGAGGCTGAACCAGTCGCGGCGGATGCGCCCGAGAGTGTCGATGGTTCGGTCAGGACCGAGGCGACTTCAGCGAAAGATGATGCCGCCGTACACGGTTCACCAGTTCACCGCGCGAAGCAGGACAAGCGCGAAGAACCCGCCAGCGACACACATCCAGCCGGTACCCTGAGCGGCCTCTGGTTCCAGTTTCTCAACGGCTTGCGGCTCTGACGCATCACGCCGGTTGCCCGGCGATCCGTGCCAGCTCGGCGGCGAGTTCGTCGATATAGGCATCGTTAAGGCCGCAGTCCGCGAGCGCGCTCTGCAGCTTGAACACGTACTCCGCGTTCGTGCCGAACAGACCGGTCGCCACGGCCATCGACGGTGCGATCAGCGGCGCGCGCGCGTCGCCTTCGTATTGCGAATTCCCGTGATCCGCCACGAAGGCGATCGCGGATAGTTCGGTGCCGTCCTGGAGTGTGACCGGCGCCCACGTCGGACGATAGGCGCCGGTGACCATCTCGCGAATCCAGAGAATGCGCAGTTCTTCTTCGAGCGTCTCGCCGCACAGGCGCAACGCGACGCCTTGCGTGCTGCCGCCTTGTTCGAGCGAGAGCATGCGGCCCGGCTGCTGCGGCGTGCCGCGTCCGGCGATCATACGGATGCAGAAGCTGCGATGCCAGCCGTGCAGGGTCGCGATGCGGCGGCTGTCGAAGTCCGAGATCGGATTCCACATCAGCGAGCCGTAGGCGAAGACCCAGACATCGCCGTTGCCCGGACGCTGCCGCATGGTATGCGCGAGCGAGGCGTCGATCTGCGCCTGCGTCCAGAGCATGTCCTTGGGCAGCGATTCAAAACTTTCGAGGTAGGCGCCCGAGCTAATGGCGTTTCTGTTCAGCATCCCGTGATTTCCTTCGTGGGGTGACGCGTCGCGCGCTCGGTCGACATGGCGTGCGCATAAAAAGTCAGCACCAGTATGAAGGCGGGACTGGCCGGGATAAATCCGTCTGGGAAAAATAGTGCGTCGCCAGCAGCAGCACAATCGGCGGGCGCGCAACGCGCCATGTCCTTGCCGCGAGCCGCGATGCGAGACCACCGAATCCGCAGCCGTGTGAGGAATGACGCCCTGGCTGGTAGACCATGAGGTTCTATACTTCGCCCGCCGCGGCGTCCGACGGAAGCGACGCGGCCAACCGCATCGTGTCCGGCCGACGCGAGAGCGACGCTTCGGTGTGAAATGCCCGATCTCGGTTTGCTCTACACCGAAGGCTGAATGAAAGCTTGGCGCTTGCGTTGGTACACTTCGGCGCACGCGCGACGCGCGGTGCCCGTGAGTGAGCAAGCCCTGGTACAAATTCTCGTGGCGCAACAAATTTGAACATCGTAGTGTCACGAGGGCGCAAGACTGGGCCGGCAGAATTGCACACAGAAACAAACAAAAAAACACGGGTACGGGGTAAGCGTGACCAGAAAATATAAGGTGCTGTTTCTCTGTCGCGAGAATTCAGCACGGAGCATCATTGCCGAAGCTTTGTTGCGGGAACTGGCGGGACACCGGTTCGACGCGTTCAGCGCGGGGCCGGAACCGGCCGCGCGGGTCCATCCATTCGCGGTCGCGCAATTGCGGCCGGGCATCTCGGACCTCGGCATTCTCAGTCCGAAAAGCTGGCTGGAATTCACCGGTGAATGGGCGCCGCGCATGGACCTCGTCGTCGCGCTGGACGAATCCGTCGACGCACACCACGCGCCCGCGTTTCCTGGCGAGCCTGCGTCGTGCAGCTGGACCTTCGCCGATCCGCTCGCCGACGACATCGCCGAGCCCGAGCGCGCGCGCCTGTTCGAAAAGGTGTTCTGGCAAATCGTGCGGCAGATGAGCGCGTTTATCGAACTGCCGCAATACGCTACGCCGGCCAGCGCTGTCGCAACGGCCACGATTCCCGCGTCGAGCCCCTCGCCGCAGCGCGTCACGACGTGCGACGCGTGAACACATTGCGCAGGCGCCGCCTCAGTCTGAATCAGGCCTGAGGCGAAACGCCGGCAAAAGTTACTGCGCGGTTTTCGAGGGATTCATTGGGTCGCCGGGCGACATCGGCTGCGGATTGCCCTTGGCCGAATCCATGTTTTTCATGCTGGTGCCCGGCATCGGATCCAGCGGATTCGAGACGGGATCGCCCCAATGGGTCATGCCCGCGGTGGCCGCGCTGTGCGCGTTGCCTCCGCCGCTGCCGCCCTGGCCGTTGCCGCCGCCTTGAGCGAGCGCCGCACCGCTTGCCACTGAAAGCGCGGCGATACACCCCAGCATGATTTTCAGCATTGATTTGCGCATGATCCTTCTCCTTGCGAGCTCATCGGCATCAGGATCGCTGTGAGCTGGACGTATGCCGCTCGCGATGATCATGATCGGTCCTCGAGATGCAACGCGCAATTGCGCTGCTCTGTCCGGATATACGGCGGGCACGGGCGGCTGGATGCAAATGGGCAAAGCAGGGCAAAGCGGGGGCAAGCGCACGCGACAGCGCATCACATGTGTGCGTGGCACGGGTACATGCGTGCTTGCGAACGCGCCGAACCGGCGGTTTCCCACGGAGGAAGTGTGAGGTGATTTCTTTACGCTAGCGGCTGAATAATACGGTGGTCTATCGATTGCTCGAACGCGCGAGCGGACTTCCGGCGAATGGGTCGTTCTGCCAGTCCACGCGTTTTTTCGGCTGCGGGGCAGGCGCCGGCGCCGCCGACAATTCAAAGTGGTCGATGGATTGACCCGCGCTGATTGCCTGTTTCAGCCACTGAGGCATTTCGCCCTGGCCGTCCCAGCTATCTCCAGTTGCGCTACGGTAGCGTCCGGCCTTTTGCGCGGCCGGCTCGGATGCCAGCACTGCAGCAAGGTCTTCTGGTCTGATGCCAAACTCTTCCATGCGATGGCGGAGATACGCAATCATGCTATCTCGCTTCCTTTCGTCCATAAGATATTCGTCCTTCTAAAACGTCCGGCGTTCTGTCAATTACAGATTGCAAGGGAAATCCGCGAAAGCATCGATCCATATAAATGGGGACGGCCCGCGGTGTGGTTATCGATTGAAGGAAATGCTAAAGGCAGCGTTTAGAAAACGTCGCTCCATATATCGCGGCGCAGCAATTAGCCGACCCGGCCGCCAATCAAACTCAAGGGTGTCAATCAGTGAATATTCAAGCGCTTCGCCGCGCGGCAAGGAAGGCTGCGGATGTCTCGCGCCAAGCCTCATGCTCACAAGGGAAAAAACGGTATTGACGACGCACTGATTGCGGCAGGCCGGTCTCATCTCCACGCTCCGTCTCTCGCCGGTACGTCGTGCGGGGCCGATTATTGACGTTATGTCAGCATCATAACGCACTGTGTGGCCAAAGCACGTACCGGTTTGGGTGATTTTGTGCAAATCTCTTCTTTCCAACTACTTCGGCTGCGGCAGACGGGACCGGGTGTTCCGCGATTGAATTCCTGAGTGGCCGAGCTATAAAGAAATCAGCGGAGCCAAAATCCGTGCTTCCAGCCTGCGGCGACTGATTCCGGCCAGCCGCGAGAACGCGTCCGACATCGGTTGCAGGTCTGGCAACTCATTACTCGTTTAGTTCGATGACTCGCCGCAGCAGTTGGCATCGGCATCGACTCGTCCGTCAGCCCATTGGGCAACCTGGCTTTTTTTCGCGGATCAATTCTTTGGAGGACGAGAACTGCTGCGCCGGATTCAAGGAGTCTGGACATGAAACTACGATTATGGATGGCGCTGGCCAGCGCCGTGCTCTTGCTGGCGCCGAAAACAGCGGGCGCGCTGGACATCGAAGGCCAGCAGGGCGCCGGCACGTCGGGCCGCGCGCTGATGCAACAGAACGCGAACGAATCGGCGCAAGCGACGACCGACATGTCGTTCAGTGAATCGGGACAGGGCACGCCCGGCGCCCAGCCGGTGCAGAACGTGTCCTACGGAGGCGTAGCCGCGGGGCAATCGCAGGCGGGAGGCCCGCAAAACCAGCCCTGCACGTCTTCCGCGCCGCAATGCAGAATCTATTTTGGTCAATGATGGTTTTATCTTTGGGAATGCGGTGCGCATGAGCCGGCACCGCTTCCCGTCAAGCCGCCCTCGGACGAGCGCGAAATCCGCACCCATAACCCCACGCTCGACTGCAATTTTCCGGAGTGGTCAGCGAGCGATTTAATACGATGTTATGGTGTGGTCTATTCGGGTTTTCACCCGCTGATTTTCCAGACTGCAATCGCGTCACTTCCGGCAAGCAGGCCCATATGGCCTGCTTTTTTAATCGTGCCGGGCGGTCTGCGAATGGATTAGCGCGGTGCGGCCGCTCCAATCTCACCCGTTGTTAATAGACTCGCAAACAATACTATGTTGATCGAAGACAATCTGCCCGCGAGCATGGCCTCGCTGGACGATGGCGCCTCGTCGTCCCTGCGTTCATGGCTGGCTGTCGTGGCTGTCGCCATTGGTGCTTTCGCTTTCGTGACGACGGAGTTTTTGCCGGTCGGACTGCTGCCGCGCGTCGCCGCGGATCTGGGCGTGCTGCCCGGCACCGCCGGCCTGATGGTCACCGTGCCCGGCGTCATCGCGGCCATTTCAGCACCGGGTCTGATGCTGGTGGCGGGGCGCATGGATCGCCGGCGAGTGTTTCTTTTGCTCACGGCTTTGCTGCTGGCGTCCAATCTGATCTCCGCTTGTGCGCCGAATTTTCTCTGCATGCTGCTCGGGCGCGCGTTGCTCGGCGCCGCGCTGGGCGGTTTCTGGACGCTGGCCACGGCGGCCTCGGGGCGTCTCGTGAAGCCGAAGGATTCGGCGCGGGCCATGGCCACGATTCTCACCGGCGTGACTTGCGCAACGGTGATCGGCGTGCCGCTCGGCACGTTCATCGCGAGCTTCGCCTCATGGCGCGTGTCGTTCATGGCGACCGGCGTGCTGGTCGCGGTCGCGCTGGTCGCGCAGTTCCTGTTCGTGCCGTCCTTGCCGTCGACCGCCGCGCTGCGTCTGCGCGATCTGGTGGCGCTGCTGCGCCGGCCGCATCCGCGCCGCAGCATGCTGATGGTGGCGCTCGCTTTCGGCGCGCATTTTTCCTCGTACACGTACATCACGCCTTTCCTGCTGCACAACGCGAATCTGGACATGTCGACCATCACGTGGCTGCTGCTTGGATTCGGCATCATCGGGTTCTTCTCGAACTTCGCCGTGTCGTCGACGGTGACGCGCAACCTGAAAGTGTCGGTCGGCGCGATGGTTTCGCTGTTGATGTTCGCACTGGTCCT
Source organism: Paraburkholderia aromaticivorans (assembly GCF_012689525.1). Taxonomy (NCBI): domain Bacteria; kingdom Pseudomonadati; phylum Pseudomonadota; class Betaproteobacteria; order Burkholderiales; family Burkholderiaceae; genus Paraburkholderia; species Paraburkholderia aromaticivorans. The sequence goes on from NZ_CP051515.1 coordinate 1,282,928, forward strand.
GCTGCCGTTGCTGCAGCATTCGACGATCGGCGTCGTGGCGCTGATGCTCGCGTGGGGCATTTCTTTCGGCGCGTTGCCGCTGTGTTTCAGCATCTGGATTCAGCGCGCCACGCCGGATTCGCCCGAAGCCGGCTCGGCATTGTTCGTGAGCATCATTCAGGTGGCGATTGCGCTGGGGTCGCTGGTGGGTGGCGTGGTGGTCGACCATGTGGGGATTTCCGCCGACTTTCTGCTCGGTAGCGGCCTCGCCTTGCTGGGGCTTGCCGCGCTGGCGAGCTTTGGCCGCAGCGAACAGAAGGTCGCCGCCGAAGCGGTGGCTTGCCCCGCGTGTACGGAATAATTGTCGGGTATCGGTCTAGCCGTTCAGACCGTGCTCACGGTAATTCAACCGGAACGCAAAAGAGTGATGAATCGACAAAGCGATCAAGGCATCAAACGTCACTTGCGGTGGGCGCTGTTCGCAATGGTCACGCTCGGTTCCGCTTCTGCATTCGCTGCCAGCTTCGACTGCGGCCGGGCGCGATTGCCGGACGGAAAGGCCGTATGCGCATCACGGCAGCTGAGCGAGATGGACGTCGAAATGGCCGTGCGTTACCAGATGCTGACGGGCCTGGTTGCGATGGGCGCGCGGGGCGACATGCAGGACGAGCAGCAGGCGTGGCTGAAGTCCAGAAACGCTTGTGGCGGAAATCAGTCGTGTCTGCTCAATGCATACCGGCGACGCATCGGGACGCTCAAGGACGAATATGCCCGGCTCGCGAGCCGTGGGCCGTTCTGAGTGCGCTGGGTGTCTTCCAGAAACGGATGCGGGATAAAGAGCCGCGAAGGCAAGCCGAATTCAATCCATCAGTGAGCAGCGGAAGCGCCCGGCGCGCGTCTTCCGCGCGCGACCGAACGTATCGCTCACGTCGCTGTCTCAACGCGTTACCATGAAATTCTTCCGCTGCTTACCCTCCGATTCAGGTCCCGATGCGCTCAACTTTCACCAAATGGCTTTTTATCGTCTACCTCCTAGGTAGCGGCACGCTGTATTCAATCATCATCCTGCTCCTGTTTCCCTTCGTCGGACGCGCCGGCCGATACTGGCTCGCCAAGCAGTGGTGTCGTGCACTGGTTTTCGTCATGCGTTGGCTACCCGGCGTTTCATGTTCGATAGACGGGCTCGATAACCTTCCCGATGGTCCGGCGATCATCCTGTCCCGTCATGAATCGACGTGGGAAACGCTCGCGTTTCTCGCACTTTTTCCGCGCCGCGTCAGTTTCGTGTTCAAGGAAGAGCTTCTGCGCATCCCGTTCTTCGGCTGGGTGTTGCGTGGCCTCGATATGGTCAGCCTGAACCGCGGCTCCGCTCGACAGGCTCACCAGGCCGTGACGAAGGAAAGCGCCGAGCGGCTGGCAAAGGGCGATGTCGTCGTCATTTTCCCCGAGGGCACCCGGGTGGCGCACGACGCGCCGTTGCGGATGACGTCGGGCGGCGTTCGGCTGGCGTGTGCGACCGGCGTGCCGGCCGTTCCCGTGGTCTTGAACGCGGGCAAGGTCTGGCCGACCAAAGGCTGGCCCGACGGCCGCGGGCATATTCGCGTGGTGGTCGGGCCGCCGTTGTCTCCGCAGGACATGACCCAGCAGGAATTGAGTCACGCGGTCCACGAGTGGATGAAAAACGAACTGCTGCGGCTTTGATGATTGTCGAGCCCGCATGTGACGCGGCGGATCATTTGCCGATGCCATAGCCTGGCGTACCGCTCGATTGAACTGGAACCCAATTGAGCATATGGTGATTGCTCCCTAGTCCAATCGGAGTCCGGTATGCGATGTCTTGCAATGACTGCGGCCGCATTGATGGCCGCTGGTTTCACCCTGTCCGCGAGTGCCCAGGTTGTCGTCACCATCGGTCATTCGGCGCCGCTCACCGGTCCGCAGGCGCCGAACGGCAAGGACAACGAGAACGGCGCGCGGCTCGCCATCGACGAGCTGAACAAGACGGGCGTCACCGTCGCGGGTCAGAAGGTCACCTTTAAACTGGACTCGGAAGACGACCAGGCGGACCCGAAAATCGGCGTGCAGATCGCGCAGAAACTAGTCGACAACGGCGTGGTCGCCGTGGTCGGGCCGTATAACTCGGGCGTGGCGATTCCCGCTTCGCGCGTCTACAACACCGGCAATGTGCCGATGCTGCCGGTCGCATCGAACCCGGCGCTGACGAAGCAGGGCTTCAAGAACATCTTCCGGATCGGCGCGAGCGATGAGCAACTGGGCGGCACGATGGGGCAGTTCGCCGCCAAGACGTTGAAGGCCAAAACGGCCGCTGTCATCGACGACCGCACGGCGTACGGTCAAGGCGTTGCCGAGCAGTTCGTGAAGGTCGCCAAGGCGAACGGCATTCAGATTATCGAACAGGAGTTCACCAGCTCGTCGGCGACCGACTTCCTCGGCATTCTGACGACCATCAAAGCCAAAAATCCCGACGTGATTTTCTTCGGCGGCTACGCGGCGCAAGGCGCGCCGATGGCTAAACAGATGCGCCAGCGCGGACTGAGGGCGAAGCTGCTCGGCGGCGACGGCATCTGCTCGGCTGACATGGGCAAGGTCGCGGGCGACGCGGCATCGATCGTCTATTGCGCTCAGGGCGGCATTGCGCTGGAGAAAACCGCAGCCGGCCGCGAGTTCCTGCAAAAGTACAAGGCAGCCTACAACATCGATACGCAGGTCTACGCCGTGAGCTACTACGATGGCGTCAAGTTGTTAGCCGACGCGATGGTGAAGGCGGGCACGACAACGGATAAGGCCAAGCTGACCGCCCAGCTCGCGAAGGAAAGCTATAAGGGCGTCGCAGGCACCTATTCGTTCGACGAGTACGGCGACCTGAAGGGCGCGCCGACCACCGTGTACGTCATCAAGAACGGCTTGCCGGCCCCTTACGGTCCGTAACGGCAGTCGGGCCATCCACTTCACGAAGCAGACATGAAAATTTCACGCACGATCCAGACCGTTGAAGTTCACACCGGTGGCGAGGCATTCCGCATTGTCACCAGCGGTTTGCCGCGTCTGCCCGGCGACACGATCGTCAAGCGGCGCGCATGGCTGAAGGAAAACGCCGACGATATTCGCCGGGCTTTGATGTTCGAACCGCGTGGGCATGCCGATATGTACGGCGGGTATCTGACGGAACCGGTCAGCCCCAATGCGGACTTCGGCATCATCTTCCTTCACAACGAAGGCTACAGCGACCATTGCGGCCACGGTGTCATCGCGCTGTCGACGGCAGCGGTCGAACTGGGTTGGGTTCAGCGTGAGATACCCGAAACGCGCGTCGGCATCGACGCGCCGTGCGGGTTCATCGAAGCATTCGTGAAGTGGGATGGCGAGCACGCCGGCAACGTTCGCTTCGTCAACGTGCCGTCGTTTATCTGGAAGCAGGACGTGACCGTCGAGACGCCGTCGTTCGGTTCGGTGACGGGCGATATCGCGTTCGGCGGCGCGTTCTACTTTTACACCGACGGCGAGCCGCATGGTCTCGCGGTGCGGGAGTCGTCCGTGGAAGAGCTCATCCGCTTCGGCGCTGAAGTGAAGCAGGCGGCCAACCAGGCATTTCCTGTCGAGCATCCCTACATTCCCGAGATCAACCACATCTACGGCACCATCATCGCGAATGCGCCGCGGCATGCGGGTTCGACGCAAGCCAACTGCTGTGTGTTTGCCGATCGTGAGGTGGACCGTTCACCGACTGGCTCCGGAACGGGAGGCCGGATCGCGCAGCTTTATTTGCGTGGGAAGCTGGGTAAGGACGACACCCTGGTGAACGAGTCCATTATCGGCACCGTGTTCAAAGGGCGTGTCCTGAGCGAAACGACGGTGGGTGATTTCAAGGCCGTCATTCCGGAAGTTGAAGGCAATGCTTTTGTTTGCGGCTTCGCGACCTGGATAATCGACGAGCGTGACCCGCTCACCTACGGGTTCCTCGTTCGGTAGGTCAGACAAGCAACGACGCCTAGAACCGCTCGACCCATGGTCGCAGTTCGACCTCCCACGTCCACGCACTGCGGTGCTGACGATGAATGTGAAGGTACTCCCTGGCAATCGCGTCGGGGTCCAGCCATTTGTCGTCGGCATCGCCGTCTTCCGAACCTCTCGCGCTGCTGGCGATGCCGCCGTCGATAACAAAATGCGCAACGTGGATATTCTTTGGCGCAAGCTCGCGCGCCATGCATTGGGCCATGCCTCGTAGCGCGAATTTTCCCATGGCGAATGGTGTCGAGCCGGGCAGACCTTTCACGCTGGCCGTTGCGCCGGTCAGCAGTACGGTGCCGTGGCCGCGCGCCAACATTCGCACCGCTGCGGCCTGAGCGACGAGAAAGCCGCCGAGGGCGGTGATTTTGAAGGCGTCTTCGAGTTTCTGTGGCTCGATGGCTTCTAGTGGCGCGCGATAGCGGCCACTCGCGTTGTAGACAACGAGATCGGGGGCGCCGAATGCTTTCTCCACGCGCTCGAAGAGTGCCGTGACCTGGTCCGGTTGACTGGCGTCGCAAGCCACGGGCAGGGCGCCCGTCTCATTGACCAGCTCTGTCAGCTTGCTGGTGTCGCGGGCGGCGAGCGCGACCTGCATGCCCTCCGCCGCAAACAGGCGCGCGAGCGAGGCGCTCAAGCCCTTGCCCGCGCCGACAATCAATGCAGTCTCAGTTCGACTCATGGTTCCTCCGGAATCAACAGGGAAGCGCGGCGGCGTGTGTCTGCCGCGTCATGCCTTGCTGATTGTAGGCGTTCACCGTGAATCGCACTGACGTTGGTGGATGGCCGTACCGATGGCTCAATGAGCCGTTTCGATGACGCTCCAGATCCGTTCGTTAGAGTCGCCGGTGAATTGTCTGGCGATAACGGCCCGGCATTTATCGCAGCGATAGTGTTCGAGGGCTAGCGTGCCGTTGCACTCCGCTACACCGATTAGCGTGAGGTTTTCCTGCCGTTGCACATCGACTGGCAGGCCGTCGATATCGGAGCATCCATCGCAGACTTCCATGGCGCCTCCTGACGTTCGCATCCATCGTTCGAAAGAAGCCCGCATGGGGCGGGCGAAGACTGGTGCACCCGCAGCAGACAACGCGGGCCAAACCAGTATCGGACTCGACGGAGCGGTTGTGCAAGTGCAAAAAAAATAAACTAAAAGGGGTTGGATGGGGCGTCTTTGAGAGGTTTGAGCGCGAATGCGCTGCACCAGCACGGCATTGCAACTGACACATTCGCGTCTGTGTCGATCTGGCACGTACGACAGGGCGAGGCGGAAGCGAGCGCGTCGGTAAGCTCTGATGACATAAGTGTCAGCCTTCTGCTGGTCGCCCCTTCGATCCACTTTTGTTATCGCCCCCTCCAATACTCGAATTGTTAGTGCATCGCACCGCTCGTATATTGGCTGAACCGTCAGCACCAACAGCGCTGACACCACAACCAGCCGGCATACAACAACACAAAGGCACGCCGCTCAGGCCTGCCACAGGAGCACAGCGATGAATCGAATCGATCTGGAGGGGCGCGTAGTCGCCATTACCGGCGGCGCGCGTGGCATCGGCTACGCGGTGGCGCAACGGGCGCTGAACTCGGGCGCGTCGGTCGCGCTGTGGGACGTGGACGCCGAGCGCCTCGCGCTTAGCCAGCGCGAGCTCAGCGAACTGGGCAAAGTCACGGCAGTCACCGTCGAACTTACGCAGGAAGCCGCCGTCGCGCAGGCCGTGGCGCAAACCGTCGCCGATCACGGCGCGATCGACGTGCTGATCAATTGCGCCGGCATCACTGGAGGCAACGGCGCCACGTGGGAACTGGAGCCCGACGTCTGGCGCCGCGTGATCGACGTGAACCTGATCGGCCCGTATCTCACCTGTCGTGCGGTCGTGCCGCAAATGCTCAAGCAGGGCTATGGCCGGATCGTCAATATCGCGTCGGTGGCCGGCAAGGAAGGCAACCCGAACGCCTCGCACTACAGCGCCTCCAAGGCAGGGCTCATCGGCCTGACCAAATCGCTCGGCAAAGAACTCGCGACCAAGAACATTCTCGTCAATGCCGTCACGCCCGCTGCGGCCAAAACCGAGATCTTCGACTCGATGTCGCTGCAGCACATCGACTACATGCTCTCGAAGATTCCGATGAACCGCTTTCTGATGCCCGAAGAAGCGGCATCGCTGATTCTGTGGCTCTCGTCCGAGGACTGCGCGTTCAGCACCGGTTCGGTATTCGATCTTTCCGGCGGGCGCGCAACGTACTGAGGCGCCGCGGCATTACGCGAGCCCGACCTCGGCAGCGGTACACAAGATAAGAAAACGCAGCGCCGCCGACCGCGCGCGCTCTGCGAAGGAGATGGTATGGAAGCGCATGCGCCCGTTTCACTCGAGGCGATCAACAGCAAGGTCATGCGACGGCTACTGCCGTTTCTGCTGCTGATGTACGTGCTGGCGTTTCTCGATCGCGCCAATATCGGTTTCGCGCAGAAGGCCTTGCAGCACGATACCGGTCTGTCGAATGCGGCGTTTGCGTTCGGTGCGGGCGTGTTTTTCGTCGGCTATGCATTGTTCGAAGTCCCGAGCAATCTGCTGTTGCATCGCGTCGGCGCGCGTGTCTGGATGTGCCGGATCATGGTGACATGGGGGCTCGTATCGGCGGCCATGTGCCTCGCTCATACGCCCACGGCGTTCTATACGCTGCGGTTTCTGCTCGGCGTCGCCGAGGCGGGTTTCTTTCCCGGCGTGATCTATTACCTTACGCACTGGTTTCCGCAATCGGCCCGAGCGCGCGCGGTGGGCGTGTTTTATTTCGGCGCGCCGCTGGCGTTTATTTTTGGCAGCCCGTTGTCGGGTTCTCTGCTCGAATTGCACGGTGCGCTTGGCTTTACCGGCTGGCAATGGCTCTTTCTGGTGGAAGGCGCGCTGGCTTCGGTGGTGGGCGTGTGGGCGTTCTGGTATCTCGACAATCGTCCCGAAGACGCGCGTTGGCTCGAACCGCAAGAGTGCGCCAGCTTGCGCGCGGCTCTCGACGACGACGCACTCGTTGCGTCCGCGCACGGCCCGCATCGCATTCTGGCCGCGCTGGTGGACCGCCGCGTGTTGCTGCTGTCGGCGATCTATCTGCTGATCCAGATGAGCGTGTACGGCGTGATTTTTTACCTGCCGCAACAGGTGGCGGCTTTCCTCGGAACGACGGTCGGCTTGCGTGTGGGACTCGTCACCGCGTTGCCGTGGCTGTGCGCGCTGGCCGTGACCTGGTACGTGCCGCGCCGCGCGGATCGCACGGGTGAGCATCGGCGTTGGGCGGTGGCGTTGCTGATCGTCGCCGGACTCGGCATCGGCTTGTCGGGACTCGCGCATAGCCCGCTGCTCGGCTTGCTCGCGCTGTGTTGCGCGGCGAGCGGTTTCATCGCGGCGCAGCCGCTCTTCTGGACGTTCCCCACGCGTTACCTCACAGGCGCCGCCGCGGCGGGCGGCATCGCATTGATCAATTCGCTCGGCGGACTCGGCGGCTTCATCGCGCCGAGCTTGCGCACCGCGGCGGAACGCGCGTTTGCGTCGACGTCGGCGGGACTGATCGTGCTGGGCGTGTCGAGTCTGCTCGCCGCGCTGCTGATCGGCACGCTCTTGCGCCGCGATCCCACCCAGCCGCACACAACTTTCGAAAACCTTACTGCATCGCGCCCGCTAGGCGCTCGCTCGACGCACTCATAACGGAGCCCCATTCATGGCCATGCCTACCATCCGGCACGTGCGTGCCTTCATCGTCCGCGGCGGCGGTGCGGATTATCACGACCAACCCGGCGGACACTGGATCGACGATCACATCTCCACGCCGATGGCGCGTTATCCGGAGTATCGCCAGAGCCGCCAGTCATTCGGTATCAACGTGCTCGGCACGCTGGTGGTGGAGATCGAAGCGAGCGACGGCACCGTCGGCTTCGCGGTGACGACGGGCGGCGAGATCGGCGCGTTCATCGTCGAGAAACATCTCGCGCGTTTTCTCGAAGGCCAACTCGTTACCGACATCGAGAAGATGTGGGATCAGATGTACTTCTCGACTTTGTACTACGGCCGCAAAGGCGTGGTGCTGAATACGATTTCGGGCGTCGATCTCGCGTTGTGGGATCTGCTCGCGAAAGTGCGCAAGGAGCCGGTGTACCAGCTATTGGGCGGTCCGGTGCGCGACGAACTCGTGTTCTATGCAACCGGCGCGCGGCCCGATCTCGCGAAGGAGATGGGTTTCATCGGCGGCAAGCTGCCGTTGCAGCATGGCCCGGCCGAAGGCGAAGCGGGCCTCAAGCTGAATCTGGAGAAGCTCGCGGACATGCGCAACCGCGTCGGCGACGACTTCTGGTTGATGTACGACTGCTGGATGAGCCTCGACGTGCCGTATGCCACGCGGCTCGCGCAAGCAGCGCATGAATACGGCCTGAAATGGATCGAAGAATGCCTGCCGCCCGACGACTACTGGGGTTACGCCGAACTGCGCCGCAACGTGCCACGCGGCATGATGGTGTCGACCGGCGAACACGAAGCGACGCGCTGGGGCTTTCGCATGCTGCTGGAAATGCAATGCTGCGATCTGATTCAACCGGATGTTGGCTGGTGTGGCGGCATCACTGAATTGATCAAGATCTCCGCACTCGCCGATGCCCACAATGTGATGGTCGTGCCGCACGGTTCATCGGTGTATAGCTATCACTTCGTGGTCACGCGTCATAACTCGCCGTTCGCCGAGTTTCTGATGATGGCACCCAAGGCCGACGAAGTCGTGCCGATGTTCACGCCGCTCTTGCTCGACGAACCGGTGCCGGTGAATGGACGCATGAAGGTGCCGGATACGCCGGGTTTCGGCGTGAGGCTGAATCCGGAATGTGCATTGGTGCGCCCGTACGCGCGTTGATGGCGTGTTGCTGAGTGGCGGCGCTCTCTGCGCGTAACCCGTCGCAATGTAGAAACATAAAAGGAGAATGACGTGCTGCTCAAGGACAAGGTCGTGATCGTCACCGGCGGCTCGCGCGGGATCGGGCGCGCGATAGCGGTTGCCTGCGCAACCGAAGGCGCGGACGTGGCGATCAACTACTGGGGCGATAACGACGCATCGTACGGCCGCCGCTCCGCTGTCGCGGAAGTGGTCGGCGAAATCGAGGCGCTGGGGCGGCGCGTGATCGCAATCGAAGGCAACGTCGCCGCGCGCGAAACCGGTCAGGAACTGGTTCGCCATACGGTCGAAGCCTTTGGCAAGGTCGACGTGCTGGCCAGCAACGCCGGCATCTGTCCGTTCCACGCGTTTCTCGACATGCCGCCGGAAGTGCTGGAGTCGACGGTGGCGGTCAATCTGAACGGCGCGTTCTACGTTACGCAAGCCGCGGCGCAGCAGATGAAGTTGCAGGGCACAGGCGGCGCGATCGTGGCGACGAGTTCGATCAGCGCGCTAGTGGGTGGCGGCATGCAAACGCATTACACGCCGACCAAAGCGGGCGTGCATTCGCTGATGCAATCCTGCGCAGTGGCTTTGGGACCGTACGGCATTCGCTGTAACTCGGTGATGCCGGGCACCATCGCAACCGACCTGAACGCGGAAGACCTCGCCGACGAAGCCAAAAAAGCCTACTTCGAAAAACGCATTCCGCTCGGCAGACTGGGCCGCCCGGAAGATGTCGCCGATTGCGTGACGTTCCTCGCTTCCGACCGCGCGCGCTATGTCACGGGCGCGGCGTTGCTGGTGGACGGCGGTCTCTTCGTCAATCTGCAGTAACGCGGCGATGCCGATTTCAGTTCACGGGAGCCGAAGACACGATCACGGAGTCGGCAGCGGCCGCGGTGGTGTCATCGCGCTTGAGCTTGCGCGAGAAACCGCGCAACAGGTCGATGAAACGCAGCGCCGGTTCAGCGAGCGGTTCTTCCTTGCGCGTGAGAATGCCGAAACCGGAGAGACTTTTGCCGATTTCGAGCGGCAATGCGACCAGCAGCTTGCCGCGCAAATGGTCGCGTACCACCGACTCGGGCAGCATCGCCACAGCATCGTAATTCTCGAGCAATTGCAGCGTGGCGAAGATCGACGCGCATTCGGTCAGGTTCACCGGCGTGGCGAGTCCCGCACGCGCGAGTTCCTCTTCGAACAGCACGCGCGCCGGACTGGTGACGGGTTGCGCCACCCACGGCCAGTCGATCAGTTCACGCAAGCTGAGGCGCGCGCGCTGCGCGAGCGGATGCACCGACCGCACCACCAGCAACAAAGTCTCGCGTGCGAGCGGCTCGAAACTGAAATCGTTGTGTTGAAGCGGACTGGTGAGGCGCCCAAGCGCCAGATCGACCTCGCGGCGATGCAGCAATTGCACGACCTGGTCGCTGGTTTCGCCGAGAATGCGCACATTCAGCAGCGGGCTCTCGGTTTTCAGCGCGGCGACGGCCATGGCGAGCAGATCGGGCGCGGCGCCCATGATCGCGCCGACCGTCAGTTGGCCGTGACCGCCGCGGCGCTTGACGTCGAGGTCTTCGGCGAAACGGGTCAGCTCGGCCAGCGCGCGCCGCGCGTACGCCAGCGTGACGACGCCGAGCGGCGTGGGCGTCATGCCGCGCGCGTTGCGCTCGAACAGCAGGAAGCCGAACGCTTCTTCGATATCGCCAAGCATGCGGCTCGCGCTCGGCTGGGCCACGTTGACGGCCTCGGCGGCCTGATGGAGATTGCGCGCGTCGTCGAGTGCGACGAGCAGCGCGAGGTGCTTGAACTTGAGCCGGTTAACGAGTGCGACAGTGGCGGAGTGTTGGCTCATGGGTCCGGTGCGATTCGGTTTGTGGATCGCCCAATCCCAACTTCGGATTGAGATGCTATCGACGCAGGAATTATAGTCGTATCAGACGCTTCCACGCTTCGCTGGAAAAGCGCCCGGATACGACGGGAGACAGGCCGCAATGGAGACAATCGCTTTCCGGATGGTGCTCAACCCCGGCATGCGCGAGGAATACGAACGACGTCATGCGCAAATCTGGCCTGAGCTGGTTGACGCATTGCACAACGCCGGCGTACGCGACTATCGGATTTTCTTCGATCCGGACTCGGATCATCTTTTCGCCGTGCTGACGCGAAACAGCCACCACACCATGGACGAACTGCCGCAACTCGACGTGATGCGCAAATGGTGGGATTACATGGCCGACATCATGCAGACGGCCCCGGATCACACGCCGGTGCAGCAGCCACTCGAACCGGTCTTTCATTTGAATTCGCTGAGTTGAATTGAGCTGATCCGATCCGACTGGATCTCAAACCTCGAAACGATCTTCACCGGACGGAGGATGTCGCATGCAGGTGGTCGATTCGCATATCCATTTGTGGGATCTGAAGACGCATCGCTATCCGTGGCTGGAAAACCCCGGCGTGTCGTTCGTGGGGGACGCGCGCGATCTGAAGCACGATTACCTGCTCGACGATCTACTGGGCGAAGCGGGCGATATTGAAGTGCTGAAGCTCGTGCACGTCGAAGCGAATCACGATCCCGCCGATCCGGTCGAAGAAACGCGCTGGCTGCAGTCGATTGCGGATCGCAAAGAATCGCGCGGATTGCCGAACGCGATCGTCGCCGCGGTGGATCTGTCCGCGCCGAATGCGCCGGCCGTGCTCGAAGCGCATGCGTCGTTCGCCAACACGCGTGGCATCCGGCAGATTCTGAACGTCCACGAAAACAAGCTGTTCGACTACGTCGGCCGTCATTTCATGCGCGAGCCGCAGTGGCGTGAGCACTTCGTCTTGCTGCGCCGTTACGGCATGTCGTTCGATCTGCAACTGTATCCGTCGCAGATGGAAGAGGCGGCAGCACTGGCGCGCGCGCATGCCGACACGCAGTTCGTGATCAATCACGCGGGCATGTTCGTCGACCGCAGCAGCGTGGCCGGCTATCGCGCATGGCGCGAAGGCATGCGCCTGCTCGCGGATTGCCCGAATGTCGACGTGAAGATTAGCGGACTCGCGATGTTCGATCATCGGTGGACTGTTGAAAGCCTGCGGCCTTATGTGCTCGAAACGATCGACACATTTGGCGTGGGGCGCGCGATGTTCGCGTCGAACTTTCCAGTCGACCGGCTGTTCGGCTCTTACGCGGATCTGTGGCATGCGTATGCGTCGATTGTCGAGGGCGCGAGCGTCGCCGAGAAGGACGCGCTGTTTTGCCGTAATGCGGAGCGTTGCTACCGCATCTGACACAGTCAGGACCCAAGAGAAAGAAGGAGACACGCAGTGCAGCAACCCACATCCGCTGTGCCGAGGCTCGAATTGCGGCATGCGAGTAAATCATTCGGGCGGGTTCGCGCGTTATCCGACGGCGATCTCGCGCTATGGCCGGGCGAAGTGCATGCCTTGCTCGGCGAAAACGGCGCGGGCAAATCGACGGTCGTGAAGATTCTCGCGGGCGTGCATCAGCCGGACACCGGCGAGTTGCTGGTGGACGGCGAGGCGCGCCGCTTCGCGACGCCCGCCGAGGCACGCGACGCCGGGCTCGCGGTCATCTATCAGGAACCGACGCTGTTCTTCGATCTGTCGATCGCGGAAAACATTTTCATGGGACGGCAGCCGGTGGACCGCATCGGCCGGATTCAGTACGACGCGATGCGCCGCGAGGTGGACGGCTTGCTGGCGTCGCTTGGTGTCGATCTGCGTGCCGATCAACTGGTGCGCGGTTTGTCGATTGCCGATCAGCAGGTGATCGAAATTGCCAAGGCGTTGTCGCTGAACGCCAACGTGTTGATTATGGACGAGCCCACCGCGGCGTTGTCGCTGCCGGAAGTGGAGCGGCTCTTCACCATCGTGCGCAAGCTGCGCGAGCGTGACGTGGCGATTCTGTTCATCACGCACCGGCTCGACGAAGTATTCGCGTTGACACAACGCGTCACGATCATGCGCGACGGCGCGAAGGTCTTCGACGGTTTGACCGCCGATCTCAACACCGAATCCATCGTGGCCAAAATGGTCGGGCGCGATCTGGAAACCTTCTATCCGAAGGCCGAGCGGCCGCCCGGCGAAGTGCGGCTGTCGGTGCGTGGTCTCACGCGCGTCGGCGTATTCAAGGACATTTCCTTCGACGTCCGCGCAGGCGAAATTGTCGCGCTCGCCGGACTGGTCGGCGCGGGGCGCAGCGAAGTCGCGCGGGCGATCTTCGGCATCGATCCGCTCGACTCGGGCGAAATCTGGATCGCGGGCAAGCGTCTCACCGCGGGACGGCCCGCGGCCGCGGTGCGCGCCGGACTCGCACTGGTGCCGGAGGATCGCAGGCAGCAAGGGCTCGCGCTGGAATTGAGCATTGCGCGCAATGCCTCGATGACGGTACTCGGACGGCTCGTTAAACACGGCCTCATTTCCACGCGCAGCGAGACGCAGCTCGCCAATCAATGGGGCACGCGCCTGCGCCTCAAGGCGGGCGATCCCAACGCGCCGGTCGGCACGTTGTCGGGCGGCAATCAGCAGAAGGTCGTGCTTGGCAAATGGCTGGCCACCGGGCCGAAAGTTTTGATCATCGACGAACCGACGCGTGGCATCGACGTCGGCGCGAAGGCCGAGGTGTATAGCGCGCTCGCCGAACTGGTGCGCGACGGCATGGCGGTGCTGATGATTTCCAGCGAATTGCCGGAAGTGCTCGGCATGGCCGACCGTGTGCTGGTGATGCACGAAGGACGTATCAGCGCGGATATAGCGCGCGCCGATGCCGACGAGGAACGCATCATGGGCGCCGCGTTGGGTCAACTCGTGGGCCAACCCGGCCAACCCATTCCACCGCTGGGGCACGCCGCATGATGCGCCATTCTTCAGCCCATCCCGCGCCGGTGCAGGCGCCGGTCCCGAAACGCGCGGCGAGTTCACCGGGTGGCTTTGCCGCGAGCATCGCGAAGAGCCGCGAGACGACGCTCTTCGTCGTCCTGATTCTGTTGATCGTAGGGACCGGGCTCGCGAAGCCGCAGTTCCTGAATCTGCAGAACCTGCGCGACGTGCTGCTGAATGTGTCGATTATCAGCTTGCTGACGGCCGGCATGACCGTGGTGATCCTGATGCGGCATATCGATCTGTCGGTCGGCTCGACGGTCGGCGTCAGCGCGTATGCGGTCGGCAGTTTGTATGTTGCGTTTCCGCATATGCCGGTGATCGTGGCTTTGGCGGCGGGGCTGGCCATCGGCCTCGTGGCGGGCAGCATCAATGCGCTGCTCGTCGCGGTGGGGCGTGTGCCGTCGCTCGTCGCAACGCTGTCCACGCTGTACATTTTTCGCGGCGCGGACTACGCGTGGGTGCACGGTGGACAGATCAACGCCACCAGCCTGCCGGATGCGTTTTCCCGTCTTGCCACCGGCACCTTGCTCGGCATTCCGACGCTCGCGCTGATCGCGGTCGTCGTGTTGATCGGTCTCGCCGTCTATCTGAAGCAGTTTCGCGGCGGCCGCGAACACTACGCGATCGGCTCGAATCCGGAGGCGGCGCGTCTGGCCGGCGTGAACGTCGAGCGTCGCGTGATGGCGGGTTTCCTGCTGTCCGGCGCGATTGCTGGTTTTGCGGGCGCGTTGTGGCTGGCCCGCTTCGGCACCGTGGATGCCAGCACCGCGAAGGGCATCGAATTGCAGGTCGTGGCCGCCGCCGTGGTGGGCAGCGTCGCGATCACCGGCGGCGTCGGCACGATTCTCGGTGCCACGCTCGGCGCGCTCGTGCTGGGCGTGATCAGCATCGCGCTGGTGGTGCTGCACGTGTCGCCGTTCTGGGAGCAGGCCATCGAAGGCGCGCTGATCGTCGCCGCGATTACCGCCGATACCTTGCTGGCCCGCTCCGTCGCCAAACGCATGATGAGGAAACGCGATCATGGCTAAACCCGATTCCGCGCTGCTCACGCGCAAACGCGAAACGCCGCTGCAATGGGAAGTGCTGCTGGTGATCGTGCTGATTCTCTCGCTCGCGCTCGGGCGCTTGCTGTCGCCAGTATTTCTGACCGGCGCGAACCTGAGCAACGTACTGGCCGATCTGACCGAGATCGCGTTGATGGCGCTGCCGATGACGCTGATCATCGTCGCCGCCGAAATCGATCTGTCGGTGGCGTCGGTGCTCGGCGCATCCAGCGCGTTGATGGGCGTGCTGTGGCACATGGGCTTGCCGATGCCGCTCGTGATCGTGCTGGTGCTGGTTGCCGGCGCGCTGGCCGGCTTGCTGAACGGCCTCGTGATCGTCAAGCTCAATCTGCCTTCGCTCGCGGTCACGATCGGCACGCTGGCGCTGTTTCGCGGCCTCGCCTACGTATTGCTCGGCGACCAGGCCGTGGCGGATTTTCCGGCCGCTTATACGGCGTTCGGCATGGACACGCTCGGCGGGAGTTTCATCCCGTTGCCGTTTGTCATCGTGATCGTCGGCGCGGTGCTGTTCACCGTGCTGCTGCAGTCCACGGCGTTCGGCCGCAGTCTCTACGCGATCGGCGCGAATCCGACCGCCGCTGCGTTCTCCGGCATCGAGGTGGCCAAGATCCGCTTGCGTCTGTTCGTGCTGTCCGGCGCGATGAGCGCGCTGGCGGGCATCGTCTATACGCTGCGCTTTACCAGCGCGCGCGGCGACAACGGCGAGGGGTTCGAACTGTCGGTGATCGCTGCGGTGCTGTTCGGCGGCGTGAGTATTTTCGGCGGACGTGGTTCGATGATCGGCGTGTTGCTGTCGCTGCTGATTATCGGCGTGCTGAAAAATGCGCTCACGCTCGACGACGTGTCCAGCGAAACGCTCACCATCGTGACCGGCGTGCTGCTGCTGGCGTCGGTGCTGATACCGAATCTGGTTGCCCGCTGGCGCGCGGCGCGCGACCGGCGTTTCATCGCGAAGTCCGCTTCTTCCGTCTAACGTTTTTAGCAAGGCCTGCGTCTGCAAAGAGAAAGTCCAACAACCGATAACCCGGACAACATCACGTCCAACAACAAGGCAGGAGACACTCCATGTTCAAACCTCTACGTCACACCGGCACCGCGGCGCTGTGCGTCGCGTTGATCGCGATCAGTTGCGCCGCGTCCGCCGCGGGCCTGAAAAGCGGGCTGAAAATCGCCTTCGTGCCGAAGCAGATCAACAATCCCTACGAAGTGATCGCCGACGACGGCGGCATGGCCGCGATCAAGGAATTTGGCGGCGTGGGCAAGGCGGTGGGACCGTCGGACGCGGGCGCGTCGTCACAAGTGCAGTACATCAACACGCTGATCACGCAGCGGCAGGACGCGATCGTGATCGCCGCCAACGACGCCAATGCAGTGGTGCCGTATCTGAAGAAAGCGATGTCGCAAGGCATCAAGGTCGTGACCTTCGACTCGGACACGGCGCCCGAGGGACGTCAACTGTTCGTCAACCAGGCGAACGCGGAAGGCATCGGCCGGGGTCAGGTTCAACTGGTCGCGAAGCTGATGGGCGGCGAGGGCGAGTTCGCGGTGCTGTCCGCCACGCCCAACGCAACCAATCAGAACACCTGGATCAAGTGGATGCAGGAGGAACTGAAAAAGCCCGAGTATTCGAAGATCAAGCTCGTGAAGATCGCCTACGGTAACGACGACGATCAGAAGTCGTTCACCGAAACGCAGGGCCTGTTGCAGGCGTATCCGAATCTGAAGGCGATCGTCGCGCCGACCACGGTCGGCATTGCCGCCGCCGCGCGATATATCTCGACCTCGTCGAGTAAGGGCAAGGTGGCGGTGACTGGTCTCGGCACGCCGAACCAGATGCGCGCGTTCGTGAAGAACGGCACCGTGAAGGCGTTCCAGTTGTGGGATCCGGGTCAACTCGGTTACCTGGCCGCGTATGCCGCGGCAGCGCTGTCGTCGGGCACGATCACCGGCAAGGAAGGCGAGTCGTTCGACGCCGGCAAGCTCGGCAAGCGCACCATCGGGCCGCAAGGCGAAATCATTCTTGGACCGCCGACCACGTTCGATTCCAGCAATATCGATAACTTCAATTTCTAGAGCGGTAATGCATCGCCGCGTGACGTTGCGCGGCTGAAGTGTTTGGCAAGTTACGAAACGTGAGGCGCGTGGGCGAGGCAACCGTCCACGCGCCTCGTGTTTTTTAAAGCTTGACTGATGCAGGTGAGCATCGTGGGAACCGGACAGCGGCATCCGTCTGTTACTTGCAATGTGCCCGGAATGGCTTCATGCCTGCCGCACACATACTCACGTTCTTCGCGTGAAGCGTAACGGTCTTTGCGGTGCCCTTGTATTTGCAGACGAGGTACGGGTCAATTTTATCGGTGTCCCAGCGATCGACACGACCAGCGGGTACGGGTGCAAGGTCCACCTTCTGGTCCGGCGGGCCATCGTATAACGCCGCGTTGTTCAAGACATGCCGGACTCCGGAATCGAGCATATTGGCCGGACAAGCAAGCGGCGCTGCCACTGCGGCGCTGCTTGCTACGGCGCAGAACAACACACAAAGGGCTTTACTCGACCACATAGAATTGATCTCCGTCGTTAACCTTCACGCCGTGACCGTTTCTGAGGCGGATTGTTCGTTCGTGGACGGACTGCACCGTATGTCCGTTCCATTGATCCAGAACCTGAATGCCGGCTGCGTTGCGGCCAAGATAAATGGCTGAATGGCTGCGCCCGTCAGTGTGGTTTCCGTACCTGCCGTTAGGATCGAATGTTGCGATAACCGTTCCTGGCCTGATCAGAATCGCGGTACTTGCTTTTTCTCCCTGGTGCCACGACGAGGAAGGTGGAATGGAAACAACAGCATGGACGAATGTCACACATTGTCCGTTGCCGACAAGTTGTCCTTTAAGAGCATTTGCGCCAGCAATATTTGCTACGTAAGACATGCTTTGACCTTTCTTATTCGCGTGGTTTCGGTATTAGTCCACACCCTTGTGTGTGGACCAATGTTCACGGCGGGCGCGGTGAGCGAATCTAATGTAGTGTCACATTAGCCGTATCTGACTGAGAAAAATCCGCTTTGCAGATAGTAGAATTCATCGAGCGCGCCCGCTTCGTCGCCGCGCGACTCGGCGAGCGAGAAGCTTCAGAAGCGATGCTGTATCCCCGCCGTGACGCCCGCTTGCGTATCCGCCGCGCCGATCAGATCGCGCGACAGACTAACCGCATTGCCGTGCTTGGCCATCGCATAGCCGCCCGCCATATACAGCACTGTGCGCTTCGACAGTGCGTACTGCGCGCGCAGCGAGAACAGCGTCGGATCGGCGTCGCTCGCGTCCTTGATGTCCTGATGGTAGACCGCGGCGAGCAGCGAGATGAACGGCGTCACGTCGTATTGACCGCCGATCCAATACATGTCGCTGCGTAGCGCCGGCGCGCTGGTGTGAAACGTGCGGCGGTAGTTCCGGTAGCCGGCCATCGCCTTCACGGCGCCGAAGTCGTAGCTCAAGCCCGCGTGAATCCCCTGGATATAGTTGGTGGTATCGGCGGGCGTGACGCTGTCGTTCGCGCCGTTCTGCCGGTCGAAGGTCGCGACCGCGGCGAATGGACCGTTCTCGTAGCCGAGACCGAAGTCGTACTTCGAACTCGATTTCATGCTGCCGGGCACATTGCCGAAGCCATACATCGCGCCGAACTTGAAGCCGGAGAACGTGCCGTCGTAACGCGCGGCGTTGGCCGAGCGCGAGAACAGACCGTCTTTCCGGCCGCCCGTCGCCGTGGATGACGTCGCCCAGGAGTAGTTCGGCGCGTAACCCATCGGGTCGAACGGCAGCATGTAATCGTAGGTGGTCGTGAAATTGCGGCCGAGCGTGATTTGCCCGAAGCGGTTTTTCAGGCCGATGGTCGCGCGGCGGTCGAAGATCGCACCAGGGCCGTCGTCGAACTGGCCGTTGGCAATGTTGATGCCGCTTTCCAGTTGAAACACCGCCTTCAGTCCGCCGCCGAGATCCTCCACGCCGCGCAAGCCCCAGCGAGAGGTGTTCTTGCCGCCCGACACGAGGCGCGTGGCGCCGCCGTCCTTGCTTGCGTGGTTCACGTATTCGACGCCCGCGTCGACGATGCCGTACAAGGTCACGCTCGACTGCGCGTGCGCGCCCGCTGCAAACCCGGCGAGCCCGGCGCAAGTCACGCCGACGGTTGCCTTCTTCATGCTCCACTTCATCAATCGTCTCCTTTGGTTGGTCTTTTTTGCTTCGGTTGATTCCATGCAGTCCTTCAACCCGCCTGAGCGAACGCCCAACAATCGTTGGTGGGGAATTCGATCCAGTGACGGCCGGCCGCGCGCGGCACGTGGCCAAAGGCGCGCAGCCGCAGATCGCCGCAATGGAACAGGTATTCCCAGCGGTCGCCGAGATACATCGACGTGACGAGTTCGGCTTCGAGCCGGTTCGCGCCGGGACCGTCGGCGACCTGCACGCGTTCGAGGCGGATCACGGCTTGCGCGTGCTGTCCGGCAGTCAGCGCTTCGCGCGCTTGCGCCTGCAATTGCCAGCCGTCGCCGGCAAGCGTCACGCGTTCGCCGTCCACCGCGGCCACGCGGGCCTCGATGCGGTTGTTGCTGCCCATGAATTCGGCGGTATAGAGCGAGCGGGGCGCGCCGTACAGTTCGGCGGGCGTGCCTTCCTGTTCGATGCGGCCGTTGCGCAGCAACAGGATGCGGTCGGACATCGCCATCGCTTCGGTCTGGTCGTGCGTCACGCACAAGGCCGAGAGGCCGAGTGACACGATCAGTTCGCGCAGCCAGGCGCGCGCTTCTTCGCGCAGCTTGGCGTCGAGATTGGAGAGCGGTTCGTCGAGCAGAATCACCGGCGGGTTGTAGACGAGCGCCCGCGCAATCGCGACACGCTGTTGCTGGCCGCCGGACAGCTGATACGGATAACGCGCGGCGAGGTGGCCGAGGCCGAGCTGGTCGAGCGCGGCCTGCACGCGCTTTTTCTGCTCGGCGGCCGAGACGCGCCGCAGCTTCAATCCATAGCCGACGTTCTCGGCCACCGTGCGATGCGGCCACAGCGCGTACGACTGGAACACGAGCCCGAGCGAGCGCTGCTCGACCGGCAGATCGACATGCGTGGCGCCGTCGAAAAACGCCTTGCCGTCCAGTTCGATGCGACCCGACGACGGTTGTTCGAGACCGGCCACCGCGCGCAGCAGCGTGGTCTTGCCGCTGCCCGACGCGCCCAGCAGGCAGACCACTTCGCCGGGATTCAGCTCGAACGACACGCCCTTGAGAATCGGGTTGTCGCCGTAGCTGAGAAAGAGGTTGTCGACCTTGAGCTTATCCATGCAGTTTCACTCCGAAGCGCAGCGCGACGCCGAGTCCGGCGCCGACCATCGCGATGTTGATGACAGAAAGCGCCGCAACCTGATCGACCGCGCCGGTCGCCCACAGCGACACCAGCAGTGCGCCGATCACTTCCGTGCCGGGCGAGAGCAGATAGACGGCGGTCGAGTACTCGCGCTCGAAAATCATGAAGATCAGCAGCCATGCCGCGAGCAAACCGAAGCGCACGAGCGGCAGCGTTACGTCCAGGCTGACGCGTGCGCGCGTGGCGCCGACGCTGCGTCCCGCTTCTTCGAGTTCGGGGCCGACTTGCAGCAGTGCGCTCTGAATCAGACGCATGCCGTACGCGAGCCACACGACCGTGTACGCGATCCAGATGCTCCACATGGAGTTCTTCAGTTCCTTCAGGCCCGGTACGAAGAGGAAGATCCAGAGGAACGCGAGACCGGCGAGCAGGCCCGGCACCGCGCGAGGCAGCAGCACAAGGTAATCGAGCAGACGCGTGGCCCAGTCGTTGCGACGATGGCCCGCGAACGCCACCAGCGAATAGAAGCCCACCGCCAGCGCCCCGCCGATCACGCCGATGCCGAGCGTGTTCAGAATCGCGCGCACCAGGTTGTCCTGCTCGAACAGTTCGGTGAAGTTCGCGAGGGTGAGGACTTCGGCGAGATGCACGCCTTGCCCCCAGTTGGTGACGAACGCGCGCAACGTGATGCCGGAGATCGGCACGAACACCGTCAACAGCAGCCACAGCGCGACGATGGCGAGCGCGATCCAGCGCCACGCGCCGAGCGGCAGCACGGTTTGTCGTCCCGCTTTGCCCTTGACCGTGACGAAGCGGTTCGCACTCTTGAGCAGCCGGCGTTGCAGCAGCACGAGCGGGAACGTGATCGCGACGATGCACATCGCGACCGCGGCCATCAGGTGGTACGAAGGCACGCCGAGCTTGTTGGTGAGCTTGTAGAGATAAGTGGCCAGCACGAGGTGCCCTTCGGGATCGCCGAGCACGAGCGGCAGGCCGAATACTTCGAAGCCGAGGAAAAACACCAGCACGCCGGCGAACAGCAACGCGGGCAGCGTCATCGGCAGGCTGACGTCGAGTGCGACGCGAAACGGCCGCGCGCCGGCGACACGCGCCGCTTCTTCGACGTCCGAGCCGAGATTGCGCAGCGCCGCCGACGAATACAGGTACACGTGCGGCACATGCGTGAGGCCGACGATCACCGTGATGGCGAACACCGAGTAAACGGTCCACGGTACTTCGGTGGTGCCGAACAGCTCCATCCACCAGACCGAGTAAAAGCCGACCGGGCCGGCCGCGACGATGTAGCCGAAAGCGAGCACCATCGGCGAGACGAACACGGGCGTGAGCAGCAACGGTTCGAGCCAGCGGCGGCCGGGCAGGTCGGTGCGCACCATCAGGAACGCAAGAATGCCGCCGAGCGGAATCGAGATGAACAGCATCCCGGCCGCGATGACGAACGAGTTTTTCAGCGCGGCCCAGAAGTCCGGGTCGCTAAAAATGAATTCGAAACCGGTGAGGCCGAACGTGCGCTTCGCGTCGAAGAACGGCGCGTTCAGCACGCTCTGCAACAGGATGAAGCCGAGCGGCAGCGCCACTGCCACGGTCAACACCGCGATGACGAGCCAGCGCAGCAGCCCCATGAACGGCTGCAGTCCGCCGCTTGGCAGCGCGCCGATGGAGCCGCCGTCCGCCGCGTGCGGCGGCGCGGCGCGACGTCCGGTTGCGCTAGTGGAAAGCATGAGTGTCCCCCTGCGGCTCGCGGGCCGCATATCGACAGGTATGGAAAGGAAGGGCGGGCGGCCGCGTGTGTCAGTGCGGCCGATTGCGTGTCAAACGCGAACGGCTAGCGCTTGATCGACTGTTGCCATTGCTTGAGGAATTCGAGGCGCTTCGACTGATCGAGATAGACCAGCAGGCCCGCGCCGATCGGGATCGGTTTGAGCGAATCGCCGAGTTGCTTCGTGAGGCCCGCCATCGACGTTTCACCCTCTACGTCGGTGCGAATCGAGAACAGGCTCGCCTGATTCGCCAGCAACGTCTGGCCGCGTTGCGAGAGCAGGTAGTCGACCCACAGCTTCGCGGCGTTCGGGCTTTGCGCCTTCTTCGAAATCGTTACGAGGCGGCTCACCACCAGCGTGTAGTCCTTCGGATAGACATAACCGATGGACGGATCTTTCTTCGCCTTGGTCAGCGCGTACGAGCCGAGAATGTTGTAGCCGATCAGGTTCTCGCCCGAGGAGATGCGCTCCATCATCGCGCCCGTGCTCGATTGCAGCTTCGGGCCGGTGGCGCCCATGGCCTTGACCAGATCCCACGTGACCTGCGGGTTGACGCGTGCGTCCTGGGTCAGATAGTTGAAACCGACGCCGGACTTTTCGATGTCGTACGTGGTGACCCGGCCTTTGAACTGAACGGGCTTGGTTTGCAGCAATTTGATCAGGTCGGCGCGCGTTTGCGGCACGTCGCCGGCCGGCAGGAGGCGTTTGTTGTAGACGATCGCGAGCGGCTCGTACGTCGTGCCGTAAGCCTGCTTCTGATACTGCGCCCATTGCGGCAAGTGCTTCGCTTCGGGCGATTCGTAGGTGGCCATCAGGCCGTCGTTGACGAGCTTGACCTGGAGGTCCATGGCCGAGCTCCACAGCACGTCGGCGCTGGTGCTGCTGGCCGCGTTTTCGCTGATGTAGCGGTTGTACAGCTCGGTACTGTTCATGTCGTTGTACTCGACTTTGACACCGTACATGCTTTCAAAATCCTTGATAAGCGAGCGCACCAGCGCGGTGTCCGTGACCGAGTAAACGATCAGCTTGCCTTCCATTTTTGCGCCGTCGACGGTGGCCTGATAGTCACTGGGATAACCGGCTGGAATGGCTGCCCACGCTGAACTTGCAGCGAATACGACAGCGGCTGCGAGAGCCTTCAAAGTGTTCTGCACGTCTTCCTCCAAAAAATTTCGTGTTGGTTTTGTGTAGGCGAATAGTAAGCGACTGATGCTTTCTGAACGCTTTCAATTCCAGGGGGAAATGCGTCACAATGGTCGAATTCACCTCGTGGATTTCCCTGGGATTCCGTTCTATGCGCGTGCTCCTCGTTGAAGACAATCCGATCCTCTCCCGCTCGCTCACCGACGCGCTGACTAGCGCGAAACTCACCGTCGACTGCATGCACGACGGCGAGTCCGCCGACCACGTATTGCGCACACAGGACTACGCGCTGGTGATTCTCGATATCGGCTTGCCGAAGCTCGACGGGCTCGAAGTGCTGCGCCGTTTGCGCGCACGTCGCAATGCGGTGCCGGTGCTCATACTGAGCGCGCACGGGTCGGTGGACGAGCGCGTGCGTGGTCTCGATCTCGGCGCCGACGACTACCTCGCCAAGCCATTCTCACTCACCGAACTCGAAGCGCGCGCACGTGCGCTGCTACGCCGCAGTCACGGCCAGGAGCCGCTCAGTGCGCAATGCGGTACGTTGCTATACGACAGCGTGGATCGCGGCTTCACACTCGACGGTGAAGCGCTCGCGCTGACGCCGCGCGAGCGCTCGGTGCTCGAAGTGCTGATCCTGCGCAACGGCCGCGCGATCAACAAGGACACGCTGTCGGAGAAGATCTTCGGACTGGACGAATCGGTGAATGCGGACGCCATCGAAATCTATGTGCACCGCTTGCGCAAGAAACTCGAACACAGTTCGGTCGGCATCGTGACGCTGCGCGGGCTCGGCTATCTGCTGGAAGCAAAAAGCGCATGACGCGGCCGAATCTGCGCGTACGGATCGCGCTGTGGTTGTTGTTGCCGCTGCTCCTGCTGCTCGCGTTAGATGCATGGCTCACGTACCAGCGCGCGATGAACGCGGCACATGCGGCATTCGACCGCACGCTCGAATTTTCACTGCGCTCGATCCGCGACGGCATCCGCTTGCGCGACGGCGAGATCCAGGTCGATCTGCCGTACCTCGCCTTGGAGATGTTCGAATCGAATGGCGGCGGCAACATCTACTATCAGATTCGCGAGGAAGGTGGCCGCGTGGTGACGGGCTATCCCGATCTGCCAGACCCCGGGATAGTGCCGAGCGAGCCCTACAGCGTGCGGTTTTACGACGACGTGTTTCGCGGCCGTCCGCTGCGCATCGCCATGCTCAGGTTGCCCGTGCACGATGTGCCGAGCGCGCAGACACGCGTGGTGCTGGTGAGAGTCGGCGAAACGATCGAGCAGCGTCAGGCGTTGGCGCGCGAGATTCTCACCGGGTCGCTGCAACAGGAAGGGTTGTTGGTGGTGCTCGCGCTCGGCATCGTCTGGTTGGGCGTGGCGCGCGGCTTGCGGCCGTTGGACCGCCTGTCGGCGAAAGTGGCCGCGCGTGCCGAGGACGATCCGACGCCGCTCGACACCGTCGGTCTGCCGAGCGAAGTGGCACCACTGGTCGATTCGATCAATCAGTACATCGGCCGCACGCAGTTGATGCAGTCGTCGCGCCGGCGTTTTTTCAACGACGCCGCGCATCAGTTGAAAACGCCGCTCGCGGTGATTCAGGCGGAGTCCGAACTGGCGCTGCACGATATCGACGTCGCGGAGGAAAGTGCGGGCGGCAATCGCCGGCCAGGGGTACATTTGCGACGGCTGAATCGCGCCGTGCAGCAGGCGGTGCGCATCGTGCAGCAGTTGCTCTCGCTGTCGCGGCTCGACGCGGACAGCGGCTACACGGTCAAGCATGCGGCGGTGTCGCTGCATAAGGTCGCGCGCAGCGTGACGCTCGACTGGTCGCCGGTGGCGCGCTCGCACGGCATCGATCTCGGTTTCGAACAGGAGGTGCGTGTCGACGTGACAGGCCAGATCGATCTGCTCGCGGAACTGGTCGGCAATCTGATCGATAACGCCATCCGTTATTCCGGCGACGGCGCGGTGATCACCGTGCGGGTCGCGCTCGAAGGAGAACAAGCGTTGCTGCAGGTGATCGACAACGGGCCGGGCATTGCCGCCGGTGAACGCGACGCGGTGTTCGAACGCTTCTATCGCAGCGAGGCGACGCAGGCGATCGAGGGTAGCGGCCTGGGTTTATCGATCGTGCGGGAAATCGCGCGCGTGCATGGCGCGCTGGTGGCGCTCACCGATGCGCACGGTGGCGGCCTGGTCGTCAGTGTGCTGTTTCCGCCGTTGAAAACGGCGTGACGTGGGCGAGCCACTCAGCAACTCAGCTCAGCAACTCAGCGGCGAATCGGAAAGCGCTGTGCATAGGCAGTGGGTGAAGTGCCGTCGCTCCACGTTTCGCCGTCGATCAAAACCTGAGATGCGCCTTCTTCCGGCGCGGCCACGTTCACAGCGATGGCCGCCTCGCGATACAACTGCGTCTGGTTGATCCGCGCGGCAATGTCCGAATAGTCCGCACGCGCGTCGATCATGCCCCAGCGTTCGAACTGCGTAAGAAACCACGCGCCTTCGAACGCATGCGGGTAGTTCGCCGCGCCGTTGTCGAAGAAACGCATGGGCAGACCGCACGGCGCGGAAGCGGCAATCTCGTCGCCCAGACGCGCCGCGATCAACGTTTCATCGATGCCGACATACTCGGGCCGTGCAAGCCAGCGCGCGATTTCGTCGCGATGTCCCGCGCCGTCGAGCCAGCGGCACGCTTCAAGCATGGTCTGCACGAGCGCGCGCGCGGCATTCGGATTCGCGCTGACAAAATCGCGCCGGCACGCCAGCACTTTGTCGGGATGATCCGGCCACACGTCGCTCGTATAAGCGATCGTTCTGCCGACACCTTGCGCTTCCGCCTGCGCGTTCCACGGCTCGCCGACACACAGGCCGTCGAGTTTGTCTTCGGCGAGCGCCGCGACCATTTGCGGCGGGGGAATCGCCACGCTCTCGATCTCGCGCAACGGATCCACGCCTTGCGACGCGAGCCAGTAGTACAGCCACATCGCGTGCGTGCCGGTCGGGAAGGTTTGCGCGAAGACCGGCTTGCGGCCGAGCGTCGCGAGCGCCTTGGGCAGCGTGCCGTGTTCGGCGAGCGCATCGGCGAGACGGTTCGACAGTGTGATGGCCTGGCCGTTGCGGTTGAGCACCATCAGCACGGCCATCTCCGTTTGCGGTCCGCCGAGGCCCAGTTGCACGCCGTAGACGAGTCCGTAGAGCGCGTGGGCCGCATCCAGATCGCCCGACAGCAGTTTGTCGCGCACGGCGGCCCACGACGGCTGACGCGACAACTCCAGCGTCAGGCCGTGTGCATGGCCGAATTCGAGCAGCTTGGCGGCGACGAGCGGCGCGGCGTCCGAGAGCGCCACGAAACCGAGCCGCAAATGAGTCTTCTCGAGTTGCCCCGATGCGGACGTGGTGGCGAGTGAAGTAGGAGAGTTCATGGACGGCGCTTCATTTGAGCGAGTCAGCCGCCGCGACGATGGCGCGCGCGACCTCGGCGAGTTTGACGCCCTGGTTCATCGCGCGTTTGCGCAGGTTGGCGTAGGCGGCGTGTTCGGTGATTTTCTGCTGATCCATCAGGATGCGTTTGGCGCGATCGATCAGCTTGCGCTCGGCGAGTTCGTTTTCGACTTGCGCGAGACGTTCGCGCAACTGCGATTCCTGCGCAAAACGCGCGAGCGCGACTTCGAGGATCGGCGCGAGACGCTCGGTCGCGAGACCTTCGACGAGATAGGCCGTGACGCCGGCGCCGACGGCGTCGCGAATCAATTGCTGGTTGGCGTCGTGGCTGAACATCAGCACCGGACGCGGCGCGGTGGCGTTCATCACGGCGAGCTGTTCGAGCGTGTCGCGCGACGGCGATTCCGTATCGATGATGATGACGTCCGGCCGCTCGCTCTGCACCACGCGATGCAGCGCCTGTGGCGTGGCGGTGCCCGCCAACATCTCGTAGCCGAGGCGGGCGAGGGCGTCGCGGAGGTCGCCGATGGGCTTATCGGTGTCGGTTACGAGGAGAACGCGCAGCATGGAGTGGGGTTTTATCGACGGCTAGCTAACCATAAAGCAACGGCTATGCCAGCCGGCGCATGCGACGGCGAAACGAAAGCAATCACGGACTTAGCGGCCGCACCGATAGCCGCGGCTGCACCGGCGCGGGGCACGCCAGGACGATGCACCGAAGCGGCGCATGGCGGCGCCGCTCACTTCATCGGCGCCACTCGCTGTAACTGCGGGGCGAGAACAGAGAACTGACCACGATCATGGCGACGACGCAGCCGGCCAGCATGATCCACGCGACGCCGAAGCTTCCGCTCCAACCCCGCACGAGGCCGGCCACGACGGGCGCAATAGCCGCCACGATGAAGCCGACGCCTTGGGTGAACGCGACGAGCTTGCCGGCCACGCGATGGTCGGCCGAATGATCCATGGCGGTCACGAGCGTCAGCGAAAAAGTCCCGCCCAGTCCCGCGCCTGCCACGCCGACCCACAGCAAGGGCGCGGCGTCGGGCCAGACGATCAAGCCAAGCAATCCGACTAGTTGCGCCGTGAGGCCGAGCGTGAGCCACGGCCGGCGATCGCGGAACGACGCCGCGGCGAGCGGCAGTAGCAAGGCCGCGGCGGCCTGGAAGACGGTCATGCCTGCCAGCAGCGAACCGCTTGCCGCGACGCTCACGCCGCGCTGCTGATAAAACGCCGGCAGCCACGCGACGAGACTCGTATAGCCGCCGTTGACGATGCCGAAGTAGAGGCCGAGCGTCCACGCGCGCCGCGTGCGCCACAGCGAAAGGGTGGTGGCGTTGGCAGGAGCGGCCTTTGCCGCGACGCCGCCCTCAGAAGTATGCCGGTTCAATGCCCACCAGCAGAGCAGCGCGACGCACGCCGGAAGCGCCCACACCGCGAGCCCCGCATGCCATGACTGCGCCGCGCGACTTATCCACGGACTCAAACTCGCGCCCAGCCCGCCGCCGCCCATGATGGACGCGGAGAACACGCCCATCGCCAGCGGCACGCGCGCATGAAAGCGCTGCTTCATCACGGCGGGCAGCAGCGCCTGGATGGCCGCGACGCCCACGCCCGCGAGCAACGCCGTGGCGAGCAGTGCCGCGCCGCTCGATGCCGTCCACCGCGCCGCGCAAGCCAGCGCGATGGCCAGCAAGCCGAGCGCGACACCGCGTGTTTCGCCGATCGTGCGGGTCAGCGCGCCCGCGCCGAACGCACCGATGCCCATCGCGACGACCGGCAGGCTGGTCAGCAACGACGCGCCGTAGAAACTGAGGCCGGTTGCGTCGCGGATCGTCGTCATCAAAGGGCTGATCGATGTGAGCAGCGGGCGCAGATTGATGCCGATCACGACGATCGCCGCGAGCCAGACGACGTCCTGCCACTTCAGCGCCGTGGTGGCGTGGTGAGCGGAAGTGCGGGTCGGGTTGGCGCTGGAGGGCGAATTCACAATGGTCCTGGTGGCGGGCGATGGGCGGCGCAAATAAACCGTGCGAGCTGGTTGGTCAACCATAATAACAAAAAATGGTTGACCATTTTAGTGATGCCCGGTATAACGCGAAACGCTTTGTGAGCGCTCGCCGCTCTCCCTTCCACCCGGACAGCTACTGCAAATACCGCACGATGAGCCGTGTGGCCTCGTCGGCGAGCGCGCGCACCGCTTGCTCCATCGGCAGCGCCGCCGTCTCTGCTAACGCGCCACGGAAGACCTGCATGACTTGCTGACCATGGCGCTCGATGACTGCACTAACGAGTGCCTCTTTGCCGGGGAAATATTGGTAGAGCGAACCAACACCCACGCCCGCTCTTCCGGCGATACGGTTGGTGCTGGCTTTATCGAATCCGTCCCTGACCAGAATGCGAGCGGTTGCTTCGATCAGGGCGTCGACAGTCACGCGCGATCTGCCCTGAGACGCGTGTTTTCTGGGTTTCGTGAGCGGTTTTCGCGCCATTTCTCGCGCTCCAAATGCGAGTAGGTAAGTACGGGTTTTCACTCGTATTACTTATTGCCGTCAAACGATGGGCCGATCGCGGCCTCTACGATGCTGTCAGCCAGAATTTCGACCGGCTGAGCAGTGAGGAATCGTCGATCATGCTCCGCATCCTCGACCATATCCATGTGGTCGACAGAATCTTTCAGCATCATCTGCAGGGACTGTCGCACACGTTTCAGGCGCCGCGATCGGACAGCATGCCGGAACTCCAGGCGCTGGCAAGCAGTGCGCGAAAAGTCGACGACTGGTACGCGGATTACGTGGACAGTTTGACGGAGAGCGACTTCGAGGAGCCTGTCGATTTCGTCTTCACTAGCGGAAAGCCGGCGCGCATGCGGCGAGGCGAGATCATTCTGCATGTGTGCCTGCATGGCACTTATCACCGGGGCAATGCGGGTGCCGTTCTTCAGTTGAAGGGGCTCACCCCGAGCCGTGATGCGATCACGGACTTTCTCGAAGACGCCGCCTGATCCAGGCTGGCGAGCGCTCAACGCAGTGCTGTCACAGGCGCTCAGGCATGCCTGGCGCGTGCGCTTCATGGCGGCGGGTCAAGCGTTGCGGCCGAATGTCGATTTGTTCCTGCTACGCAAGACTGTTTGTCGGATGCGGGTGTTCGAAATCGGAATCAATGCGCCTACATTGGCGTCTATTGGAGCAGTCGGCGCGATCGGCATTGCAGCCGAACAACCCATGTTCGAAGACATGAGGAGGCGTGGCGCGAACAGCGCCCGCATCCCGCCATAGGAGCAGACATGAGCGAAGCAAATCAGGGCGCTGTGCGCGAGCTGAGTCATTTCATCGACGGCCGACGCGCCGCTGGCGCGAGCGGCCGGTTCGGCGACGTATTCGATCCGGCACAAGGCCGGGTGGCGGCCCGCGTGCCGGTCGCAAACTCAGCTGAAGTCGACGCCGCCGTCGCCGCTGCGAAGGCCGCGTTCCCGGCCTGGAGCGAAACCGCGCCGTTGAAGCGCGCCCGTTTGATGTTCAAGTTCAAGGAACTGCTCGAGGCGCATTCGGACGAACTCGCCGAGCTCATTACGCGCGACCACGGCAAGCTGTTTTCCGACGCGAAGGGTGAGGTAGTGCGCGGTATCGAAATCGTCGAATTCGCGTGTGGCATTCCGACCCTGCTCAAGACCGATTTCACCGATCAGATCGGCGGCGGCATCGACAACTGGAATCTACGTCAACCGCTCGGCGTGGCGGCGGGAGTCACGCCGTTCAATTTCCCGATGGTGGTGCCGTGCTGGATGTTCGTGATGGCAGCCGCGTGCGGCAACACGTTCGTGCTCAAGCCCTCGGAGCGCACGCCGTCGGCATCGATCCGGCTTGCCGAGCTGTTCATCGAGGCGGGCTTTCCCAAAGGCGTCTTCAACGTCGTGCATGGCGGCAAGGCCGTCGTCGATGCGCTGATCGAGCATCCCGATGTGGCCGCGATGTCTGTCGTCGGCTCGACGCCGGTCGCGGAATACATCTACAGCGAAAGCGCAAAGCGCGGCAAGCGCGTGCAGGCATTGGGCAGTGCGAAAAACCATCTGGTCGTCATGCCCGACGCCGATCTCAATCAAGCGGTCGATGCGTTGATCTCGTCGTCGTATGGGTCGGCCGGTGAGCGCTGCATGGCGACCTCGGTCGCGGTGGCGGTAGGGCGTATTGGCGATGAGTTGGTCGAGCGTCTCGCGCCGCGCGTGCGCTCGCTCAGGATCGGCGGCGGCATGGAGCCCGATCTGGACATGGGGCCGCTTATCAGCGCCGCGCATCGCGCCAAGGTGTTGGGCTATATCGACGCGGGCGTCGCGGCAGGCGCCAGGCTCGTCGTCGATGGTCGCGGCCATAGCGTGCCCGGCCACGAAGAGGGCTTCTTTCTCGGCGGCTCGCTCTTTGACGACGTGAAGCCCGATATGAGCATCTATCGGGAAGAGATTTTCGGGCCGGTCCTGTCGGTTGTTCGCGTGCCGGATCTCGCGAGTGCGATAGCACTCGTCAATGTGCACGAACTGGGGAACTGCGTATCGCTCTTTACATCCGACGGCGGCGCGGCGCGCGCATTCTCCCGGCAGATTCACATCGGCATGGTGGGCATCAACGTGCCGAGTCCGGTGCCGCCGGCGTGGCATTCGTTCGGGGGCTGGAAGCGATCGCTGTTCGGCGATCATCACGCGTACGGTCAGGAAGCCGTGCGCTTTTACACGCACTACAAGAGCGTCATGCAGCGCTGGCCGGACGGCATCGCCAAAGGTGCGGAATTCGCGATGCCCGTGGCCCAGTAAGTCGACGCTCATCCGTGAAGGTGACGTATCCCGTCATACAGGCGCCCCTGCTAAACTCGTCGTGATTCCCGACTTAAGTGTCTTTGAGTAAGCCAATCATGAAGAGTAGTTCAAAAGGTGGCCTTGTCTATTCCACCGATGGCGGCCGTATGTGTCCCGAATGCGGCCAGGTGCTCGCGCAATGTGTCTGCAAGACGGTCGCCAAAACACGAGCGGTCGGCGACGGCGTGGTGCGAGTGACTCGCGAGACCAAGGGCCGCGGCGGGAAGAGCGTGACGCTCGTTAAGGGGCTGGCGCTCGATCCCCTTGCCTTGGCGGTGCTAGGCAAGCAGTTACGCACGGCCTGCGGTTCTGGCGGAACGGTCAAGGATGGCGTGATTGAAGTGCAGGGCGACCATTGCGAGCGAGTCATCGAGGCGCTAAAAAAGGTTGGCCACAGCGCGAAGAGAGCCGGGGGCTAAGCTCATCGCTTCAACGATCTCCGCCCCTTTGGTGCCCGTTCGAAACAGAGTCATCACCCATTGCCAGACAGGCGAGGCCGGGGCGCGGCGCCGACAATATGGCGTAAGCTGAGCGCTTGATCGGAGGGTGACGTCGGTGGCAAATCTGCGAACCGGGCTCGGTCAACTCGCGTTCGTCTCTTGCATAGGGAGGAAAGCGATGCGGACGATGAAGGCAGTGCAGGTCGCAAAGGCTGGCGGACCCCTGGAACTCGTCGAACGGGACGTGCCGGAGCCGGGTGCTGGACAGGTGCTCATCAAGATCCAGGCGTGCGGTATCTGCCACAGTGACGTATTGACAAAAGAAGGGCAGTGGCCGGGCCTGGAATATCCGAGGGTGCCCGGGCATGAGATTGCAGGCGTCATCGATACAGTCGGCGCAGGCGTTGAAGGATGGCAGGCGGGGCAGCGCGTCGGCGTCGGCTGGCACGGCGGACATTGCGGTCGGTGCGAGCATTGCCGTCGAGGCGATTTCGTTCTGTGTCAGCGCGCACTCGTACCTGGCATCAGCTACGACGGCGGCTATGCCGAGTTCATGGTGGCCCCGGTCGAAGCGCTGGCGCGCATTCCGGATGATCTTTCCGATGTCGATGCCGCACCTCTTTTGTGCGCAGGCATCACGACATTCAACGCGCTGCGCAACAGCGGCGCGCGCGCCGGCGATGTAGTCGCCGTGCTGGGCATTGGCGGACTCGGTCATCTCGGTGTGCAGTTCGCGCGAAAGATGGGATTTGTCACGGTAGCCATCGCGCGCGGGCAGGACAAGGCAAGTCTGGCGAAAGAACTTGGCGCTCATCACTACATCGACAGCACGGCGGCGAACGTCGCGGAAGCGTTGCAGGCGCTGGGTGGCGCTCGCGTCATTCTTGCAACCGTCACCAGCGGCAAGGCGATGAGCGCCGTAGTGGGCGGCTTGGGATTGAACGGCAAGCTGATCATGGTCGGACTCTCCGACGAGCCTGTCGAGGTGCCGATCGCGCAGTTCATCATGGGGCGAAATTCGGTGCAAGGGTGGCCGTCGGGCACGTCAGCGGATTCTCAGGACACGCTCGCCTTCAGCGCGCTATCGGGCATCAAGCCGATGATCGAAGAATTCCCGCTAACTAAAGCCGCCGACGCCTACGACCGGATGATGAGCGGCGCTGCACGATTCAGGGTTGTGCTCAACACGGGGCAATAAGAGCGCGACTGACGACCGGAGCCGATGCCGCTAGAATGCCTGCCGATATCGCTCCGTTCCCGACTACTGAATTCATGGCTCCACGTCCCCGCCGTTCGTCGCCTGCCGACACCGAAACGCCTCTTCAAGCCGCACGCGGCGACGATCCGATCAGCGTCGAAGAGCGCATTTATGCGTCTATTACCGCGGCGTTGTTGCAAGGACGCCTGCGGCCGGGCGCGCAACTCGTCGAACGCGATCTCGCCGCTGCGTTCGGCTGCACGCGCGGCGCGCTGCGCAAGGTGCTGGCGCGGCTGGGCTTCGAGGGCAAGCTCGTGCTGGAGGCGAATCGCGGGGCGTTCGTGCCGTCCCCGTCGGAAGAGGGCATTCGCCAGGTGTATCGCGCGCGGCAGATCGTCGAGGCGGGCATCGTCGCGGCTTTGTGCGGGGCGTTGAGCGCGCCGCACAAGCGGCGCTTGCGGGCGCACGTGCGCAGCGAGGAGAAGGCGTTGAGCGCGGGCGCCGTCGAAGAGTCCGTGCGCCTTGCCGGCCAGTTTCATGTGCTGCTGACAGAACTGGCGGGCGGCACGGAATTGCTCGGGCTGGTCGGGCAACTGGTCGCCAAAACCGAGCTGTATAAAGCGCTGTTCGACCCCTCAAAGGGCTCGACCTGCTCCGCGGACGAACACACGCAAATCATCGACGCACTCGACGCGGGCGACCTCGACGTTGCTCTGTCGGCTATGCGCGAACATCTGGCGGAACTGGAGGAGCGGGTAGTCGAGCAGGTGCGCAAAAGCGCCGCCGGAGAAGATCTCGGGGCGGTGTTCGGGCTTTAAGCGCGCGTATAGGGGAAGCGAGGGCGGTGGTGAAACGCCCGCTGGCAACAGAAAGCGCCAGGCGCTAGAGAAAACCAGGCTGCGACAAAGCGATGCCGCAGCGCGCCGCTCAGGCTCGAGTCAACGAGTCAAGCCGGAGAAGGCGCGCGAATGGCTTCGCGTACAACTCAATCGCAATGGATCACGCCAGGACCGCGCGGGGCGCGGTCA
Source organism: Paraburkholderia aromaticivorans (assembly GCF_012689525.1). Lineage (NCBI taxonomy): Bacteria > Pseudomonadati > Pseudomonadota > Betaproteobacteria > Burkholderiales > Burkholderiaceae > Paraburkholderia > Paraburkholderia aromaticivorans. The sequence goes on from NZ_CP051515.1 coordinate 1,317,020, forward strand.
GCGTGCCGCCAGCCTTAACGGCGACGGAATTGCGTGTTGCGAGCACCGCCGCCACCGGTGGCGCGCTCGTCTTTGTGACGGAAATTGATCCGGCCTTTGGTCAGGTCGTAGACCGACAGTTCCAGCGTCACGCGGTCGCCCGCGAGAATACGGATGTGGTTCTTGCGCATGCGTCCGGACGCGTAAGCGCCAACCACGACGCCGTTGTCGAGCGTCACGCGGTAACGGCTGTCCGGAAGTACTTCGTCGACGATACCGTCAAGTTCAAGCAGTTCTTCTTTCGCCATGCATAACTCCTGGTCGATGGGATAAGGGGTGTTGGTCGCCCACGCCGGGCAGCACAACATCAGATGGGGGCAAAAGCGGGCTTTTCGAGCCCGCCGTACTGCGGTTTCAGCCTATGTGCTGATAGTACCGCTCAAAGATCGGCGACGGACTGGCCGTCTACACGGCCGTCGATCAATTGTTCGGCGTGGGCCATGCACGCAATGCGCGCCTTGCCCGTGCCGTCGAACGGAAACAGGTACTGCAGACGGAACACACGCCCGTCGGCGGCCGGATTGGCGCCCACTCGGCAGATGCGCACCGACGCGTCGTAACCGGCGTCCGGATTGCGGCTCGTCAGACCGTCCGCCGGGCGGCGCGGATAGACGAGCGGGTGAATTTCATAACCCTTGTACGTCTTGACAACTGAATTCATGAAGCACGTGTCCTGTATTACGTGGCCGGCATGTCACGCGTGTTACGCGCGGCACGACAGGCCGGGCAGCGCAGCATCTTGGGGCGCGCCGCCATGGAAAAAGATTGGCACAGGCCCAGTGGCAAGGGCTTGAGCGCGGCCGCGCAAAATCGCGGATTCGATGGAGAAGAAACACGCTGATGTCGCGCGGACACCGGGCGCGTAAATGCTGAACACTCAGCTGCACAACTCGCGACGGCGAATGCATGCGACGCATTGCCGGAGTGACGGGATCGCCGGCAGGCGGCGGTCGAACAGTCGGGGGTGGTGCGCAGACGCCGGTTCGAGACTGTCCGGAGTTGCCTGATGTTGCCTGGTAAAGCCGGTTGTTGCCTGGTAATGCGAATGCGGGGCACAGCTATTCCAATATGATGCACTAAATGGGGCTAATTGGATAGCAAAAAGTTCCACGCAGGGGCAAACCGCCCGGCGGCCGGGGCTTTGAGGGCGACACAGCGGTCGCGGCCGGCGTGCCGGGGTATGAGCGGCACGCCGGGTGAGGGTTGCGCCGTGCCGGCGCGGGCGCTGGACGATCAACAGACTCGTGCTTCAGCGGGAAGTTTCGGCGACACGCTTCTGCAACTCGCGCGACGCCGCCAGCGGAATGCGGGCGTCATCCCAGCCGGCCAGCCATTCGACTTCCTTCGACGTGAAGATCTGTCCATGATTGCGCAGCGTGTATTGCAGCGAATCGATGATGTGATTGCGGATGATTTCCGGCGTGCCTTCGTCATCGAGCACGGCGCGAAACGCTTCAAGCGTGGCCATCTGTTGCTCCGTGAAATAGATGGGTCTTTTATCGCACGAAAAAAAATCGCTCGCCAAGCGGACAAAAATCGCCTCGTGACGAAGAGCATCAGCGTTCGTTTTTTGAAGGCGTGGCCGGCGCCATGGTCGCCGTGGTCGGGCCGGGTGGCTACAATGGCGAGTTGCCGCATCCTTCGAACACTGCGACTGCCCCATGCGCAACCCAAACGTGCCTCCCGTGAAAGACCTGCTGCTCGAGCGCTACGCTCCCATCGCCGACGGCATCGCGGCGCTTTTCTACCCGTGTGCCGAAGTGGTGATTCACGACCTGCGCGATCAGACCATCGCCTACCTCGTGAACAACCTGTCGAAGCTCGAAGTCGGCGGGCCGTCGGTGCTGGACGAAGTCCACTACGCGGCGCGCGGCCAGACGATCGGACCGTACGAAAAGCTCAACTGGGACGGCCGGCGCATGCGTTGCGTGAGCAACATCCTGTTCGACGACGACGGCAAGCCGGCCGGCATGCTGTGCATCAACTTCAATATCGCGGTGTTCGAAGATGTGCGTTCCACGCTCGATCTGTTCATCAAAGGGGGCAATCTGACGGACGCGCCCGCGGAGGAACTGTTCCGCGACGACTGGCAGGACCGCATCAACACGTACCTGCACACGTGGCTGCGCGAGCGGCAGATCGGCATCAATGCGCTCACGCGTGAGCACAAGCGGGAAATCGTCGAGGCGCTGCACGCACAAGGCGCGTTTCGCGGCCGCAGTTCCGCGAACTACGTGGCCGCCGTGCTGACGATGGGACGCGCCACTGTCTACAAGATTCTGAAGCAGATGAAAGAGAGCGGCTGACGGTTCGGCCGTTGCCGTGCTTAACGTCGAGATGGGTCGATTCAGGGAGAAAAGAATGGTGCGTTACCGGCACTACAAAGGCGGGATTTACGAACTGGTTTGCGAGGCCACGCTCGAGTCGGATCCGACGGTCACGATGATCGTCTACACAGCGAGCAATGGTACGATCTGGACGCGTCCGGTTTCGGTATTTTTCGAAATGGTCGAAGTCGACGGCGCCAAGGTGCCGCGCTTCGCACCGATCAACTAGTCACTATCAACAACAGGAAATCTGCATGCGTCTACTGCTTGCCATCATTCTGCCGTGGTTCCAGTTCTTCACGATCGGCCGCCCGTTCGCGGGCATCATCTGCCTGATCCTGCAGATCACGCTGATCGGCTGGATTCCGGCCGCGATCTGGTCGGTGTATGCACTGAGCCAGTACAACACCGACAGGAAAATCGCCCAGGCGATGGGTAACGGGCGTTAAAGGGTGACGATCACGAACATCCGGCCGCAACGTGAAATCCGTATGGATACCGTAGCCAGCAATCGAGCCAGGAAAAACGCGGACATACAGTGTCTTCGTGCGGTCGCGATTATCTTTGTGATGTTGCAGCACTATCGGAATCGCCTGCCGGCGCCGCCGCTGTATCACAAGTTGTTCGACTTCGTGACGCCGTGGACAGGTGTGGATCTGTTCTTCGCGATCTCCGGGTTTCTCGTATGCAAGACGTTGATCGAGCATCTGGCACGTGAACCGAGGGCGTTCGCCTTCGCAAACTTCTGGCGCAGACGCTGCGCCAGATTGCTCCCGGCGCTGGTGTTCTGGGCCGTCGTTTCGATCGCCGTGGGCGCGCTGGTGGGGACGTCCGCGGTCCAGGGCGCATGGGACGCGACGAAGGGCGCGCTTGCAGGCGTTTTCGGCGTTGCCAACCTCTATTGGACCTATTGCGCACAGCACGGCGTGACTCGCTGCGTTCAAGCGGATTACAACAGTCACTTCTGGTCGCTTGCGCTCGAGTGGCAGTTGTACGTACTGCTCGCCTTGCTCGTCGCCTTTTTCCGGTTGAGGACGGCGATGGCAATATTCGCCGTGATTGCCCTGATCGCCTCAAGCTTTCCCGCGCCGAGTTTCAGCTATGCGTGGTCTTTACGTCCTCAGGCATTCTTTCTCGGCGCCCTCATCTTTGTCGTCGTGCGGGCGCATCCAGGATTGCTTGTTGGTCGCACGGTTCAAAGTACCTGGTTCAGACGCTCAGCGCTGTTTCTCGGGCTGCTCATGACGTTTTGCGCGCCCAATTATCTGAAAGAGCCGTACGTGATTCCGACGGTGAGCGTTGGCGCGGCCATCGCTTTGTTCTCGACGCTGAGTGTGGGGCTGACCTATCCCACGCTTGTGTCGCGCGTGCTCGAATGGATTGGCGAGCGTTCCTATTCCATTTACCTGTGCCATTTCTCCGTCATCTTTTGCCTGCGAAAGCTGACAGCCGCCATACCGGGATTCGGAAACCTGTCGTCCACGTGGACGTTCTTGCCCTGTGCGTTCGCCGTGGTGTTCATCTCTTTTGTGGCCTCGGACTTCAGCTATCGAAAGATCGAACTCCCGATGATCAAACGCTTCTCGTCGAAAAAGAAACCGCAAGCGCTGGACGGTCAGCCTCGTTTGTCCGACAACGCCACGCGCTGATTCCACGGGGCGTGGCGCGGATCGAGACGGCGGGTACGCCGCCCGCCCGCGCTCCATGAGGTAATGGCAGCGTCGTCGAATTACGTTGGGGTAGCGTCCGGAACGTCGATCACGAGGTCGGATTCGGCGACCGCGACACAAGGCAGGATAAAACCTTCCGCCTTCTCTTCCCGGCTCAGTCCGGGCCATTCAATCGTGTAAGAGACCGTGCCGCTGACCAAACGGCAGATGCACGTGCGGCACGTCCCATTACGGCACGAGCGCGGCAAACGCAGATTCGCAAAGCCGGCGGCTTCGAGAATCGTCAGCGAATCGGGCGCTTCGAAGCTGTAGCCGAGCGGCTCGACGCGAACGAGAGGCGGGCGGGGAGAGTCGGACATCGTGTGAGTCTGTGACGGATTGCGCCACACTTTACACGTTGCCGCTTCAGTTGCGTCTTCAATGAGTCGTGCCACCGCGCCGCAAATACCGGTACACCGTATTGCGCGCCAATCCCAACTCACGTGCCGCCGCCGACACATTACCGTCGAGCCGTTCGAGCGTTTGCGCAATCAGCGTGGCCTGCCATGCCTCCATCTTGCTGGTCGCCGGCTGCCCTTGCGTTTGCGACGCGGCGCGAACCTCATCGCAGAACTCTGAGCCTGCAAGCGCCGCCGGCGACTGCACGCATGGCTCGGCCGCGGTGTCGACGCAATCCTGCAAGAAGTCCTCGGGCAAATCATCGAGTTCGATCTGTTCCGCGCCTTCGGCCATGATGCTCGCCGTGCGCAACACGTTGGCCAGTTGCCGCAGATTGCCCGGCCAGCGGCATTGCGCGAATCGTTCGTGCACGTCGGCGGACACGCGACGCGGCAAGCGTTCGCCATCGGGCTGCAACTCGAGCATGCGCGTGACGAGCGCGCGAAGATCGGTGCGCTCGCGCAGCGCCGGCAAAGTCACGACGAGTCCATTGATCCGGTAGTACAGATCTTCGCGGAACGTGCCGGCTTCGATCATTGCGCGGAGGTTGCGGTGAGTCGCGCAGACGATGCGCAGATCCACCGGAATCGCCCGTGTCCCCCCGAGCGGAACGACGTTGCGCTCCTGCAGCACGCGCATCAGGCGCACTTGCTGGGCGAGCGGCATGTCGCCGATTTCGTCGAGGAACAGCGTGCCGCCGTCGGCCTGCACGATCTTGCCGACGTTGCCGCGCTTCTTCGCGCCGGTGAACGCGCCGTCTTCGTAGCCGAACAACTCGGCCTCGATCAGCGTATCCGGCAACGACGCGCAATTCAGCGCGATGAAGGGCGCGGCCCGGCGCGGCGAATCGTGATGGATGGCGCGCGCGAGCCACTCCTTGCCGGTGCCGGTCTTGCCGAGCACCAGAATCGGAATATCGCGGCCGCGCAGCTTGGCGACGCGCCGCAGGATCGCGGCGACTTGCGCGTCGCCGGTGTCGAGCGTTTCAAGCGTGGCAAGCGGTGCGGGATCGGCCCAGCGCGGCGCATGACGCGCGTCGCCGGACAACGGCCCACGTGCTGTGCCGGCGAGGCTCTCCGATGGCGCGACATAACGTGGCGGCGCATATTCGCCGCGCGCCACCACGCGCACACCGCTCGGCAGCGTCAACAGAATGCTCTCGCCGGGCGCGCGCGCGATCTGCTGCAACAGCCTCGAGAAGGCCACGCCGAACAACGCATCGAACGGTTGGCGTTGCAACTCCGCGAGCGGTTGCCCGAATTGAAACAGCGCACTGCGGTTGGCCGACAGAAACGTGCCGTCCGGCGCGAACGCCGCGAGCCCTTCGAACAGCGTGCCGATGAATTCCGCGCGCGCGTGAAAGTGAACGCGGATCGCGTCGACGAATTGATTGGAGAACAGATGATTTTCGATCATCTGCGCCGACATCCTCACGAGCGCGAGCGTGTGCTTATGAAAGCCGCGCGTGTCGCCGCTCACGTCGAGCGCGCCGATGGTGCGCCCGAACGGATCGGCAATCGGCGCGCATGAACAGGTAAGGATCCGGTTGGCGTGCAGGAAGTGCTCTCCCGCGTGCACGACGGTCGGCTGTCCATCGACGAGCGCGGTGCCGATCGCGTTGGTGCCGCGATCCGCTTCGGCCCACGACACCCCCGGACATAGCGCGACGCGATTGGCTTTTTCGACGAAGTCGCTGTCGCCGAGACTGTGCAGGATCACGCCGTGATTGTCGGTGAGCAGCACCATGCTCTGCGTATCGACGATCTGCGCATGCAGCGTCTCCATGACCGGAAGCGCATGCGTAAACAGCGATTGATTGCGATCGACGAGTTCACGCAGCGCAGGCCGGGGCAGCGGATGAAAGTCCGGCGTCTCCGACGCGCGCAAGCCGATTTCGAGCGAGCGGGCGTGAGCTTGCGCGATGACATCGGGCCGACTGATAGCGGGCGGCGTGGCGGAACGTTGGGTCAAGGCATGTCTCCGGGGAAACGGACACGGCGGGTACGTTGCCCTCCGCTCGATGCCGCAGCGCAACATACACGCACACGGCCGAACACCGATATTACAGGACGAAACGCGCCGCGCACGGCAGGGAAAAAACGGAGGCGGGCGGCGCGGGACGCCTCAAAAAAACGCGCACGGCACCAAAATCAGGCAAACGGAAAGGAAAACTTGCGCCGTGGCCGAACTCGTCTAAAGTGAATCAAATCACCTCCGCGGGCCGCGAACTATTCCGCTGCCGCAGTCAGGTGACGAGCCCGCGTCGTCAGCATTGGACAAGGAGGTTGACGCTAGCGACACGATCAGACGCAACCGGCGTGCGCACTACCAGGCTACACCATGCGCAGCACCTACCTTCCAGGTGAACACCCATGCAGATCCTATTCCCGAATGAAACTCCTGAATATTCAGGTCGCGAACTCACCTTGGCGTTCCCGGCGATGGTCGATGGGCAGAGGGTGGAATGCATGATCACGGCGGAGGCACTGGAAGACCACTACGGCGCCGCATCGCCGCGTCTGGAGGACATGGTCGGCGCATTCGACACGCATCGCGCACGGATCGAAGCCGCTACGCGGCGCCTGATATCGGAAACGAGAGCGCAATGTCTCGTGCTGAGAAGCGGCTATGTGCGCTTCTACGAAGCCAACTGGCGTAATTGACGGAGGGCGTTTCCGACCTTCGGTCGGTCAACGCCGCAGCAGGAAAGCCGCGCAAGAAGCAGAAGCCAGGGAAACCCACGCGCGGCATCGAAACCTTCAAACCGTCCGCGGCCAGCCGTGCCGCCGGCGTCCAAACTTGAGCGCGAACGCGCTCAGATCATCCGCCGCAGCGTCCGATCCTTGAACACCACGTGATGCGCGATCGCGGCCAGCGCGTGCAAACCGATCACCCAGTAAAACGCGTTACCGAGCCACTCGTGCGCCGTCTTAAGCAAGGGACGCGCGACAGGATCCGCGCCGACCAGCGTGTAGTTGATGTTGACCCACGCCAGCGTGACTGGATGTCCGCTGGTGTTGATCATCAGGATGCCGAGCAACGGTTGGACGAAGATGAAAATGTACAACGCGAGATGCGCGGCCCGCGCCAGAAAGGCGAGCAGCCGGTTGCTGTCCACTTCGGCGGGCGCGCCGGCCCATAGTCGCCATAGCAGACGCAGAGAGGCCAGCCCCAACACCAGTGTGCCGCACCAGAAATGCACGCTGCTCCAGAACGCGCGGCTGTCGCTGCCCTTGGGCCCGCGAATCTCGATCGCCAGATAAGCCAGCGCGATCAGCAGAAACATCGCCCAGTGAAAGAAAATGGCGGGCGCCGTATAGCGGTCCGAGGTGCGGCTGTAAGACATGTAGGGGACTCCCGTGTCCAGGTCAATCGTTTTTATGAATCGTCGGATGATAAACGGTGCCCGACCGGAATGGGCACCGCCTATAAAACCGTCGTTGATCCAGACCCGGGTTCGGCCCACGAGCGCCCCGTGCGCCTATTCGCTGCCGAGATAGAAATAGCGGAACAGGAAAATCGCCGCGATGATCCACACCACCAGCTTCACCTTGCGCGCCTGGCCGGTCAACAGCTTCAGGCCCGCATACGAAATGAAGCCGAACGCGACGCCATTGGCGATCGAATACGTGAACGGCATCAGCAGCGCGGTGAGCGCGGCCGGCACGACTTCCGTGGCGTCGTCCCACGGCAGGTCGACAATTTCGCGCAGCATCAGGCAAGACACGTAGAGCAGCGCCGGAGCCGTCGCATAGCCGGGCACCACGCCCGCCAGCGGTGCGAAAAAGAGCGCCGCGAGGAACAGCAGGGCCACGGTGATGGCCGTCACACCCGTGCGTCCGCCGGCTTGCACGCCCGACGCGCTTTCGATATACGCGGTGGTCGACGACGTGCCCAGCATCGAGCCGGCCAGAATGGCCGTGCTATCGGCGAGCAGCGCGCGGTTCAGGCGGTGCATCTTGCCTTCCACCAGCAGCCCGGCGCGATTGGCCACGCCCATCAGCGTGCCGGTGGCGTCGAACAGTTCGACGAGGAAGAACACCAGAATCACGTTCAGCACGCCGCTCGACAGCGCGCCGCGAATGTCGAGCTGGAACAGCGTCGGCGAAATGGACGGCGGCGCGGAGACGATGCCGTGAAACTGATTGCCGCCGAAGAAAAAGCTCAGCACCGTCACGCCGACAATCCCGATCAGGATCGCGCCGCGCACCCGCAGATGGTCCAGCGTCACGATCGCGAAGAAGCCGATCACCGCGAGAATCACGTGCGGGTTGTGCAGATTGCCGAGCGTCACGAGCGTGGCCGGGCTGCCGACCACCACGCCGGCCGACTTCAGCGAAATGATCGCGAGAAAGAGGCCGATACCGCCGGTGATGGCAATGCGTATCGAGTGCGGAATGCCGTTGACGATCACCTCACGCACGCGAAACAGCGTGACGACCATGAACAGGCAGCCGGAGATGAACACCGCGCCGAGCGCGGCCTGCCAGGTGAAGCCCATACCCTTGACGACGGTGTACGCGAAGTACGCGTTGAGCCCCATGCCCGGCGCGAGCGCGATCGGATAGTTCGCGTAGAGCCCCATGATCAGCGAGGCGAGCGCGGCCACGATGCAGGTCGCGACGAACACGGAGTCCTTCGGCATGCCGGCATCGCCGAGAATCGCCGGATTGACGAAGATGATGTAGGCCATCGTCAGGAAGGTGGTCACACCGGCGAGCACTTCAGTGCGCAGGTTGGTGCCGGCGGCTTCGAAGCCGAAGTAGAGTTTTATGGAGTCCATGAGGCGGGTCTCTCGTCGTTCAGAAAGCGTTTCTTGTGGTTGGGACGGTGAAGGCGCCGCGTCGCCGGGATGACGGGCGCTGTGGCTACGGCCGGATTGTAGTCAGGATTGGCGGCCGCGTGCCGCATTGTGTGGCTGAGCGGCGGTGTAAAGGCTCATACGGCGGGCGGCTCGTCGGGAGATTGTGGCGCCGGCGCATCAGGCTGCGGCCGTTGGCGCGCCAGCCAGCGGTCCAGTTCGCCCGCGAAGGTCTTGCTGTCGCGCTGGCTGAAGGCCGAGGGGCCGCCGGTATCGACACCGCTGCTGCGCAACTGGTCGAGCATCGAACGCATGCGCAGCCGTTCTTCGATTGTGCCGGGCGTGTACCAGTTGCCGCGCGGATCGAGCGCGTGCGCGTTTTTGGCCAGCACGGCGGCGGCGAGCGGGATGTCGGCGGTAATCACGAGATCGCCCGCGGCGACACGTTCGGCGATGAGGTCGTCGGCGGCGTCGAAGCCGGCCGGCACCTGGATCGCGCGGATCAGCGGCGAGGGCGGCACGCGCAGAAACGAATTGGCGACCAGCGTCAGCGTCGTGTTGGTGCGGCGCGCGGCACGGTACAGCATGTCTTTGATCACGACGGGGCAGGCGTCGGCGTCAACCCAGATTGACATGGTTCGGATTCCGGCTGCGGGTTGTCGAAGGGGCGAGATGATACCTTGCCAGCGCGCGGGGCGGCGCGGCAAGCGAATTTACGATGTTGGGGAAAGCGGGGAAGCGGAAAGGCATGTGGGGCCAACCGCGCCCACGACCGTTGCAGTCGCAGGCAGCCCCGCATGCCGCGCGGCGGCTGGCGCTTACTGCGTCATCGTCCCACCCGATTCCTGCGCACGCCGTGCCGCGACGATGCGGCCCGCGCGTTGCGCATTGCACGGATAGTCGATCCAGTCGAGCGGATCGTAGCCCGCGGCACGCCATTCGGCCAGATCGGCCTTCACCTGCGCGCGCGTTAGCGGCGCCGACGGGTCGTAGGGCCGCGCCGAAGTCTGCGCAAACGCGGTGCTCATGCTCACGGCGGCCAACAGCGCGCCGAGTCCAACTCGAGAAACGATTTTCATGACGAGCTCCCATGGAGCGGTTAAAAACGACCCCGACATTTTAGTTTTGGTATGCATTTCGAGTGAGGCGATTGAAGGCAATGCACCATTTCGCCCAGTGAATCAAACCGGGCAGAATGATTCTGTGACTCATGGTGCCGACGGCTTGCTGAAACGGTCCAACACGGCGCTCAAAAGGTCGATCGGCAACGGAAAAACAATCGTCGAATTCTTGTCGGCGGCAATCGTCGTGAGCGTTTGCAGATAACGCAACTGCATCGCCTGAGGCTGGCGCGACAGCGTCTGCGCCGCTTCCAGCAGGTGTTGGGATGCCTGCAATTCGCCTTCCGCGTGAATCACCTTGGCGCGCCGCTCGCGCTCGGCCTCGGCCTGACGGGCAATCGCGCGGATCATCGTTTCGTTGATATCCACATGCTTGATTTCCACGATCGACACCTTGATGCCCCACGCGTCGGTCTGCGAGTCCAGCACTTTCTGGATATCGGCGTTCAGCTGCTCGCGATCCGCCAGCAATTCGTCGAGTTCGTGTTTGCCGAGCACCGCGCGCAAGGTCGTCTGCGACAACTGGCTGGTCGCTTCGAAGTAGCGCGCCACCTGGATCACCGCTTTCTCCGGATCGACCACGCGGAAATACACCACGGCGTTGACCTTCACCGAGACGTTGTCGCGCGTGATCACGTCCTGCGGCGGCACGTCGAACACGACGGTGCGCAGATCCATGCGCACGGCCTGCTGCACGATCGGAATGATCAGGACGAGGCCCGGCCCCTTGACCTTCCAGAAGCGCCCGAGCATGAACACGACACCGCGTTCGTACTCCCGAAAAATCCGTATCGATGAAGCAATCAGCGCGGCCACCAGCAGAATCAGAATGCTGGTAAAGCCGAATGTGAAACCGATCATGAGCTTTCTCCTTGTTGTCGTGCTTCCGTGGGCACCACGGTCAACGTCAGGCCGCGCCGCGCGGTGACACGCACCGCATGACCCGCCGCGACCGGGGCCGCGCTGGACACCCGCCAGCGTTCCCCATGCACTTGTGCCCAACCGGCCAGCGCACCGTCCGCCGTGAGGTCCGCCGGCGACACGCCGCCGTCGAGCACCACGCCGACGCTGCCGATCAGCGCTTCCGAACCCGTCACCACCGGACGGCGCCGCGCACTCAGTGCGAGTCGCGATACGCCCAGCACGAACACCACGCTGAACACGGCGACGGCGGCGATCATCGGTAAAGGGATGCCGTAGCCGGGCACGTCGGTGTCGATCAGCATCAGCGCGCCGATCACGAATGCGACCACGCCGCCGAAGCCGAGCGAGCCGAAGGTCGGCAGAAACGCCTCGCCGATCAGGAACGCAATGCCAAGAAAGATCAGACCGAGGCCGACGTAGTTGATGGGCATCATTTGCATGGCGAACAGGCCGAGCAGCAGGCTGATCGCGCCGACCACACCGGGCAGCACGAAGCCCGGATTGGCGAATTCGAAGAACAGGCCATACATGCCGATCATCAGCAGGATCAACGCGACGTTGGGATCGGTGATCACGGCGAGGAAATGGCTGCGCCAGTCGGCTTCGAGCGTGACGATCGGGGCGTTGGCCGTGTTGAGCTTGACGCTGCCCGTGCTCGTGACGAGCGTGCGGCCGTCGACCTGGCGCAGCAGGTCGGGCACATCGCGCGCATTCAGGTCGACGACGTGCTGCGCGAGCGCGTCCGCCGCCGATAGGCTCACGGCCTCGCGAACCGCGCGCTCGGCCCAGTCGACGTTGCGTCCGCGCATCTGCGCGAGGCCGCGGATATACGCGGCGGCGTCGTGGACCTGCTTGCGCATTTCGGTCGATTGGGTGTCGAGCGGCAGGGCGCTGGGGGAGTCGGTGGGCGCGGATGCCGCGGGTTTTGCAGACCCGCCACCGCTGCCACCGCCGCTGCCGCCACCAATACCTGGCAAGCCCGGCGTTCCACCGCCTCCCGGCGGCTCGGCGCCACCGATGCCCATCTGGATCGGCGTCGCCGCGCCGAGATTGGTGCCCGGCGCCATCGCCGCGATGTGGCTTGCATAGACGATATACGTGCCGGCGCTCGCCGCGCGCGCGCCGCTCGGGGCGATGAACGTGGCGACCGGCACCGGCGAGCCGAGAATCGCCTTGATGATCTGCCGCATCGACGTGTCGAGCCCGCCTGGCGTATCCAGTTGCAGCACGGCGAGTTGCGCGCGATCGTCAGCGGCGCGCTGCAGGCTGCGCACGATGAAGTCGGCGCTGGCCGGACTGATCGCTCCATTCACCGGAATGACGACGACGCTGTTGGGGGCGACGGCCGCGCGCAGCGTCACATTCGATTCGCACGATGCGAACCCGAACGCCAAAAGCATGCCGAGCACGGTCATGCCGCGCATCAACCGGCCCGCCATATCGCCACGGATAAGCGACGTGCGCGAGCCGGACTGCCGGAACGGGAGACGTGGATACGTGCTCATCGCTGACGGCTGCCGCGCGCGGCCGACAGGTATCGGCCGGCGCGGGCCGATACCCCAAAAGAAGGCTGGCCTGCTCCTTACAGCTTAGTCCGATTCCGCCTTGCGCGTGAAGTCCGCGCGCGCCGGCCGGTAGTCGGTCGGCCGCATGCCGGTCCACTTGCGAAACGCACGATGAAACGCGCTCGGTTCGGCAAATCCCACGGAAGTCGCGATGTCGGCGACGGTACGGTCGGTGTCCTGCAGTTCGCCGATCGCGATGTCGCGTCGCAGGTCGTCCTTGATCGACTGGTACGTATAGCCTTCCTGTTTCAAGCGCCGCCGCATGGTGGCCTCGGCCATGTGCAGGCGTTCGGCGATCTGATCGGCGGCGGGCCAGCCGGCCATCGGCATCGCGCGCAGCATCTTGCGCACGCGCGCCGCGAGCGAGCCGGGATTGCGGTACTTGACGATGAAGCTGCCGGGCGCGTCGCGCAGGAAGGGTTTGACGGACTTCGTCGTCTGGATCACGGGCAGGTCGAGAAACACCGGCGCGAGGTCGACGTACGACTCGGCCTGCTCGAAGCTCATGTGATCGCAGAACATCAGCCGGTACTCGTGCGCAGCGGACGGTTCGGCGCAGCGAAAGCGCGCCTCGAGCAACGGAATGCGCCGCCCGACCAGCCAGCACAACAGCCCGTACACGACGATGAAGTAGGTCGCATAGGCGAACATGGCCGGCGGCGGCGCGCCGGCGTTTTCCACGAAGCGCAGGCGCACGCGCTGCGCGTCCGTTTCGATCTCCGCGCCGAGGTCGTCCAGCACGAGACGCATGAAACCCACCGCGCGCGCCAGCGCCTGCGCGCCGTTGCGCGCGGTCAGCGCCGTCTGCGTCATGGCGATGAAGCTGCCGCTTTTCATGCGATGCGAATCCTGGCCGAAGAACTCGTCGTCCAGCGCTCGGGCAATGGCGGCCCACAGCGCGCCGTATTGCGCCGACGACACGCGGCTTTTCGGCGACGCCAGCATCGGCGCCGCGATGCCGGCGGCTTCGGCAAGCGGCAGCGCGTCGAGGCCGCGCGAGCGCGCCAGCGCGAGCGCTTCTTCGACCATGCTGACGGAAATCGTGCCTTTATCGTTTTTCATGCGGGTCCGGTTTGACGGAGAATCTGGCAAAAGCGCTCAACGTTTTCCTTGTGGAGATTCGCCAAGTGCCTGAAATCGTGGGTATTTGTGGAATCATATCGTACTAGTATGGCAAATGCGCTCAGTCAGAATGATCGGGCTGAGCATCGAACCCGTGCGGCGGCTTGCCTACACTGGGCCTCAACCGATCGCGCTCGGCCTGCCTCGGGCGACGCCGCCACAAGGCGCGACACGAGCCGCCATCTGACGTACAGCACAGGACCGAGCGCCATGGACAGCTTCTACACCGACGAACAACGGATGATCCGCGACGCGGCTCGCGACTTCGCCACCGAACAGCTCGCGCCGCACGCGGGCCAATGGGATCGCGACGCGCAACTGCCCGCCGAGGTCGTCAAGCAGATGGGCGAGCTCGGTTTTCTCGGCATGATCGTGCCGGCGGAGTGGGGTGGCTCCTACACGGACTACGTGGCCTATGCGCTCGCACTCGAAGAGATCGCCGCCGGCTGCGCCGCCTGCGCCACGCTGATGAGCGTGCATAACTCGGTCGGCTGCGGGCCGGTTCTCAACTTCGGCACGGCAGCGCAAAAAGACCGCTATCTGCAGGACCTGGCGACTGGCCGCCGCATCGGCGCGTTCTGTCTGACCGAGCCGCAGGCCGGCTCCGAGGCGAACAACCTGCGCACCCGCGCCGTGCTGCGCGACGGCAAGTGGATTCTCAACGGCAGCAAGCAGTTCGTGACCAACGGCTCCCGCGCCGACCTCGCGATCGTCTTCGCTGTCACCGATCCCGACCGTGGCAAGCGCGGCCTGTCGGCCTTCATCGTGCCCACCGATACGCCGGGCTTCAACGTCGGCAAGCCGGAGCACAAGCTCGGCATTCGCGCTTCAGACACCTGTCCGATTTCGCTGGACGACTGCGCCGTGCCGGAAGCCAATCTGCTCGGCGAACCGGGCGAAGGCTTGCGTATCGCGCTGTCGAATCTCGAAGGCGGGCGCATCGGCATTGCCGCGCAGGCGGTCGGCATTGCGCGCGCCGCGTTCGATGCCGCGCGTCTCTATGCGAATGAACGCATCCAGTTCGGCAAGGCGTTGAGGGAGCATCAGACTATCGCCAATATGCTCGCCGATATGGCCACACGTTTGAATGCAGCGCGCCTGCTCGTGCATCACGCGGCGCGGCTGCGCACGGCGGGCAAGCCGTGTTTGTCGGAGGCTTCGCAGGCCAAGCTGTTCGCGTCGGAACTGGCCGAGGAGATCTGTTCGAACGCGATCCAGATTCACGGCGGCTATGGTTATCTGGAGGACTACGCGGTGGAGCGCCATTACCGCGACGCGCGCATCACGCAGATTTACGAAGGAACCAGCGAGGTGCAACGGATGGTGATCGCGCGGCATGTGTAGTTGCAAATGAAGTGGCGTTTGAGTGCAGAATAGCTTGCCGCAGGATAGAAAGCGGTGCAGCAGCGGGACAAAAAAGCGGAAGCGTATACCGCGCCATTAGGAGACGACGATGACTGCAGCGAAGGCCTTTTTCGACGCACGCGATCTGTTATTGCGCCATCGAACCGACTACGACCGTGCCTACCGCGAATTCGCGTGGCCGGCACTAGGCGAGTTCAACTGGGCGCTCGACTATTTCGACGTGATCGCGCGCGATAACGACAATCCCGCCCTGTGGATCGTCGACGATCCCGCCACCGACGGCCTGCGCCTGTCCTACGCGCAGATGTCGGAGCGCTCGGCGCGCATGGCGAATTTCCTGCACGGCGTAGGCGTGGGCCGCGGCGACCGCCTGCTGCTGATGCTGCCGAACCGCGTCGAACTGTGGGATGTGATGCTCGCGGCCATGAAGCTCGGCGCGATCGTGCTGCCCGCCACCACCCAGCTTTCCGCCGACGACGTGCGCGATCGCGTGCAGATCGGCGGCGCGAATTTCGCGGTAGTCGATAGCGCGGAGCTGGCCAAATTCGATACGCTCGAAGCGCCGCTCACGCGGCTGTCGGTGGGCGCGCCGCGCGACGGCTGGATCGATCTGGCCGCGGCCTATGACGCATCGCCGCAATTCACGCCCGAGGGCGTCACGCAGGCCACCGACCCGATGCTGCTGTACTTCACATCAGGCACCACCTCGAAGCCCAAGCTGGTCGAACATACGCATCAAAGCTATCCGGTCGGCCATCTGTCGACGATGTACTGGATCGGCCTGCAACCGAACGACATCCATTGGAATATCAGCTCGCCGGGCTGGGCTAAGCACGCGTGGAGCTGCTTCTTCGCGCCGTGGAATGCGCAGGCCTGCGTGTTCGTTTTCAACTTCCCGCGCTTCGTGCCGAAAGACACGCTGAATGCGCTGGTGCGTTTCAATATCACCACGCTGTGCGCGCCGCCGACTGTCTGGCGCATGCTGGTGCAGGAGCATCTGAGCGACTATCCGGTCAAGCTGCGCGAGATCGTCGGCGCTGGCGAGCCGCTGAACCCGGAGGTCATCGAGCGCGTGAAGCACGCGTGGGGCATTACGATCCGCGACGGCTTCGGCCAGACCGAGACCACCTGTCAGATCGGCAACTCGCCGGGCCAGCCGGTGGTGGCCGGTTCGATGGGGCGTCCGCTGCCGGGCTACACGATCGAGCTCATCGATGCCGACGACCATCCCGTCACCGAAGGCGAAATCGCGCTGCCGCTGGCCGAACGGCCGCTCGGTCTGATGACCGGTTACGCGAACAACGCCAACGCCACCGCGCAAGCCATGCGCAATGGCTTCTATCGCACGTCCGACGTTGCGCTGCGCCGTGACGATGGCTACTACGTCTATGTCGGCCGCGCCGACGACGTCTTCAAATCGTCCGATTACCGCCTGAGTCCGTTCGAGCTCGAAAGCGTGCTGATCGAACACGAGGCGATCGGCGAAGCCGCCGTGGTGCCGAGCGCCGACGCGCTGCGTTTGTCGGTGCCGAAGGCGTTCGTCACCGTGCGCCAGGGTTACGAGGCCGGCCCCGAACTCGCGCGCGCCGTGTTCGCGTTCTCGCGCGAAAAACTCGCGCCGTACAAGCGGATTCGCCGCCTGCAATTCAGCGAACTGCCCAAGACCATCTCCGGCAAGATTCGCCGCGTCGAATTGCGGCGCCGTGAAATGGAACGCGAGGCCGAGCCCGCGCGCCTGCCCGATGAGTATTGGGAAGAAGATTTCCCGGATCTGCGTTGATTCTTTTTGTCCCCAGTCACTGTCCGGCCGCCTCGCGGCCACTGCAGAGGAGTTTCAGCATGAGCGCAATTGCTGCCGTTGCCACCGTCAAGTTGCTGATCAACGGCGAGTTCGTCGAATCGAAGACCACCGAATGGCGCGATATCGTCAATCCCGCTACGCAAGAGGTGCTGGCGCGCGTGCCGTTCGCCACCGCCGATGAAGTGAACGAAGCGATCCGTTCCGCCCACACCGCGTTCAAGACCTGGAAGAACACGCCGATCGGCGCGCGTATGCGCATCATGCTGAAGTACCAGGCGCTGATTCGCGAGCATATGCCGCGTATCGCCAAGACCTTGAGCGCGGAGCAGGGCAAGACGATTCCCGATGCCGAAGGCGATATCTTCCGCGGCCTCGAAGTGGTCGAGCATGCGTGCTCGATCGGCACCTTGCAGCAGGGCGAATTCGCGGAGAACGTGGCGGGCGGCGTGGACACGTACACACTGCGCCAGCCGATCGGCGTGTGCGCCGGCATCACGCCGTTCAACTTTCCGGCGATGATCCCGCTGTGGATGTTCCCGATGGCGATCGTGTGCGGCAATACGTTCGTGCTGAAGCCTTCCGAGCAGGACCCGCTCTCGACCATGCAACTGGTCGAACTCGCGCTCGAGGCCGGCGTGCCGAAGGGCGTGCTGAACGTGGTGCACGGCGGCAAGGAGGTGGTCGACGCGCTTTGCACGCACGAACTGGTCAAGGCCATTTCGTTCGTCGGCTCGACGGCGGTCGGTACGCATGTGTACCGCCTCGGCAGTGAACACGGCAAGCGCGTGCAATCGATGATGGGCGCGAAGAACCACGCCGTCGTGCTGCCCGATGCGAACCGCGAGCAAACGCTGAACGCGTTGGCCGGCGCGGGATTTGGCGCAGCGGGGCAGCGCTGCATGGCGACGTCGGTGGTCGTGCTGGTGGGCGCCGCGCAGCAATGGTTACCGGATCTGGTGGCGAAGGCGAAGACGCTCAAGGTCAACGCGGGCAACGAACCGAACACGGACATCGGCCCGGTGGTTTCGCGCGCGGCGAAGCAGCGCATTCTCGGTCTGATCGAAACCGGTGTGAAAGAAGGCGCGACACTCGCGCTCGACGGCCGCGACGTGAAAGTGCCGGGCTACGAGCAAGGCAACTTCATCGGCCCGACGGTTTTTGCAGACGTCACCACCGAGATGGAAATTTACCGCCAGGAAATTTTCGGCCCGGTGCTGGTGGTGCTGAACGCGGCCACGCTCGATGACGCGATCGCGCTGGTCAACCGCAATCCATTCGGCAACGGCGTAGGGCTCTTCACGCAGAGCGGCGCGGCGGCGCGCAAATTCCAGAGCGAGATCGATATCGGCCAGGTCGGTATCAACATTCCGATTCCGGTTCCGGTGCCGTCCTTCAGCTTTACCGGCTCGCGCGGTTCGAAACTCGGCGACCTCGGTCCGTATGGCAAACAGGTCGTGCAGTTCTACACGCAGACCAAGACTGTCACCGCCCGCTGGTTCGACGACGACACCGTCAACGACGGCGTCAACACGACCATCAGCCTGCGCTGAGTCCATGCGTCCACGGGAGACATCATGAAAATAGGCTTTATCGGACTCGGCAACATGGGTGCGCCGATGGCGCACAACCTGCTCAAAGCCGGCCACGCGGTCAACGTGTTCGACCTCAACGCGCAAGCCGTGCAGGCGCTCGTCGATGCGGGCGCCAAGGCAGCCGGCTCGCCGAAAGCGGCAGTAACCGACGCGGAATGCGTGATCACCATGTTGCCCGCCGCTGCGCACGTGCGTAGCGTACTGACCGCGGACGACGGCATCTTCGCCGGCATCGCGAAGGGCGTGACCATCATCGATTCGAGCACGATCGATCCCGCGAGCGTCAAGGCGTTCGCCGAACTCGCGCGGCAGAACGGCAACACCTTCGTTGATGCGCCAGTTTCAGGTGGCACCGGCGGCGCGGCGGCGGGCACGCTGACCTTCATGGTCGGCGGCAGCGCGAGCGCGTATGAGCAGGTCAAGCCGGTGCTCTCGACGATGGGCAAGAACATCGTCCATTGCGGCGATACCGGCACGGGCCAGGTCGCGAAGATCTGCAACAACCTCGTACTCGGCATCACCATGGCGGGCGTCGCCGAAGCCATGTCGCTCGGCGAAGCGCTCGGCATCGACGCAAAAGTGCTGGGCGGCATCATCAATACGTCGACGGGACGCTGCTGGAGTTCGGACACCTACAATCCGATGCCCGGCGTGATCGAGACGGCGCCATCCACGCGCGGATACACAGGCGGCTTCGGCACGGATCTGATGCTCAAGGACCTCGGCCTCGCCACCGACGCCGCGAAAACCGCGCGTCAGCCGCTCTATCTCGGCGCGCTGGCGCAACAGCTTTACCAGACGATGAGCACGAAAGGCGCGGGACGTCTCGACTTTTCGGCGGTCATCAAGCTCTATCGCCAGGACAGTCAGGACGGCAAGGACGGAGGCGCGGCATGATCGAACTCGACTACGCGCACGACGGCACCGTCGCGCAACTCACGCTCAAGCGGCCACCCGCCAACGCGTTTACGCCCGAAGGCTTGCTGCAATTGCAGCAGACCGTCGAACGCCTGAACGGCGAGGCGCGCGTGCGCGCAATCGTGATTACCGGCGATGGCCCCAAGTTCTTCAGTGCGGGTGCCGACCTGAACACCTTCGCCGACGGCAACCGCGAAGTCGCGCGCACGGCGGCGGCGCGCTTCGGCGCGGCGTTCGAAACCTTGCAGAACGCACGGCCTGTGGTGATCGCGGCGATCAATGGTTATGCGATGGGCGGCGGGCTCGAATGCGCGCTGGCCTGCGATATTCGCATCGCGGAACAGCATGCGTTGCTGGCGTTGCCCGAGACCGCGGTCGGCTTGCTGCCCTGCGGTTGCGGCACACAGACGCTGCCGTGGCTGGTCGGCGAAGGCTGGGCCAAGCGGATGATTCTGACCGGCGAGCGCGTCGATGCGGCGACCGCGTTGCGCATCGGTCTGGTCGAAGAAGTGGTGGAAAAGGGCGCGGCGCGCGAGGCCGCGCTGGTCATGGCGGCGCGCGTCGCCACGTTGAGTCCGCAGGCGGTCGGTTTCAGCAAGACGCTGATTCATCAGGGCCGCAACGGCGTGCCGCGCGCGGCGGCGCTGGCGCTGGAACGCGAGCGCTTTGTCGATCTATTCGACGGCGCCGATCAGCGTGAGGGCGTCAACGCGTTCCTCGACAAGCGCACGCCGCGCTGGCAGGTGACGCAGGCCGCTCAGGCCGACGCCTCGCAGCAGGAGACGCGTCAATGAGCGCCTTGCAAAGCGTCGCGCACGATACGAGCCTCGAAGCGGAACGCGAGATTCTGTTTCGCGTGGTGAATCGCGTGGCGATCATCACGCTGAACCGGCCGGCCGCGCTCAATGCGCTTTCGCACGCAATGGTGCGCGAACTTGCCGTACTGGTCGAACATTGCCGCACCGACGACGGCATCGTCGCGCTCGTGCTGAAAGGCGCGGGCGCCAAGGGCTTCTGCGCCGGCGGCGATGTGCGCGAAGTGCAGCGGCTCGCGAAGAACAGCGACAGCCGCTGGCTCGCGTTCTTCGTCGACGAATACCGGCTCGACTACGCGCTGCATACGTTTCCGAAGCCGGTGGTCGCGTTGCTCGACGGCATTGCGATGGGCGGCGGCATGGGACTCGGCCAGGGGGCGCGGCTGCGTATCGTGACCGAGCGCAGCAAGATCGCCATGCCGGAGACGCGCATCGGCTTTCTGCCGGACGTCGGCGCGACGCGTTTTCTGAGCGTGATGCCGGCGGAGATCGAACTCTATGTCGGGCTCACCGGCGCGACCTTGTCCGGCGCCGACGCGTTGCGGCTGCAACTGGCGGATCTGTGCGTGCCGGCCGAATGGCTCGCCAGTTTCGAAGAGCGTCTGCAGCGCATGCCGCTCGAAGGCGATCTGATGGCCGCCTTGCGCGGTGTGTTCGAGCCGCCGTGCAATATCATTCCGCACGCGCCGCTGGCGGCGTTCACGCAACTGATCTTGCGGCACTTCGATCGGCGTTCGGGCATCGATCGGATGGTGGCGACGGTGCGGCACGACCTGGAGCGCGAGCCGCCGCGCGAGGTGAAGCAGTGGTTGCAATCCACCTACGACGCGCTGACCGGTCATTCGCCCACCATGCTTTACGTCACGCGTGAGGCGCTTTTGCGCGGCCGGCAGATGACCTTGGCGGAGTGCTTCCGCATGGAGCTGGGGATCGTCAAACGCGTGATCGAGGAGGGCGACTTTTGCGAAGGCGTGCGAGCCCAGTTGATCGACAAGGATCGCAAAGCCCGCTGGGCGCCTGCCACGCTCGCCGCGGTGCGGCCCGAGCGCGTCAGACATTTCCTCGCTTCGCCGTGGAAGCGCGAGGCGCATCCGCTGGCTGCGCTGGGCGCGGAGCAAGGCTAAAGTGGCATTGCGCTAAAGCGGGGTGGGCGCTGCGCCCGCTCCCCGCGTGCAAGCCGACGAACCGGGCGCCATGCCGCCCGCCGACGACAACGTCCTGCGCTCGCAGACGGACCGGCACGAGTTGCCGCAGATCATTTCGACCCCTACCCGGCGGCGCACCGCGCCGCAAAGCCTCGCAGCCTCGAAGTCGGCCTGTGCGTCGTCTTCGCGCGGCTTTTTTAGCGAGCGGACGGCGGCCGGGAACGAACCATGCTAGTGAGTTTCAGCTGACCTGACGCGGCTAGCGTCGGTGCACGTGAAAGAGGGCCGCAAGCCGCGACTCGATGCTCGGTAAACTGCGTTCCAATGCGCCAGGCGATCACGTGCATTCGCCGCTGTCGGTGTGGGCTGCGCCCGGGACAATGCAAGTTGTGCATCGAGCGCCGTCAGGGTTACCGCCGCGCTCGTTCAAGCACGACGCCCGGCGTTTTCCGTGCAATTCAACCATTTAAGGAAACCGTCATGGACAGGAATCGTGTCGAAGGTGCAGCGAAACAGTTCAAGGGTTCCGTGAAGGAAGCGATCGGCAGGCTCACCGGCAACCGGACGACGCAGGTCAAGGGCGCGGCGGAGAAACTGGCCGGCAAGGTGCAGTCGAAAGTCGGCGAGGCCGCCGATGCCGTGCGCAATCGCGTAAGGCGGTAGCAGTATCGACGGAAAGCAGGATAGAGCGCCGGCTCCCGCCGGCGACGGTTTGTTGACCCGGTTCAAAGGAGAATATCGATGAATTCAAACCAGTTCGAAGGTACGGTGAAGGATGCTGCGGGCAAGGTGCAGGGCGCCGTCGGCGGCCTGACCGGAGATGCGGAACTGCAAGCCGAAGGCAAGGTCCGCCAGTTCGCCGGCAAGGCACAGGCGAAATACGGCGAGAGCGTCGATCAGGTTGCCGAAACGACGCGCAACAATCCGATCGGCGCGCTGCTGATCGCGGTCGGCGTTGGATTTCTGCTCGGCAAGCTGATCTGATTACGTCGCGCGCCGCGCCGCCCGGTGCGTCTATTGGGTGCCCGGGCGCCGGCGCGTCATTTCTACCTCGCGTTTTACCCTGCCTCTCATTCCGCGGGCGCCTTGGCTCACCAACGCCCGCATTGTCTGCGATGCCTGTCCGATGTTCCCGGCGCGTTCGAGGTGCCGGATCTCATCGTCTATTCGAGGAAGGTTCATGCTGGGATTCGATGTTCGCACGGCCAGACAGGTCTGGACCGCGCTTCTGATCGGGCTGCTGTTTTTCTGCATCTATATGGCGTCGTCCACCGTGCTGGTGGTGGTGTTCGCGGTCTTCTTCAGTTATCTGATCTATCCGATGGTCGATCTCGTCGAGCGCATCCGGCCGCGTCGTGTGCCGCGGGTGGCGTCGATCGCGCTGGTGTTCGTGGTGGTCGTCGCGTTGATCGCGGTGGTCGGATCGATCTTCGGCGTGCAGTTGCAGGATCAGGCGACGCATCTGCTCGCGCAACTGCCTCAGTTGATGAAGTCCGATGTGCCCAATCGCTTTCCGTTGCCGCATTTTCTTGAGCCGTTGCGCGAGCGGATCGTGGATTTCGTGCGCGGCCAGATCGAGACCGGTTCCGACAAGGCCGTGCCGATGGCGCGCAGTGTCGGCCTCGGCGTGATGCACGCGGCCAGCAATCTGATCTACCTCGTGCTGATTCCGATTCTGAGCTTCCTGTTGATCAAGGAAGGTCCGCGGATGCGCGAAGACTTTCTCGATCTGCTGAACGACCGGCATCGCACGTTGTGGGCGGAGATCGTGACCGATCTGAACGTGCTGTTGTCGAAGTACGTGCGCGCGTTGCTGTTTCTGTCGCTGGCTACGCTGATCTGCTATGGCGTGGCGTTCTCGCTGCTCGGCGTGCCTTACGCGTTTCTGCTGGCGGTGAGCGCGGCCTTGCTGGAATTCGTGCCGTTTGCCGGGCCGCTCGGCGCTGTCGCGATCACGCTGGTGGTGGCCGTGTTCAGCGGCTATCCGCATCTGCTCTGGCTGGTGATTTTTATCGCGCTCTACCGGCTGTTTCAGGACTACGTGCTCAATCCCTATCTGATGAGCGAAGGCGTGGAGATCAGTCCGTTTCTTGTCATCGTCGGCTTGCTCGCCGGCGATCAGTTGGGCGGCGTGGCGGGGATCTTTCTGGCCGTGCCGGTGATTGCGATGCTGAAAATCATCATTGGGCGGGCACGCGTGTTCTATGCGGCTTCGCGCGATGAAGGCGAAGCCGCGCGCCGCGCGTTGACCGGCAAAAATGATTGACGCATTAGTCCGCGCGGCGCCTTGCAAGACAGCGCCGCGCGAGGCGTGCGCTCAACTTTCGCCGATCGCTTCACCGTGCATCATTCCCGGCGCGGGCGCATCGCCTTGCGCGCGGCGCACGCGGGAAACCCAGAACACGCCGGCCAGCGCGACTGCAACCGAGGCCCAGCCGACAGTCTCGTACCCCACGACCTGACCACCCGGCGAGCTGCTGAGCATCAAGCCGCCGATCCACGCGCCGCAGCCCGTGCCCAATGCCTGGAGCGCGCTGTTCGCGCTGAGAAAAGCGCCGCGCCGCGCAGGCTCCGGCACGGTGGTCAGCAGAGCCTGCATCGGCACCATCCGTCCAGACATCAGCACCATGAAGATCGGGAAGAACATCACCAGCGCGTAGAACGGCAGATTCGGCAGATGCGTGACGAACGGCACTGTCACGTTGCAGAGATGGTCGAGTAAGATCGAGTGATGAAAAATGCAAAATCGCTTTACCACGGTCATCGCTTTACGGCGGCGGTCATCAGTTGCGCGGTACGCTGGTATTTAAGGTTTCAGCTCAGTCTGCGTGATATCGAAGAACTGCTGTTCGAGCGCGGGGTTATCGTCAGCTACGAAGCGGTCCGACGCTGGTGCGATAAGTTCGGTGCGAGCTTCGGCCACCGTGTGAAAGCGGCGCGTCGCAGGCCCGGCACCACGTGGCACCTTGACGAAGTATTTGTGACGTTGCGCGCCGAGCCTTACCTGTTGTGGCGCGCCGTCGATCAACACGGTGCCGAACTCGATATCCTGCTTCAGAAGCGACGCGACAAGGCTGCAGCGAAGCGGTTTTTCAAGCGCGTGCTTGCTTCGTGTGCTGAGGTACCGCGCAAGATCGTGACCGACCAGCTGCGCAGCCATCCGGCGGCAAAAGCCGAGATTCCCGAACTTGCTAACGTCAAGCACGTCTTCGTCAAAGCCAGCGCGCGGATCAATAACCGGGCGGAAAACAGTCATCAGCCGACGCGCGAACGCGAGCGACGCATGCGCGGCTTCCGCGATCCTGAACGCACACAGGCTTTCTTATCGAGCTTCGGTCCGATCCGGCAGCACTTTGCGCTCAAGCGACATCTGCTACGCGCCTCACTCTATCGCAAACAGCTCGCCGCACGCTTTGCCACCTGGCATCGTTTCACTGAGGCCACCCAAGATCCGTCCGTTTTCTGAGCGAGCGTTTGTCCTCTCCGCTATTGCGCCGCGAACAATTTAACGTGACAGCGCCGGCCTTGTTAATGCTTCAAGTCTCCGCCGGTGAGATCGGCTCAAGCCGCAGTGCGCCCCAGCCAAGCGGTGCAAATACACGGCCGCCGGCCAGTTCGACCAGTTCCACAAATTTCTCGAGGGTCACGCCCGCGGCAATGTGAACCGGGGCGTTGCTGATGAAATCCTGCGTGCGCAACCATGGCGCGTCGCCTCGATTGATTTCGTTGACGCTGCGCGCGCAACCGTCGTAACCAGCGTCGGGCGGCAGGAGCGGCCCGTCAAACGCGACGGTCAGGATCTGTTGTGCCGCATCTTCGTAAGGCAGACCGGCGTGTTTTTCATAAGGCACGCGCTCCCATCCGTCGCCCCATTGCTGATCGAGCGGCAAACGCGTGAAATAAGCCCACGGCGCACGCACGAAACAGAGCCCGTAAGTGTGGCGGACGCCGTCCAGATCGGTTGTGAGTGCCATTGCGTTATCTCCCTGAGGTGCCAGTGAAGCCAACGCTTCACACGTCGTTGCGGGCGGCAAAAAGGCCGTGTTCCGGCTCTATCTGTTGACTGTCGATACACTGCACGTGCCAGTGGCCGGACATCAGGGTGCGCCCGCGTTCCGCGCACCACTGCGTGCGCCCGGTCTGGCCCTCGAACGGCCCGTCGGCGTCGTTCAGATCGAGTCCTTCGAGTACGCAAACCGGCATCGAGCCGTCCGCGCTGCACACAAGCGTATTGCCGCAATCCACACGCAGTGAGCCCCATTCGGGCAGATCGAGACCAAAATGACCTTCGCGCGACCACTGTCGCGTGTCCTTGTCGAGCCACAAGATTGCGAAGGCCATCGGATGAACACGGTCGAACGTGTCGAGGTGGACAGTGAGGCGCATGTGAATCTCCAGAATTTACGATGGTGTTAAACGAAGCCGGATCGCGGGGTGTTATTCCCGAGGAGGCGGCCTCACTGATTCAATACCCACTGCACTAGCGTATGCGCATCTTCCGCCGACAACGGGCCGCCGCGATCAGCTGGCAATGGCATTGCCATGTCCCCCCAGTGTGCTTTGCCGCCAAGCCGCAGCTTGTGTTCGAGCATGAACTGCGCATTCGGTGCATCTCGGTATCGTTCAGCGATTTGCTGGAACGACGGCGCGAGGAACGGGGCATCGCGCGTATGGCAAAACATACAGTGTTGCTGATCGACCAGAGCAGTCGGTTCCGTCTCGGCGTGCGCAGCAGAGGCAGTCAGCACAAACACGGCGCATGCCGCGAGAGAACTTTGGGATAGGATGTTCACGGCACCCGCTCCTTTGCAAGGGTAATGAGGTTAGTTTAGGGGCGGTTACCTGCTTGCCGTTGACCTCGGTCAACCGGAACGGAAGGTCTGAATTTGACGTAGCGCGCTAAGCTCCTATGCTGGTGACAGACGGGCGTCGCATTGAGCGGGTCGCCCTGAAGTGTGGTGCACGACGCGTAGGTGTGCAGACACGCCGCTGCGGCTCCCTTCCTGCGCGACAGAACGGGCGGTGGTTATGAAGATTTACTTTCCTGAGGAACATCCGGAATATTGCGCGCGCGATCTCGTCGTCGCGTTTCCTGCCGAGGTGGATGGCGCGCGCGTGCAGTGTGCCATCACTGCTGAAGCGCTCGAAGATCATTTCGGCGCCGCGTCACTGCGCGAGGATGATCTGATCACCGCATTTAACTCCAACCGGCATCCGATTGAACACGCAGCGAGAAGACTGTTTAGCGAGATCGGTGCCAAACCGGTACTGATGCACCGCGGCTACTTTCGTTTTTGCGGGTGAATCCATGGAGCGGCGGAGCGCAACGCCTCTTTCGACGCGCCACGCCAGCTTAAAGCCGGGTATTTGCGCTTGAGAGCGTTTGAGGAGATTCGATGCGCGCAATGGTATTCGACGGAAATGAGTCATTGCTGCGTGAACGGGAGATGCCAGATCCTACGCCCGGTCCCGGCCAGATCCTGGTCGATATTCACGCGTGCGGCGTGTGCCGCACCGATCTTCATCTGGTCGACCATGAGCTCAAGCATCCCAGGCTGCCTGTCATCCCTGGCCACGAAATCGTCGGCACCGTAGCCGGGCTCGGCGCGGGCGTAACGGGGTTCGCCGTCGGCGACCGGGTGGGGGTGCCATGGGTCGGCTACACGTGCGGGCACTGCCGCTACTGCCTGTCGTCGCGGGAAAATCTCTGCGACGAACCCGGCTTCACGGGCTATACGATTGACGGCGGTTACGCCGAGCGCACCGTCGCCGACAGCCGCTACTGCTTTCATCTGCCAGAGCAGTACACGGACATCGCGGCGGCGCCGCTGCTATGCGCCGGTCTCATCGGCTATCGCACTTTGAGCATGGCGGGCGACGCGCAACGGATTGGCATTTACGGTTTCGGTGCCGCCGCGCATATCGTCGCGCAGGTTGCGCGTCATCAGCAGCGCACGGTGTATGCGTTTACGCGCTCCGGCGATCAAGCAGCGCGCCAACTCGCGCTGCGTCGCGGTGCGGCGTGGGTCGGCGGCAGCGACGAGGCGCCGCCTGACGAACTCGATGCGGCGTTGCTTTTCGCACCGGTCGGCGCGCTCGTTCCGCAAGCGTTGCAAGCGATCGCGAAAGGTGGTGTGGTGGTTTGCGGCGGGATTCACATGAGCGATATTCCGTCGTTCCCTTACGCGTTTCTTTGGGGTGAGCGGCGCGTGGTGTCGGTGGCAAATCTGACGCGCGATGACGGGCTTGCCTTTATGCGGATCGCGGCTGAGACGCGTCTCACGATTGAAACGACGAGTTATCCGCTGGCGGAGGCCAATCGGGCGCTGAGCGATCTGCGCGATGGCAGGCTGACAGGTGCGGCGGTGCTCGTCATCCGATAGCGTGGTGAGTCTCGATCGTTGGACTCGTTCCACGATGGCGACGTTGAGCGCCGCGAGCCGAAATGCGAACCGATCCCGGCTTTAAATCCTCACCAGGCCTTCGTGATCTAGAATGCGGATGTCCTTGCCGCGTGCATCGAGCAATCCGTCGCGCTGGAATTTGGAGAGCATCCGGCTTACCGTTTCGAGCTTGATTCCCAGGTAGCTGCCAATTTCCTCGCGTGTCATGCGCAGATGAAATTCGGCCGGAGAATACCCGCGCATTCTCAGGCGGTCCGACAGATTCAGCAGGAACGTTGCGACCCGCTCTTCGGCGGACATGGTACCGAGCAACATCATCTGTGACGACTCGCGCACTATCTCGCCGCCCATCATCCGATGCACGTGTTGCTGGACGACTTTGACTTCGCGGCACATGGTTTCGAGCAGATGGAACGGGATAATGCAAACCTTGCTGTCCTCGAGCGCCACGGCATCGCAGCTATGGTAGCCTGAGCCGACGCCATCCAGGCCCAGCGAGTCGCCGGCGAGATGAAAGCCGGTAACCTGTTCGCGGCCGTCGCGATGCACGACGACGGTCTTGAACGAGCCGGCGCGCACCGCATAGATGCTCTGGAACGAGTCGTTCGCGCGATAGATCGTTTCGCCCTGTTTGATGGTCCGGGACGGGCAGACGAGCGATTCGAGTCTTTGCAAGTCCTCGGTTGTCAGTCCTTGCGGCATGCAGATGGAGCGCATTGTGCAGGTCGTGCAGCGCAATGCGTCCTTGCGCGGCGCGCGCACGCTTGCCGGCATTTGCCCGGCAGTCGGCGATGCTTGCGTACAGGCAAGCGCGGGCGAAATGACGGAGTAGGCGGTGACGTCAGACATGATGTGCTCCTGGTTGAAAAAGGGCGCGAGTGCGATGTTCGCCGGCGAGCCGCTGGATCGTGTTTCGCGCGAGATCGAACTCGCCGGTCTTGTCGAAGAAGTAGTGCGCACCACCCGTCAGACATGCGTGCCGGAACCAGGCACCGGAATGATTCGTCAGCACCATGACAATCACATGCGGCATTTTTCGTGCAAGCAACCTGAGCAACTCCATGCCAGTGCCGCCGCTCAGATGCAGCTCCGTCACGACGAGATCAGCCACGCGCGTGTCGATGCCCGCGAATGCCGCACCGGGTTCTTCAGCTTCGCCGACGATCTCTACCCCGTCGAGCGCGCCGAACAGTGCGGCCAAACGGCGGCGCACTGACACTGCATCGTCGACAAGAAAAACACGCAGGTCGGGGAGATTGGGGCTCGAGTTCATGGCTCGAAGTATCGGCCGCGCTGTCTCAAAATAGAATCGGCATGGAATGATCTTCGAGTAGGAGAGTGTGAAGGTCTGTAGGGCGTTTCCTACACGAACGTGATGTGGATCAGAACGATCGTGGCTGCGCTGCGTGCTGCTTGCGCGGCAGGTCGGAGCGCGGAGGCGGCTACCAGATCCTTACTGGTCGCCCGGAAGTGGGAGGCTGCGAAGGCGTTCAGATGTTGTCTTCTTCGTCATTCACCAGTTTGTGACGCATCGCATAGCGCACCAATGCCGCCTCGTGTGGCATCTGCATTTTTTCGAGGATGCGCGTCTTGTACGTGCTGACGGTCTTGCTGCTCACACACAGTTCGGCCGCGATCTCGGTGATGGTCTGACCCGCGGCAATGCGCTTCAGGACGTCGAATTCCCGGTCGGACAAACGCTGATGCGGCAGCACATCAGCCGGCTCGTTGAGGCTTTGTGCGAATCGCTCGGCCATCGCAAGGCTCACATACACGCCACCCGCGGCGACCTTTGTGACGGCCGACACCAGCTCGGCGCTCGCGCTTTCTTTCGTCAGGTAACCTGACGCGCCGGCCTTGAACGCGCGCACCGCGTATTGCTGCTCGGCGTGCATGGTCAGCACGAGGATGCGCAGCGCGGGCTTTTCTTCCTTGATCTGTTTGATCAGCTCGACGCCGTTGCGGCCGGGCATCGACAGGTCTAGCACGAGCACGTCGGCGACTCGCTCGCGGATCAGCGCGACGGTGCTGACGCTATCGTTCGCTTCGCCGACCACTTCGAAGCCGCTCGTGCTCTGGAGAATATGACGCAGACCGTCGCGCACCAGCGCATGGTCGTCGGCGATCAGCACGCGGGTCATGTGTGCATCTCCTGCATTTGTGCGGTCTGCGCCGGAATGGTGACGGTCAACACAAAGCCTTTGCCGTGCGCGGTATGAATGTCGACCGCGCCACCGAGCATGTGCGCGCGTTCGCGAACGCCGAGCAAGCCAAAAGACTTGGCCGCCGGCTCGTCCGTTCGATGCGCGCCCTGGCCATTGTCGGCGATGCTCAACACGAAGGTCTGATTCTTTGCGCACAGGCTGAGCGTGACCACCGTGGCGTCGGCATGGCGTACAACGTTCGTCAGCGCTTCCTGCACGATCCGGAACATCGCAGTGGCGCCCGCCGGGCAAAAGCGCGTGTCTCCGGTTTCGATGTCACGCTCCACGTCGATGCCGTAGCGGTTGGTAAAGTCGTTCGCGAGCCATTCGATCGCGGGAATCAGGCCGAGGTCGTCGAGCATGACCGGCCGCAGATCGGCGGCAATGCGGCGGACCGAAGCGACAGTTGCATCGATCAGCCGACGCATGCCTTGCAACTGCTCTAGAACCGGTACGCTTGCCGACGGCGCCAGCGCCTGCTCGACGGACGAGATGTCCATTTTCAGCGCGGTGAGTTGCTGGCCGAGATCGTCGTGCAATTCGCGTGCGATACGCGTTTTCTCGTCTTCGCGGACTTTCTGCAAATTGGCCGACAGTTCGCGCAATTCCTCGCGCGCCTGCCGTTGCGCACGCTCCGCTTTGACGCGCTCTGTGATGTCGCGCAGCATCACCGTGTAAAGCCGGGTGTCGCCATCGCGGATCTGCGAGATTGAGGCCTCGAGCGGAAATTCTTCGCCGTTGGCGCGCAAGCCAGACAGCACACGTTGCTTGCCCATTTTCCGGTCAGAGACGCCGGTCACGCCAAACTGGCCGACATGCTGCGCATGCGCCGCCCGGAATCGCTGCGGGATAAAACGGGCGAGCGGGGCGCCGATCACGTCCAACTCGGAGCAGCCAAAAACCTGTTCCGCCATCGGATTAAAGATGACCACCCGCTGCTGTTCGTCGATGCTGATAATCGCTTCCATCGACGAACGGATGATCGCCATCATTCGAGCCTCATTTACGGCAGACTGGCCAAGCCCGACGCTTGGCTCGTCGCGTCTGGAGGAGCCATCGCGACCCGCGAGCACGATCACGCTTGCGGCCAGCAGAACGGCGGCGACGACACAGATAAACAACGCGGGGTCGAACCAGCGCCGTGCGGCCAGCATGGCGGCCAGCGTTACAACGAACGCTGTCGCTGCCGCGCACTCGGGCCGCGCCGCAAACATGCGGCGCAGGCCGCGCAAATCGGCGCTGCGCGAAGTGGGCGGCTTACCGCTGACGGGCATGTGCGCCTCTCAGGAACGTCTACGAACTGGGTTGGGTCGCTGCTACCGCAGGCGTGTACTCGACGGCACGCGGGGCAGCACCGCAGTCCGACCGTGTTTGCTCCGGCCGAATTGCTAGGTTTGCACTTATTGTCCGTGAATCTGTCCGTGAATCGTCAGCTTCATGCCAGTGCGGCCGGGAGGCGTGCTTCTAGCCCTGAGTGCACACGCCAGCGCGCCAGCCCGGCTCTTGGCGCGCCACTCAATGCGCCATCAACACCGGCACGGTCATCGCCGCCAGCATGGTGCGCGTGACACCGCCAAGCAGCCGTTCCTCGACTCGCGCATGGCCATACGCGCCCATAACCAGCAGGTCAATGTGACGGTCGGCCAGCGCATTAAGCAGCGTGGCGCCGGTGTCGACGCCGGGCACCTTAGGCATCTCCGTGAAACTCGTCTCGATGCCGTGCCGCTCCAGCCAGGAGGCCACGTCGATGCCGGTCGGCTCGTCACGGCGCGGATGGCTCTGCACTTTCATGACGGTGACAAAACTGGCGCAGCGCAGGAGCGGCAACGCGTCAGTCGCGGCCCGCGCGCTTTCACGGCCGCCGTCCCAGGCGATCATAACGTTGTCCATCTGCGCGCGGATCGGGCCAGCATGGGGCAACACGATTGCGGGCCGCCCTGAACCCATGATGACGTCCTCGACGAACTGGCGGGCCACATACGCACCCGTGTCCTGCGGATCATGCTGGCCAAGGATGAGCAGATCGGCATGGCGTGCATGCAGAGTCGCTGCCGCCGTCGGCGGGCCGCCCGGCGCTCGCCACTCGACGCTGCCCCCGGCTCGTTCGGCGACGGCGAGAAACGCAGCTTGCGCGCTCTTCAGATTGTGGTCGCGCTGCGCCTCGCAGGCGGCGCTCCATCTGCCCTCGCCGTGCAGAAAGAGCGGCTTTGTCAAATCTTCACAAACTGCGTAAAGACCGATCAGATGGGCGTCGTGGCGTGCAGCCACGTCGAGAGCATAGTCGAGCCGGGCAGCACTATGGGTGCTGTCGTCGAGGTGCACCAGCAGGGTTCTGCAATTCATGACGGATCCTTGACAGGCTCTTGTACGGTTTGGGCGACTGTCGCAGCGGACGGCCCGCAATGCATGGAGATCAGCAACACAGGGCAATTGGCGATGCGCAGAAAATGTTCGGCGACGCTGCCGAGCACCAGCCGACGCACGCCGCGGCGCCCGTGGGTGCCCAGCACTACGACGTCCGCGTTGAATTCCTGCGCTGCGGCCCGGATGCGATGAGCGATGTCCTCGCCCGTGAGATCGGTTTCGACTATACGCGTCGCGCCTTTCACGCCTGCGCCGGCCATCAGTGTGGCGGCGTCGGCGAGCACGTGTCGGCCTTCCTCTACGAGAGCGTCGCGTACATAGGATGGGTCGTAGCCGGGCACGTCGTAGGACATCAACGGTACGTCCACCACGTAGAGCGGCTGCAGTTGCGCCTGCGACTCACGTGCCAATTCGATGGCGGCGGCCAGCGCGCGCGACGAAGTTTCGCTGCCATCGACCGCCACCAGAATCTGTTTGTACATGGTGAACACTCCTGAACGGGAAGAAATCGTGCCGCACCCGGCGCGACATTAGTGCGACATCAGCACAGGCACTGTCATCGAGCGGAGAATCGTGCGCGTGGCGCCGCCCATCACCAGCTCACGCCAGCGGGCGTGACCGTAGGCGCCCATCACCAGCAGGTCTGCGCCGTTGTCGGCCACCTGGGAGAGCAATATCTCGCCGACCGAGTCGCCCGCTCCCGTTTCGATGTCGGCGACCTCGACGCGTACACCATGCCGGGCGAGCACGGTGGCGATGTCCGCGCCGGGGATGCGGGCGCGCTCGAACTCGTGCACGCCGTTGACCGTGAGGATCGTGGTGTTTTCTGCGGTGCGCATGAACGGCAGCGCGTCGTGCACGGCGCGGGTGGCTTCGCGGCTGCCGTCCCATGCAACCAGAACCCGGCAGCCAGTCGACCTTTCATTGCTCGCATACGGCACGAGCAAGACCGGGCGGCCGCACGACAGAATGAGGTTTTCCGGAAAGAAGTCGCCGACATACGATTCCGGGTCCCCCGGATTGTCCTGGCCAGCCACGATGAGGTCGGCACAGCGGCCCGCACGCTGCACGGCGAGACTGGCTGGTTCGTCGATGGCGACCCATTCGCCCGGCACCTCGGCACGCCGCAGTTCGGCGTGAAACAGCCGTTCGAGCGCCGCGCGCCGCTCCGCGCGTAACTCCTCATGCGTCCTGTAATACTCCGCGGTCCCGGCCATCACGTAGAGAGAGCGCGGATCCGGGCTGAAGACAGCGAATGCGCCGGTCAGATGCGCGCCGAACTGTTTGGCCAGACGCAGCGCGATTTCAAGTCGCGGATGGGCGTTCGGGCTGGTGTCGAGATGGACAACAATGGTTTTGAAGCTCATGGCAGTCGCTCCTGGAAGGGACGGTGATGCGCGAATAAGTGAGCTTGAGTCTAGGAACGATGGCGGCGCCGCAGTTGATGCAGATCAACAGCGGCGCAGGCGCGCCTGCGTCAAAGCGTTGTTTGACCTGCGTCATGAACTGGCGCCCGCTGCCGCCTATGCTGCGGACATGCGTTGCGCCCGTTTGCGCGCCCGAGCGACAGCGATTAATGTTTCTACAGAAGGATCGAGCCATGTCTGACGCCCGCATTCTAGTCGTTTTCTTTTCGCGTACCGGCACCACGCGCGTGCTCGCATCCACGCTCGCCAGGATGCTGTCAGCCGACCTTGAGGAAATCTGCGATTGCACCGAACGACGTGGTGCAATGGGTTATATGCGCTGTCTTGTCGACTCGTGGCGCAAGCGACCGACCGAGATCGTCCCAGCGGGGCTTGATACCTCGCAGTACGACCTCGTGGTGGTGGGTACGCCGGTCTGGGCCGGCTCGGTGTCGGCGCCAGTGCGTGAGTATTTGCTCGAGAACCGGTTGAAGTTCCGGCATGTGGCGTTTTTCAGCAGCTTCGGCGGCTTGGGCAGTCAAGCGGCGTTCGACGAAATGCGTGCACTGGCAGGGAGAGCGCCCGTCGCGGAGTGCAACGTGCGCGCCACCGAGGTGCAGCGGGGCGTCGTGGCCGCGTCGCTGGCGCGTTTCGTCAGCGTGCTGAAACGTCATCTCGCGCATTACGAAGCGCTGGAGTGGGCCTGCTAACCTGCAGGCCATGTCTAGGCTGGCAGTAGCATCATCACGGCGGCCGCGCCCATCACCAATGTCGCGATCGTTCCGAGCGCGAGGAGCGGGCGGCTTGCGGTGAAGTCCCCCATCACCGCCCGCTTCGAGACGAGCAGCAGAATCACCACCATCAGCGGCACGGCCACCACGCCGTTGATGACCGCGCTCCAGAATAGCGCTTTCATCGGGCTGATCGACGAATACTGGATGGCCAGCGCGGCCAGCACGCTCACGGCGATGATGCCGTAGAAGCCGCGCGCATCGCGCAGGTTGCGCTCAAGTCCCTCCTGCCAGCCCACGGCCTCCGCCAATGCGTAGGCACCGGAGCCGGCCAGCACCGGCACCCCGATGAATCCCACGCCGAGTATGCCGAGCGCGAACAGCAGATAGGCGAAGTCGCCGGCCAATGGCCGCAGCGCGCTCGCCGCCTGAGCGGCTGTGGTGATGTCAGTCACACCGGCCGCGTGCAACGTCACGGCGGTCGCCAGCATAATGAACCAGGCGGTGAGATCGGAATAGAGCATGCCGCTCCACGTGTCCCAGCGGATGCGCCGCAGTTCCGCGCGCGCCAGGCGGGCGTCGCTGACGAGTGGTGCGCTGTCAGTATGCGCATGCAAGTCCTCGACTTCTTCCGAGGCCTGCCAGAAAAACAGATACGGGCTGATCGTCGTGCCGAACACGGCGACCACCATCGCCGCCGCATTTGCATTCACGGCCAGGTGCGGCCAGAGCGTGCGCAGCGCCACGTCGCGCCACGGCACATGCACGATGAACAGCACGGCAGCGTAGGCGAGCAGCGAAACAGTCAGCCATTTCAGAAAAAACACATAACGATGGTAAGGCACGAAAATCTGCAGCAGCAGCGTGGCGAACACGAAGCACACTGTCATAACGTGACGGTCGACGCCAATGACCAGTTGCGCGACTTCGCCCATTGCGGCCACATCAGCGGCAATGTTCAGCGTATTGGCCACCAGCAATAGGAGCACCACGCCATAGAGCACGACGGGCGGAAACGCGTCCTTGATGTTGGCGGCCAGACCCTTGCCGGTCACGCGGCCGAGCTTCGCGCACATAGACTGGACGGCCGCCATCAACGGAAACGCGAGCGGCATGGTCCAAAGCATGTTCAGGCCAAATTGCGCGCCGGCCTGTGAATAGGTGGCGATGCCGCTCGGATCGTCGTCGGCGACGCCCGTAATGAGGCCGGGTCCGATCCGCGCAAGCGGGTGTTCCTTTAAGCGCGCTAGAAGCGAGCCGCGGCGTTTCAGCGGTGTTCCGTCAAGATCCACGGCGTTTCTCTCAGCGTACGCGTGCCGCAGAGCCTGTCAGCGCATCGGCACGGGGCGCGAAAACTGTAACGGGATTAGTGGCTGTGCAGCGCCGAAGCCGCGCCGTACACCACGCGTGGGTCATGCTGGCCTTTGTACACCGCTGAAGCCGAGCGGTTCAACCCAAGCAGTGTGTACACAGCGGTCTGCGCGGAGCGCACCGAATATTCTACGGTGAACACGACGTCGTTCGGCAACTCGCAAAACTGCCCGACGAATGCGAGGTTCGCCCAGCCCTCGGGCACCACTTCCGGCCTGTCGCCGCGTTTGCGCCGCAGGAACTGGCTGGTGATGAACGGCATGAGGCATGGAATGCAGATCGCGTCGTCGAGAATCGGCGCCGCTTGCTCCTGAATGCGCAGATGGCCGAGAAGCTCCGTCAAGATTTCGCGGCCGGTGCATTCGATCATCGGCTTGCCGACGAAATTGCCCGGCCGGTCGACGAACAGCCCATAACCCCAGAACACCTCGACGTCCTTCGGCTGTCCCATGAAATGCGGCTGGTGCGGCAGGACGATCGAGGCGAGCCAGTTCGATTGAGCAAACGTGATCAGACCGCCTTCACCTGGCACGTTGCCGGTCAGGTCGCGGACCAGACGGGAAAGTGTCGGATCGTGCAGCGTCGCGGTAAAGGAGAGCCATCTGGATTCGTCGACGTGATCGGCGAAGATAGACGGATGGCCGAATTCGGTGCGCCCGGCGGCGATGGTTTTCCACAGCGCCCATGCGCCGCTGCTGTCGTCATGATTGAACGCGGCAGGGCGGTTCGTGCTGCCGAGGCTCGATCCTGCCGTCATTGAACCGAGCGTCACGATGACCTTGTCGTCTTCGCCGACCGGAATCTCGACACGGCGATTGTCCTGCTCGCAGACAATGCCCGCGACGCGGTTCAGTGCGCCACTTTCGTCATATCGCAAATCGATAACCCGTGTGTTGGCGCGAAATCGCACGCCGCGGTCATCGAGCCATTTGCGCAACGGCCGCACCATCGAGTCGTACTGGTTGTAGACGGTGCGCATGATGCCGTGCAACTGATTGAAGCCCGGCGTCATATGCGCGAAACGCAGCAGATAGCGGCGGAATTCGGCGGCGCTATGCCAGGGCTGAAAGGCGAACGTCGTGCACCACATGATCCAGAAGTTGGTTTCGAAAAAGGCGGGATCGAGATGGTCGGAAATCCGGCTGTTGCCGAGCAGCGCTTCGGGTTCGAGCGAAAGACGGCCAAGCGTGAGCAACTGCATCTCGGTGAGCCCGTAAGCGGGCGCGTCTTCGCGGCGGCCATCGCGCACGAGGCGCGCTTTCGATGAAGTGCGGATCGTCTCGTTCCAGTCGAAGATTTCCTTCGTGACGCTGCTGCGGCCGTCGAGCGTGGGGATCGAGTCGAACAGATCGTAGGTGCAGAGGTACTTGCTCTCGAGCATGCGGCCGCCTCGCACGACGTAGCCTTCCTGTGGCGAACCGCCGCCGTCGAGGCTGCCGCCCGGTTTGTCGAGCGCTTCGAAGATCGTGATCAGACAGCCGGGCACATCGGCGTCGCGAATCAGAAAGGCGGCGCCCGCCAACGACGCGATGCCGCCTCCGACAAGATAGAAATGCCCGCGTGATTGCGCTTGTTCCCGGGCCTGATCCGCGACCGGCTGCACGGCGGGATGTGCGGAATGCTTCATGTGGTGGTCCCCTGATGGCCGTGGAGGTGGTACCTAGACCATACTCGCGCGGCAGGAACGCCCGTTGAGTTGGATCAACGGACTGCGACTGGAGCCGTTCGTCCGGCGCCGGGAATCTTCCGGCCTGGCAAAACAGATGGACCGGCTTTACACGACCCACCACGCGAGCACGGCCGCGATCAGCACGACCGCCCACGACGGCACTCGCCACCACCCGAGCAGCATGAGCGCAATGACGACCAACGCGAAATCACTTCCGGTGTGTACTGCGCTGGTCCACACCGGGTCGTACAGCGCGGCGAGCAGAATCCCGACCACGGCGGCGTTGATGCCAACCATGGCGCGGCGCATCGGCGCGAACGCGCGCAACTCGCCCCACAGGGGCAGCGCCGCGCCGACCAGCAGGAAAGAAGGCAAGAAGATTGCCACGGTGGCGATCAGTGCGCCCGTGATGCCCGCCGGATGTCCGCTGCTGGCGGCGCCGAGAAACGCGGCAAACGTAAATAGCGGGCCCGGGACCGCCTGCGCCGCGCCGTAGCCAGCCATGAACGCGTTCGCGGACACCCAGCCGCGCGGCACGACGACCGCTTCCAGTAGCGGCAACACGACGTGTCCACCGCCGAATACCAGCGAGCCGACCCGATAGAAGGCCGTGAACAGATCGAGCGGATAGTTGTGGAGCCAGGCCGCTATCGCGGGTAATCCGAACAGCAGCAGGGCGAAGGCCGCAAGGCAAGCGAGCGCGCCGGTTTTGGACCCGGGCATGCCGAGCGGCACACTGGGCACCTCGGTCGGTGGCTTCAGGAATGCGATGCCAGCAATCCCGGCGGCGATGATGGACGCAAGCTGCCCGTGGGCCGCGCCGAGCAGGATCACGGTGATAGCCGAGGCCGCCGCTATCGTCGCGCGTGCGCGGTCGGGGCAAAGCATGCGTCCCATCGACCAGACCGCCTGGACGACCACCGCGACCGCCGCGATCTTCAGCCCCCGCAGCAGGTGAAGCGAAGCCGAATCCGACAGATGCGTGAAGCCCGACGAAAAAGCCACGAGCAGGAGCGCCGACGGCAGCGTAAAGCCGAGCCAGGCCGCTACCGCCCCGGCTATACCGCCGCGCAGCCGCCCGATTGCGATGCCGACCTGGCTGCTTCCCGGTCCCGGCAGAAACTGGCACAGCGCGACCAGGTCGCTGAACGTATGTTCGTCGAGCCAGCGTCGGCGCATGACGAATTCGTCGCGAAAGTAGCCAAGGTGAGCCGCCGGGCCACCGAACGAAGTCAGGCCGAGCCGCAGAAAGATGCAGAAGAGGGCCCACGGCGAACTATGTGCCGGAGCGGCGAGAGACGTCTTGATGTCCGCGTTGCGCATGAAAAGCTCGTGTAAGTAACTCTGTCATGGGCTTCGGAAAATAGCACGAGCCTGCCCTTCGAGGTGCAGCGTCGCATAATCGCGCTCGTAATAAACCGGTCGGACGCACGCTCAGGCCGACATTGCCGAGCTGTTGATGCAAGTCAACCGGCGAGTGCGAATCGCGTCGATGATCTATTCCTTGCGACCAAGGTTACCCGCGCAGAAGAACAATTTCGCATCGAGTTCACTATTCGTTGCGATCTGAGCATGGGAGCGGGTGCCCCGATCCCTACCGAGCTTCGATAGAGACGTGATCTCCACGTCGCAGAGTGAACTGTTTTCGCTGCGGCCGGACGGCTGATCGGGCGCGGCGTCGCGCGAATCCGCATTCCGGCGATCCTTCTATATTTTTGCAGGAGACAGTCATGTACTCGAACATTGTGGTGCGGCGGACGGTAGTAAAGCCTCGAAGCTTGCTCTCTGCGAAATCGAGACGGGAAAAATTTGCGATCGGCACTTCTGTATCGAAGCTCACTGTTCGCTCCATTTCTTCAGGGGAAAGCGGTTCCTCGTTTGCGAGTTGTCGGATCAGCACGAGCGGCCCGGCATCCGACTCCGTGTGAGAAACAGCGGCACGCGCCTGTACGCGCTGTTCAAGTTGACGAGCTCGCGCATGGAAATCGAGCAGGAACACGGGTATGCCAAGCGCCTGTGCGTGGGCGATGAAACGGGTGCGATGCCGACATTTGAGAAATGTCGCGTCGACCACGGCAGGATACCCGGACCGCAACACCTGTTGCACCAGTCGCAGCAACAGATCGTAGTGCAGATCAATCGCACTGGCCGAGTAGGCAGCCGCGGGAAGAGGCCGTGTATCCACCGCCGCGAAGGGGCGGGCGCGTTTGCGCTCGGCGTCGCTCGACAGTCGCACGGCGCCTAACAGATTCACGAGCGCTTCGCTCGCCACCGACTTGCCTGATCCGCAATAGCCATGGCACAGCAGCAGGTAAGGACTCGGCGGCATGATCAGACGCTCGACAAGTTTCAGGTATGGAGCGGCTGGCGCGAGGCCTGTTTCTTGAGGGTGATTGCGTGCTTTCAGCAATGCCACGAGGGCGCGCACCAGCGCGCGATAGACGATGTAGTAATGCACCGTCGGCAGCGCGGCGAAATCGCCGCTCTGCTGCAGCCAGACGTTCAACAGCCGCGCCGCGAGATCCTGCCGCCCGTGTGCCTGTAGATCCATGAGGGAAAAGCTCAGGTCGCTGGCGACGTCGATCCAGCGCAAGGCGTCGTCGAATTCAATGCAGTCGAACATGAGCACGCGCTTGCCGCGCCGCACGACGTTATCGAGGTGCAGATCGCCATGGCATTCGCGTACAAACCCGCTTGCACGGCGAGCATCGAAGTGGCCCGCAAGGCGTTGGCCTTCGTTCTCACACCAGACGGTGATTGGGATTGGCAAACGGGTCCCGCTTTCGCGCCGCATTCGCAAATTGGTGTCTCGAACGCAACGGAAAGCCGGGCACCAAGAACGCTGCGTCGCAATCCTTCCTCGATACAAAGGGCTTTAACAGAACGGCCGAGCCGAAGGTCGGGGATCTTGCTGTCTTCACCTGCTACGACCTGTCTGGAAAAACGATGGGTCTCGGTCATGTTGCCTTTGTCAAGACGCCTCCGGCAAACGGACACGTAGTGCTAGTCGGCGGCAACACGAGCTCGGGAGGGCACTCGAGTACTATTTGCGAGAAAGAATTTTTGACAGGGAGTACGAAAACGAGTCGTACTGTCGGCAACAAGCGTGTTCCGTGCGTCATGCGCTTAAACACATATATCCAGGCACCTTAGGTGATAGCCGTGAAGAGGCTCCTGCACGTATTGCTCTTTGTAACGAGTTCTGGTGCATTTGGTGTGACGCCAAGTGAAATAGTATCCATCAATTCACATGCTGTTGTGTATCTCGAAGTTGAGAATAGTGCCGGAGAAATGGTCACCCACGGATCTGGATTCATCGTTTCTCAAGATGGATATGTACTGACTGTCAATCATGTCAAGCCGCTCACCGGTCAGCAGCTGGTAGCCGTGATCGGTCAGAAATCAGGCACCAAATTTCCTGTCACGTTTCGTGATGCGGACGAGAATTCGGACATTGCCCTTTGGCAGCTACCGCAATCGGCGACGTGCCGTTACTCGGTTGCCGTAAGCGACAACGATGTGAAGGTGCTGGACCGTGTTGTTGCTCTGGGATTTCCAGAAAATGAAGGGCTTGCGCCGTCTCCCATATCAATCACCAACACGACATCGCAGCTGGGATTTTACAAGGCTGACGGTCTTCTCTCACCCGGCAACAGCGGAGGGCCTGTCTTCAATGAGTCTGGTTTCGCGATCGCACTGGTTGAGGGAGGGGGGATACCGGGATCGCAGAACAATGACCTGATACCCATTGCACCCGCAATAGCACTGCTAAAAAAACATAGTGTGCGCGCTGGATTTGATAAGCCAGTGATATTCGCGGATTCTTGCTACGCGAGCTGCCGCACCAGGGAAAATGGAATTGAATCGTGGAGGAGTCAGACGGAATGGCATGACAGTACGGGCTGGATGGACGGCGGCAGCGATCCGGTCAGGGAGTGCGACAAGCTGATGGCTGCCAGGCTGGTTGGGCATCTGGATAGCGAGATCGAGCTGTTTCCGGGGAAGAAGGGGAGGGACGAGGATTCCACGAAAGATCTGCTGGGACACGTG
Organism: Paraburkholderia aromaticivorans; assembly: GCF_012689525.1. NCBI lineage: Bacteria > Pseudomonadati > Pseudomonadota > Betaproteobacteria > Burkholderiales > Burkholderiaceae > Paraburkholderia > Paraburkholderia aromaticivorans. The sequence goes on from NZ_CP051515.1 coordinate 1,358,862, forward strand.
TCCTATATGTACAAATGTGGCGGAACGCTCAGATCTGGGCCAATCTATGTGCAGAAGCAATCTCCAAGCTGCGGGCTCTGGCAGTAGTCAGGGCAGGTAAGGGCGCATCTACTTCTTCACGGTCTCCGTTCCCGATAATGCGGTCAAAAAGCCCAGTTTGCTGTTTACCCTGGGAAGATTGGTTCTTAGCCCCGTCTTTACTATCGTGCTAGTACCGACCATGCGCTTCGATACCCAATGAGTCGGGATTTGCGCCTGGTGCGGTTGCGGTTCAGGCGCCCATTCAATATTCGTTCTCCGCAAAGGACGCGACCAATGGAGCAGATGCTTCGAGCGTTCGTAATCTGTTGGCTCGGCCTTTTCGTGACCGGCGCAATCGCTGACGATGACCCATCGTCTCTGTTGTCGGGCAGCTCTTCGCATGAGTGGATCTTTCAGCGAATCGTACTTTCAATGGGCGCTGGCGACGAATGTGCCGGTGGCGAGACGTACACGTTCTCGAAGAATCATCAGGTCGCGATCAGGCGCTGCACGAAAGGCCATCTGCTAACGACGCAGCGAAAGTGGTCTGTGTCGACCAAGGATGGAGATACATTGCTTCAGATTGACGGTGATGGTGCATCACCGTATCTGCTTCAATTTAAAACAGATGCTCAAGGGCGCCGCTTGATGCGGCTTCGAACAAAGCCGCCAGACCAGAATCGCCCCGTAGTGGACAAGGAGTTCAAGCTCAACGAGGACTAGCCCGCAATGGATGAGGATAAAAAGCGCAACTGGGACGTCTGGCTTGCGGCGCTTGCACCAGTGATCACGGTTGCAGGCATTCTGGTCGGCGTCTGGCAATTTAACGCCGGGGAACGGAACCGCGTTGTTCTCGAAAACGAACTTCTGACGAAGAAAGATGAGATTGAATTTCATCGCAAGCTGTGGCTTGAAAAGCTGGACACATACCGATCTATCGTTACTCTCGCGGGGAAAATAGCTGCTGCTACAGATTCAGGCCATGTCGACCAGAAGAACTTCAACGTCTTGATCTCACAGTTGGTAGCGGCCTACTGGGGGCAAAGTATTTTTGTAGAGGACAGTGATGTGGCCGACGCCTTGGGGGATTTTTATCGGGCGGCAGACTCTTATCGATCGGGTTGGTCGGGAACCGGTCAGTCCAAAGACAGCAAGCCGCTTAAGATCAAGGCCGACAGGCTGGCGCAGGCCTGCAAGGCATCAATAGCCCGGGATGCACCTCCCGGCGGAGCCGGGAAATGATTCGTCGCATTGTGTTTTTTGCGATAGTGTTGACTGCGATGGTCATCCCCGGCGCAAGGCTCTGGGCCCAGCAGGCTTTCCAGGTGTTCTTTCTTGCGGCGGGGTCTTCCTACTATTTTCTGCCGGCAAAGGCTGGCGAGCACGGATTTGAGAACCTGACTGGGGCGAATTCAAGTGCACGACGCGTGTCACAGATACTTCTCCAGCACGGGGCGATGTCGGGCGTTACGTTGGTTTCGGCCCAGGGCCATTACCTCACGAAGGGGGACTTCTACGCCGCACTGCAGGCTGTCGCCGGCCAGATAAAAACCAGACGTCCGACGAAGCCTCTGCTGGTTGTGTACTTCGCTGGTCACGGTGTCTCCGAAGGCGTCGCGTGGAATCATTTTTCGGTCCCCGGCGATTTTATATATGGGAGTCCAATGGAGAGACTGGACATCGAAGAGCTTGCGAAGCACACCATTTATGCGAGTGAACTGGTCGATACGCTCGAGTCGATGAAAATCCCATTCGTTCTGTTGCTTGACACCTGCTACGACGGAAAGGCGCGATCCTTCGAATCGCCGGTGCTGACCAGCCAGGCTTCACGGAGTCTCGCATCCGTGGCTGCGATCCTCCGGTTCCAGAACGAATTTCATGCTCCGAACCCTGTCATCTTTTCCGCCGAGCCAGGCACGAGGGTGCCTCTGGCGCCTGACCCAGCGAGCCCTGAAACTGATTCGTTGGCCCCGATCGCGCGCCGGCTTTATCTGGTTGACCAGGAGATGAGGAAATCGAACAACAGGCTATCGGTTGCTGACTTTGTCTCCAGGATAACGTCCCCGGAACTGGATGCGCAAACACGCCCACCTGTGACACACGTGAGCGGACCGAACAGCAAAGACATTTTCCTCGGGAAGGCAGTCGTCGATGCAACGCGGAACCAGAATATTCGCCAGGCGACAGGAACAACAGGGGCAATCTGTTGCACGCCTGCCGCATCTGTCGCGTCTCAGGCGGGGTGGAAGCAGGACCACCGGATATGCGGCAGCCTGAAATTCGAAGGACCAACTGGCGAATTCATTAGCGGAGGCCACAAGGTCGACATGTCCAGCTCTAATACCTGGATAAAAGTGAGCGAACCTGACACGCAGAGTATGGAAATCACATTCGACGGGAAAGATGGTTGGGAGCTCGATATCGCGGCACCTATGCATGAAAAACTTGCGACAAAGACGTATCAGCGCGCTCAGAGGTATCCGTTTCAGGACGATGGCAGGCCCGGGCTTTCGCTTTCCGGTTCGAGCCACGCTTGCAATGAAGTTGAGGGTAAATTCACAGTCAACGAGTTGGACCGCGATTCAGCCGGGGAAATTGCGCGTTTGAATATCACTTTCCAGCAGCGCTGTGTGGGCACCCCGCAATTTCTTCAGGGCACTGTTCAGCTAGGCGTCCATTGATAGGGGGGCGTGCGGAAGTCGCAGTGACCTCAAGACAAGTTACCTTTGAACCGCCGCATTCGCACTTTCGAGCGTGTAGCGTATTAGCGGGCGAGGGGTTAGCTGGGGGGGATAGACGGCTACGTGGAAGTCGGCATACGACGCGCGCCCATTTCTCGCCTCCAGTAGCGCGGGCATACGTCGATAGGACCTGGTACATCCTCATAACAGTGGCGCTATTCCTCCAATCCGGACCTGCCGATGTCTGGAAGTTGCCGCTAGGCTGAATGTAGAATCGGCGGAGATGACTGAGGTACCGATTCATTCAGTGCTTTAACGCCGCACTCGGACAGCTCGCGCACAGACTCTTTGAGGTAGATGCCAATCTCGTCAACTTCGTCACGTTGCTCAATCGGGAATTGCGTTCCTTGTGTTGGCCGTCTCCTGCGGAATGTCTCATAGGCCTGCTCGAGTCGCTGACGACCTGCGCCAAACCGGTTTCACGGGTATTCGACAAACAACGCTCCGTTGTTGAAAAGATAGAGCACGGCAACCCGGCTTCTGACGTCATCGAGATATCCAACGCTCGATGTGATTGGTAGGCGCAAAAGCCCATCCGAAAACGTTTCCGTCAAACGGCTTGTTCTCGGGCCTTGCTCTACGACTGTCCTCGCGTTGTCCGACACGAGCGATAGTGGGTCGTTCTCCCATCCGTCCAGGCCGGTGAAAATTAGGACCTTTCGCTCGCAGCATGCGTCTCCGATGATTGGGCGCAACAAATCCGTGTCAGCATAGTAGCGGTCTCCGGCATGCCATCGCAAAGAAAGCAGCCGAGTTAGCACTTCGTTGTCTGACGCCTTGATGAAGGCGTGCGGCAGAGCTCGCTTTTCACCAGCCGCGAGAATTGCCTTCGGCTGCAGATACCATCGTGTCATGAGTGTCTGCACCGCTTGTGCAAGACCGTAGTGGATGTACGCATCCCGAAGAAATTCGGGATAGTCATCGCATAGTTCAGAAAACTGCATGGAATATTCGGGGCTCGGTTTCAGCTCGGGGATACTTACTTCAAATATGCGGTGAACCCACTCGGCGGCGCAGCGCATTTTCGCAAGATGTCTGGAGAGCAGCTCGCGTATGTCCGAAAGGCCGGCACGTGAATTCAGGATGTTGGCCTTGTCAGGGTGGTCCTCGCGGAGCCAAACTTCCAGAGCGGTTGCATCAATGTTCTGCCAGAACTCAACGTTGTTATCCTGATGCAGCTCAAGCAGCGCCTTCGCGTTCTCAAAGAGCTTCAATACGTCGTCTCGCGGTACAAGGGAGTCGGTGTGGTTGAACATGATGTCAGATATCAGTTGGTGTAAGTGGTGAGTGGTTCATGCCCTGATTCAGAACGGGATGTCGTCCATCCAGACATCCAAACTTGGTTTGCCGACCGCAAGACCGGCGATTCGGTTGACCATGAATCGACACGGCAGGATGCCATCCAATGTGGCAGACACGAGGGCAGGGTCCCTACGTGCTTGTTGCTCGAGCAGTTCCGCCTCTTCCAGTCGCTTTTTTCCTAACGTCATCTGACTCCATGGATATTCGACGAAGAGCGCATGCTGTGGAAACACATAAGCCACTGCGAGATGACTGCGCACCTTCTTGAGCAGATTGCGATTCGCAACAATAGGGATGCGTAGCGCTCCACCTGCAAATGCCTCACATGCGACTGGATTCCCGTCAGTGTCTATGCGGAGGATGAGCCTCGAATCGGCGCGCTGCGTGAGTGCGGAAACGTCCAGGTCGCTGCATTTCTCGCAGGGAATTACTAGCACGAACTGCTCGTCGGTAAGTTCTCGAATTTGGTCGGGAAGCGCTTCATATGACACACGGTTGTATGTGCCGAAATGCAGTGGCGTCTCGGTTGGCTGAAAAAGGTCCGGCCAATCAGCAGGGCTGATTCGTGAATGTTGCGCTTGACGGGCGCTATCATGTTTGCGCACCCGAGTTTGATGCCTTCGGCGTTCAATAAGCGTCTGCGCAGCCTTGGATAAGCCAGGATATTTGAGGCAATCAATTGCGAGCTGGCGGTCTGAAGAAGATAGCGTCTCCAGCCCAGCCTCATCGTTCAGGAAGCGAACGCTGGAATCGTATGAGCGATTTGCATATCCTGACGCGCAGTGCATCACGGCGCAGTAATGCATCAGTATCTCGCGAACCAGAGACACATTCTTAGAGTGGTAAGGTTCAGGGTTGTCCCAACCTGTGCCGAAGACCCATTGACCTATCACTTCTACGTCAAGATGCTCGTAGTACTCGACAGTTCCGTCGTCGTGAATATCGATAAGTCGAGCAGAGTCAGCGAGCATCGCTTTCAGGTCACGTGACGGATAATCTGAGCAAAAGTCGTCGAGTGCCCGCATCGCGTCGTCGGTGTAACGATAGCGATACGATTCGCCATCGTCGTTGCTTGTTTCAATAGTTTGTGATTGCATCGTGATGCTGGATTTGAGTTGTTCGGTATTTGTCGTGTAGAACGCGTTTTTAGCTCAGAGACTGACGATTGAACACGACTCCTTGAACGGTCTCGTCAACTCGGCGTATGTCTGTGCGGTAGTGATTCAGCTTCATCCGGCCAAGCACGGCGGCGCGTCGTGCTTCGACGTACGTGCACAGACGCGACCACTGCGCCGGCTCAGCCTTCGGTCCCAGCAATGTGGCTCGCAACCCGTCATCCCTGACCTGTCCAGCGCCGAACATCGCGAGGTCGGGGACCCGGAACAGATGGGAAGCGGCACATGTGAGATCCGTCTGCTTGAGTCTAAGGAAGAAGTTGCCAGCTTTGGCGGGGCGAGATGGTCGACGTCGGGAACGACCCGTTTAATCTTGCTGCTCCCTTCGATTGATAGTCCGATTGTCCAGAACATGTACTCCCTGGTCTTCGGAATTGCTTGTGCGTCTCGCCTCTAGCTCCGCGAATGTCGGATGATTTTTAGACTGCGCGGTCAGGTCACAGATGCAGAGGTCTTCGTAAAGCTCCGGTGTAACGGGGATAGTCTCTAAAATCTTTGAGTCGTCAAACAGGTAGATGACGAGAAGTCTGCCAAGTTCTTGGTGTGGCCGAGCGTAAATCGGATGGAATGGTAGTGAGATTTTCCCATCACGAAGCGCCAGATTGGCTTGGCGTAAGTCGTCAGGTCGAGTCATGACGACAGCGCCGTATCTGGCGTTGCTCGCGGGAAATTCGGCTGCCTTTCTCCCGGGCACCGCCACGATAACGCAGCGCTCGTTCTGCAGGAGGTCCTCCGCTAGCAGAACGTCCTCCGCAAGGGCGTTAAACGAACACGGGTGATTGACCTCCGAAACATACTCTTGGATGAGCCACATCAGTTTCTGGTCAAGGTCGGCGTCGGACAGTTCTTTCTGGTTAACTCGCATTGTTTTCATCGTGTGTCTCGTTTGGAAAAAAGTTAAGCGTTGCCAGCGTGGTGCTGGTTGTTGAGGTGAGTTTTGTACAGAGCTTCGCCGATACGACGGACAAGTGGCACGACTAAGGCGTTACCCATGAGCATCGCTCGCGTGGTGTCGGATACTCCGGTATGAGATGTAAATCCACGAGGAAATCCATTCAGCGCTTCGAGTTCCTCGGGCACGAGGCGTCGAAGCCAACCAGTGGTCTCGCGGATTGCATGTTTTGTCCGCGTCGCGGTGGTCCCGCCTTCGGACGTGATGATTGTTCTTGATGGGCGGTCTAGCGGGTCGGGGAATGCCATCGCCCCTTCGGAATAGGTGTAAGTAAAGCCGTTCACGGTTCGGGGAATGCGCTTCGCTTCTTTGGCAGCGCGCCACTTTTCTTCATCTTCTGACTTGATGTAGAACGCTGTGGGGACTGCACCCGTCTTACTCACGATGTCTGCGAGCGTCAGCGGATGAGCGTGCCCTGTGAATTCGCTGAAATCATCAATGTCGGCTGCGTCGACGGTGAACGTTCTCACGGCGCCGTTAAGCATCAATCCGCAGTTGGCGAACCTCGACTTTCCATTCGAGAGAGGCTGATAATGAAACTGCTCGTCGAACGGGTCCGAGCGCAGGCTCAGGGCAGGTGCCGCGCCATCCAGCGGGTTCCGGGCGATGCAGGGCAGCGCTGCGTTAAGGACCGTGTGCGTGAGCCATCCCGAGGCGTCAGATGCGAGACCTTCGCCTTGCATCTTCTGGTAGGTCTCGGTGGACTTGTGATAAGCGACGATGAACACGCGCCGGCGACGCTGACCGTTCCCGTATTCGGCTGCATTGATGGTGCGCCACTCGACGGCATACCCAAGGGAATGCAGTGTAGAGAGGATGACAGAAAAATCTCGGCCTCGGCACGAAGCGGGACTTGAAAGTAGGCGGTCGACATTTTCAAGAATCAAATACTTGATTGGCTCCGCGTCGTGTACGCGCTGCTGGAGCAGTTTCGCGATTGCCCACCACAAGACGCCTTTTGTTCCTGCGAGACCATTCGATGCTGACAAGGGTTTCGCGACGCTGTAATCTTGGCAGGGAAATCCGCCAACCAGAACGTCTGGGCGCGCGTTCCTTATAGCCTTCACACCTTCGTCCGAGTCAAGTACCTTGAAGATGTCCTCGTTGATATGAACGCCGTCAGGCCAGTGAGCTTGATAAATTTCGCTTGCATGCTGTTTTTTTCTGGAAGGCTCGAATTGATTGCTGAGCACGACCTGGAAGGGGCCGCCGTGTACTGCTTCGAGACCCAAGCGGAATCCTCCTACACCTGCAAATAGCTCAACGACGCGAAGTTCGCCCGTCGGATTAATATTGTCCTGCGCTGACATCCTGTTTCCCGTTGGTGGTGGAAACAGGTACAGCGAACGGGTTTTAGCCTCTTACGAGAAAATTTTGAAACGTTGAACGCTGAACAGGGCGCTTCGAAATTCCCAACTACTGGTGCCAGCCAGCCAGCCAGCGAGCGGTTAGGTGAGGAAGTACGGATCTGATTGGCGCGTTGGGCGACACTTGGGTGTCGAGGTGGTTCGCGGCGTACGAAAAGCATGAAGCTGGTCGGACCTCTTCGTCGGCGTCACTTGTATGGCCGATGGGCCATGTGAACTGACGCAATTCTGCTCGAGCGAGGCTGTCACGGCCGCACCAACGAAACGGCGGACCAAAATGGTCCGCCGCGAATCGTTCATGTACCTTCGCGAGCGCTCGTTACTGAGACGCCTCAACGGCGGCCGAAACACAGCGGGGCACCTCGATATCATGTCCTTAGCTGCAGCCGTTCTTGAGGCTCGCGATCGGTCAAATGGGCCTAGCTGTGGGCCGCCTGCTGGGCGGCCATCGCAGACAATTGCTCAGAAAGATTGCGCCGGGCGATTAGCTGAATAAGTATCCGCCAAAGGGTTGGCGTGGATTCGGCCGCCTAGGTCGATAACTTGCTCTAGCATCGTCGGCTTAATTTGCGTCCCGTCAGGAAGCGAATCTAGACTTTTCTGTGCCAACCAATCCGTCCATGGGCCGTCTGAGATGTAGAGGGTGCTGTGATAACGGGGGTGCACATCCGTGATTCGTCGAAGGTCCGAAAAATGCTCGAACGGGTATTGAACCAGGATGCACTGCTGGTCGAATATGAACAAGACAGGAATGGCGCGCCGGAAACGAAAGAGTGTCGGCCACAACGCGTTGTATTCGCACCAAAAAACCCGACTTACAGACAGTTGAGTTTTGCAGACTTTTCCCGGCCCGGTCTCTTCGGAGAAGAAGCATTCAAGCCCGGGAGCTTCACCCAACGTTGGCGCAGTTTGAAGGCGCTCTTCAGGTAACCTCACTGCAAGGCATTGCCGTTCGCTGACCATTCCGCGAAGCGACTCTGGCAGATCGGCGCGGGAAATCAGATAGCAGGTATGTAGTGCATTCGGGGTATGTCGGATTTTTTCGGCGGCGTCGGACGTCTGGCGAGTTTCTACGATAGCAGTCATCCAATTTCGTTCCGCCGAGGCTTCTGCCGAGCCGCGACGCTTCAGCATGTTTCGAAGGAGCGAGGTCCATGCGGGTACTTCGTCCTCGGCAGTGTCATCGGCGCGCAAAAACTCTGCGATGACCAGCGACGCTGTCGGTTCGTCGGCGCGCAGCACCAGCGCACGGACAGTTTTTCCCATTGCATTCCAGATGTGCTCAACCTGTTCAGCGCAGTGGCGGAATCGGGCAAGTTGGTCGAAGAATGCTCCAGCCTGTCCGGCTGCTAACACCTCGGCTGCCTGCTCGGGCATATCCTCCTGTAACCAGGCTCCGAGGACGGACGTATAAACGTGAGCCCAATGCCTGCTTTCGCGGCCGTCGTCATTTGCGACGAGTTCGCGGCGGATATGCTTGAGTGCCGTTTCCAGCGGTTCGGCCATGTGCGAGTTGAGAGATGCCGACGTGTCATCTATGAGGGTCTTGAGTTGTTCGCCGGTGGGGAATAAACTCTTTGTGCCGAAAGGGAGCGGCTCGCCGAGGTCGCCGACCATTTCGTCCTCTTGATACGGCGTGGCACTGGAGGCGCGTAGGACCCTTCTGAAACAGAGGCGCGCTGAGAGGTCTGCTGGGCGCCAATCACCGTAGTCCAGAGCATATTGGATATCATGAAGTCCGAGATATCCTACGTCCTGCAAATCGGTGCATATTTCCGCTTCGGCGCGCAGATGGTTTTCGAATCTAAGTGGCTCGGCGAGGATGCGAAGTTCCTGATACTGGACGAGTCGCAGCCGAAACCTGTCGAGAAGGTCAAGCCCGCGCAGTTGCTGGATAAGCGACGGATTAATCTGTTCCAGGGTCCAGATGAAAACCTCCGGGATGAGCCGTACTCCTCCGAAGCCAGCAGTGCTGTCCATCTCTGCGAGAAGACCGACGGAGTAAATCAATGATGCTTCGATGGTCATGACGCGTGTACGGGCGATGTTTGTTTCCATGTTTGGCTCCAGGATGTGTTGTGGAACCTGTAGAAACTGGGTTTTAGCCGTTGGTCTGATGTCATGAAGTCCGGTGCTTGGCATGAGTCGATATCTGCGTTTGCCCTGCGACGAAAACGTACGTGTGCAGATTTGCGTGCGGCGTATTGGGCGATAAAGACAGAGATTGTTGCCGTTACGCAGATGGAAACGGTGGACTCGTCGGCTCGCCGCGAATCGGCTGGCGCCTGCCGAAACCCGACAGGCGCCACATCAAACCGACAAGTCGGAGCAGGAGCCTACCGCTCCCGAATGTTCTCACCGTTGGGCATCAACTCCATTCATGCCCATGAACTGCGTTTGCGTGACTGACTGCCGAAAATTCGGGTGCGTGGCAGAATCATTGTTCTAATCAACGAACAAAGCTGGAGACCACGTGATTCAAGGCATTGCCAGATTTTTTACTCAGGTCGTTCATCGCTTCCTGCCTGATCCGCTGATTTTCGCACTGATTCTTACTGCAATCACATTTGCATTAGCACTCGGTTTAACGCCACAGACGTCAACCGACCTCGTGTATATGTGGGGGAGCGGTTTCTGGAATCTGCTCGCCTTCACCATGCAGATGGCGATGATTCTGGTGACGGGCCATGCGCTCGCCACTTCTGGCCCTGTTAAGCGCTTCCTATCTGCACTGGGTGGGGTTGCGAACACGCCAGCGCAGGCGACAATGCTGGTGGCTTTCGTCAGCGCGGTGGCATGTGCGATTAATTGGGGTTTCGGGCTTGTGCTTGGTGCGATGTTTGCCCGAGAAGTGGCGCGGCGTGTCAAAGGTGTCGACTACCGTTTGCTCGTGGCGGCGGCCTACATGGGTTTCCTTACCTGGCACGGCGGTCTGTCCGGCTCGGTTCCCCTCGTGGCCGCTACCAAGGGCAACCCGATGGAGAAAATCATTGGGCTCATCCCGGTTTCCCAGACGCTGTTTACGGGCTACAACGCTTTTGTCACGCTTGCGTTGATTGTCCTGCTGCCGCTTCTGGTACGCGCGATGATGCCGAAGCCCGAAGATGTTGTCGCGATCGACCCCGCGCTCCTCATCGATGAGCCTGTCGCTGTAAGGAAAATCACCCGGCAATCGACGGCAGCAGAGCGCATCGAAGAAAGTCGAACGCTGTCGGTGCTGGTGGCATTGCTCATCGTCGCTTATCTCGTCATCCGCTTCGCAAAGAAGGGGTTTAGCCTCGACATTGATACCGTCAATATCGTGTTTCTTGCCGCCGGCATCCTGCTGCACGGTACGCCAATGGCTTACGCACGTGCCGTCGGTAACGCGGCGCGTGGCACGGCCGGCATCATGATCCAGTTTCCGTTCTATGCAGGCATACAGGCAACGATGGACCATTCGGGGCTGGCTGGTGTCATTACGAACTGGTTTATCACAATCGCAAACGTGCACACTTTCCCGCTTCTGGCTTTCCTGAGTTCGGCGGTCATCAATTTCGCGGTCCCGAGCGGTGGCGGACACTGGGTAGTGCAGGGGCCGTTCGTCATGCCCGCTGCGAAGGCTATAGGCGCAGATCTCGGCAAATCGGCGATGGCAATCGCTTACGGCGAGGCATGGACCAACATGGCGCAACCGTTCTGGGCGCTGCCGGCGTTGGCTATTGCGGGCCTCGGCGTACGGGACATCATGGGGTACTGTGTGACGGCGTTGCTATTTTCCGGCGTAGTGTTTATCGCTGGCCTTTACCTGTTCTGATTCAGGCAGCATGGTCGCTCACCTGTGAGGCTCTCGGCGTAACGATCACGAGCATTATTTAGTCGGCCCTGAACAATTCGTTTCCCGAGCGACCGACGTCACGCCATCATGTCGGCGGCAATGCAGCGGTTAAGGAAAGCCGCGAGAATGAAGACACAAAAAAGCCGCAGCCTCCTCAAGATCATGCGGAGGTTGTGGCCGGCCCCGCACAGTACCGCGTGCATCGCATCTCCGAGCGCGCCTTTGAGCCAGTTCCTATCGAGTTTTCCGTCTGTCTTCATGTGACCGATGGCTGGCTCGATTGCGCTGCGCCGTCTGATCATCGCACGTAGTCCGCGTGTGATGCCCCGCCGCAAACCCGGGTGGTAGATCTTCACGCCGTCGACGGCGACGCCCTTGTAGCCACGGTCGACGATGGCGACTTCCGGCGTGGCGTTGCACAGGATTGCTGCCTGTTCCAGCGCTTCAGCCAGCGTATGACCATCGTACGGATTGCCAGGCATCGAGCGCATGCCAACTACCAGTCCTTCCTTGTGAGTCGTCGTGATCGACACCTTCACGCCGAATTCGTACGGCTTGCGCGCCTTGCCTTTGGCCAGGCATTCGACTTCCGGCGCATGCAGCGCGTACAGCTTGTTCTTGTCCTTCGGCTTCTGCGACAGAATCCGCTTCGTCCTGGCGATCAGCTCCTGCAGCGCAGTACGGCTTGAGTCTGCCACCTGAGCGATCTGCCGCTCAACATCTCGCATGACGCGACCAACGCGCGAACGCAGCGTGCGCAATGCCTTCCTCATGCGCTTGAACTGCTTCGCGTGAGCGTAGCGGCCAATTTGCAACCCAAGACGCGGCGCCTCACGGTTGTAGTTCTGCCGCAGCTTCAGGCCGTGCCGCGCTGCGGCCTTCACCAGATGTTCGCGACACCGCTCGAGCAGCCGCGAATCGGTTGGATGGGAAATCGCCTTCTCCATGACCGTCGTGTCAACGATCACCCGCTTCACGCTCGCGGCCTTAATCACGCCAGCACGTTTTGCTGCTTCAATGGTCTCGGCCAGCAACTCCTCAACGCCGGCTTCGCCCAGTCGCTTCCTCCAACGCGTCAGGCTCGACGGGTCGATCGGCGGCTCCGTCTGCAGGTACGTTTCGCCCGTAAACACCTGCCAGTACGGGTTCTCCACCCATTGCCAGACGACTTCTTCGTCGGACAGATCGAACGCGTGCTGCAAATACAGCAGCCCCGCAATCAGGCGCGGTGAACTCGCCGGTCGACCCTTGTGCGACACGAAGCTCTCGCTCATCAATGCACCCAGCCGTTCCCAGTTGATCAGGTCAGTCAGGCGCACCAATGGATGCTTCAGGTTGATCTGTTCTCGCAGAGGTTGCCGGAAGAAATCTCCCTCCGTCACTGGCGTCTTCGGACCCATCTGCACCTCGTCGAAAAATGCAGGATTCTCGCGTTAATATGCCAGGTTCCTGCAATTCCCACAACCGCATTTCCAGCTCAAAGCCCCATACCGCGAGGCTTTGAACGTTGTTCAGGTCCGACTATTTACTACTGCGACGATTGTCAGGCATGGATTGACAGGGCAAAAAAGCGGAGGCACGCGCCTCCGCAAATTACTTGGATCAAATCGGTTGATCTGTCAATCTTCCGTAGCATCGAGAAGCTGATAGTCATCGAACATCAGCGCAGCTTTTTCCGCCTTCGCTTCGTCACGCGCTTCGTTGGAGCGCTTCCGAACCTGGAAAGTCATAGAAAACGCCCGGTCGATGTCGTTGTGGTAGAAGTACTCGCACAGCCTCGCGTTCGAGTTTTTGAACAACTAGAGAGTGACGAGACGGCCATCGTCTTCGTGCCATATCTCAGGAACGATATCGCTGGAAATGATAACGCGACCTCCTGCGAGAACAAGTGACGTCGCTTTTTTTCCATTTCGCTTGACCTGAACGTATACGCAAAAATATTCGCACTGGATTGGGATGTCTCGTGGCAATAGGTCGTCGACCACGATGACCACACACTTCTCCGAATCGTCGACTGAGTGACCAAACAATTCTGGCAGCGGCACGACAAACATCTGCGGCGAGTCGGGCTCTGCCGCACGACGTTGAACCCATTCGATGAACTCCTCGAGGATGTCCTCTTCGTCAAAGTCCTCTGTTTGTCGTCCGTCAACTAAAACTTCGATTGTCTGCATCATTGACCTTGCAAATTGCAATAACGCGAGGAGTGTCCACCGTCCTTCGGCCGGTATCGGTTGTCCACATTGTCTGCCGGCTGCTCATTGAGTCGGTATTTGAAAGATTCACATTTGTCAGCTACACCCTACGGAATAGGGTGGGCGGACCTTTCGAGTGCCACTATGATGGTTCAACCGCGACCACGATGTGCTCGAACACCTCGATGACCTGTTCATTGCTATGTGCTGGCGCTGCGGCCTCCCGGAGAGTGGAACAGGCACTGCTCTGGGCAACCTGTTGAGCGGCCTGCAGGTCCTCGATGTGTGTAGCCAAAATCGTGTACTCAGTGAACTCAAGGCTGTCCGCAAACATCCACGCAATGAGGAGCTGACCATTCATGTCGGCGCCTGCGGCCTGAATTGTTTGTCCGGATAGGGCCACAGCTCCGCCGGCGAGAACTACACATTCGGTGTCGGTTCCGTCGGGACGCGTTCGAACCGCGACGCAAATCTGCTGCGCAGCGTGGTCAATTTCCCCGGCCGGAATCTCCGGCAATGCAATCACGACGAACTTTTCGTTCGAGCGTGCAGGCGAGCGTTCAGGCATCTCAAGAATCTCAGACCGGGGCACGACGTAAGCGGTCCGGTCCGGGTTGGCTTTGCAGTGCTTGAGGATTGCTGCGGCCAACTCATCCTTGATTCCGGGCGCAGCGCAAAGGCTGTCATACATATCTCATTGTCCTTTCAGTTATAGCTAGCAGCGGTTTGCCGCTGTCGGTCTCTTGTCGTATAGCAACCTGCTCCCGTTGTGTCGTTCGCTGGTGATGCAATTAAACCGATTGTCGTTCCGTTAAATTAAGAATATCGAATGAGTCAGGAAAACTCAATAGGTTGCCAAAAATTTATTTTAAACGGGACATATCGAAGGCGCTGCTCATAAAAATTGAAAACATAAGAATTTATACATTTCTTGGGCCTGTATGATTTGATAATTGTTATCAAATGGATGACGAAGTAGATTTGGCGAAAAATGGTATAAAAGGCATGCCAGGCAAGGGTTGATGAAATCTCGTGTTGCTGAAGAATCAGGGCATCGGTCGAGACCAGATTGAATTTAATTATTTAAACTGGCTTAAATACTATGTTGCCTGTCTTGAATAACGTGGCTATGATTTGCGCAATTGCTGGGAACAGTGAATCACGTTGGCTCTACGAACTAGGATATACACGGTAATGGATTTCTCACACACTACATTGAAGGTCTTTGCGGATTATGTGAGCAGCGCGCTCGCGCAGCATGGATTCAGCTTGATTGTCCCGCAACTGGCGGAGCGCCGCGCACCAGGGATGCGACAGGGCGTCCTATTTGCGACTGAGGAAATGGCGGGTCGCGACTGGGTGAGCGTGCGCACATACTCAGTCTTCTGCCACGAACTGGACGACGGCCCGACACCTGACAAGCTCATGACTTATGACACCGTGGCAGGAGTTTGCTCGGGCAGCATGATGTCCGACGAAAGTGGTTTTTTGTCGACGCTCGAGATGACAATGGGAATTTTTCTGCCTGACATTCTGCGCTACGGAAGCGTCGATGCGATTGTTAAAGATGTCGAGAGTTACCCCGGCTCCGCGAGCCGTCACCTCGGAAGCAACCCTGTCGCCGCGAGGTTCAATCTCGCGCATTGCATGGAGACAATTGGACGGCAGTCGGAGGCGAAGACGTTGTACGTCGAAGCTGCAGAACAATTACAAGAGAGCGACGATGCTTTGGCACTGATATACGCTCACATGGCTCGACGACGCGCCGCGACGCTTGCTTGCGTCGGCACGATTCAGGCCTCTTCAGCGAAATCTGATGATGCGACGAACGCCCCCCGTGACCAATTGGCGCTCGCTGAGACGGACGAACCCTATCGACCGTTTTACGTGGGGTTGCTGCGATATCTGGAGAGTGTCCGCCAGAATCCGACGGCTAGTTACCCGTCGCTCCTGTTTCGTGCGATGGATGAGGTGTACGAGGCAGAAGCGCGGCCGGGGTTTTGGAAGTCGGTGTCCTCGAACGCAGTCATGAACGTTGTCAAACAATACGCGCCCAATTTCGAGCGAGAAATGACTGCTTCGTCACCGGACGAACTCACTGAGTATGTCGAGGACCTCGAGCTTGGTTTGTACATGCGGTCATTCGACGAACTCTGCGCCGAGCGGTTGCTGGCGCTGCCTCCAGATGTCCGGCCGGAGACGCGGGAGGATATCTACGACTGGTTGATGGCCGACTTTGACCACAGGGGTGAAGAAGACGAGTCGGAATATCTGGAGCGAGATGGTTTCAAGGGCGCAGATGGTGCCATCAGAGCAATGGAAATTCTGTCCGGAACGATTGCGCCGACTTGAGACGCGGACGCGTCGGATTGCGTTAGATAGCCAAGACCGCGTCGAGAGGGGCCACGCGGTTCCAATGTCGGTCCCAAGTCTGAAATCGCGTCGCAGACTTGACGACGGACTTGACAGCAACGAATCGAGCGGCGCTAGAGGCAGGTCGAACGTCGTGAGTCTTGGCATCCACCAATAGTCGTCAGTTCGACCCGCTAGGATATTCGACAGCTAGGGAATCTCTGCAAAAGTCCTGGCGTCGACGCGCGGGTGGACTATCCTGGAAGATAGGAAAGTTTAAGGGGTTCTTCAATGACGCAACTTGGCCTTGGTCTGGATCTGTCAACGAAACGTACGCGCAAACGGGAATTTCTCGATGAGATGAGACGCGTCGTGCCATGGTCGAGGTTGATTGCGTTGATCGAACCGCACTATCCGAAGGGAAAGACTGGACGGCCGCCGTTCCCCATTGCGACGATGCTGCAGATCCACTTCATGCAGCAGTGGTTTGGTCTGTCAGACCCGGCGATGGAAGAAGCGCTTTATGACGTACCACTGTATCGTGAATTTGCGGGGCTGGACGAGGGGATGACGCGTTTGCCGGACGAGAGCACGATTCTCCGGTTCCGCCACCTGCTCGAAACGCACGGCCTGGCTGTGCAGATGCTCACGTTGGTCAATGAGATCCTGAGCGAGAAAGGCTTGATGCTTAAAACGGGGTCGGCGGTCGACGCTACCTTGATCTCTGCACCCAGCTCGACGAAGAACGGCTCTGGTACGCGAGACCCGGAAATGCACCAGACGAAGAAGGGAAATCAATGGTACTTCGGGATGAAAGCGCATGTCGGCGTGGACGCAGAGTCGGGCCTGGTGCACACCGTCATCGGTACAGCGGCCAACGTTCACGACATCAATGCGGCCGAAGCGTTGTTGCACGGCGAGGAAACGGATGTGTACGCTGACGCCGCATATCGGGGTATCGAAAAGCGCTGCAAGGCAAAGACGGTTCGTTGGCATATCGCGATGCGGCCAGGCAGGCGTAGACAACTTGACCTGAATGATAGTCTGGACGCGATATTCGATCAGATTGAACGCCTGAAGGCTGGCATCCGCGCCAAGGTCGAACATCCGTTCCGAGTCCTCAAACAGCAGTTTGGCTACACGAAGACCCGGTACCGGGGTTTGATGAAAAACACCGCTCAGATCACGACACTATTTGCGCTGGGTAACCTGTGGATGGCACGTAAGGCTTTGCGCAAAGCGTGAAATGCTCCGAGATTGAGGCCACAAGTCTCAGCAAACAGGGGCGTCGCGGTTCTAAAGCCGGCCGATAAACCTGTCGGCAGATTCTCGTGGCTGACTTGGTTCAAGTGGCACAACGTCGGCGCTCTGAAAACGAGTTGTGCAGACGTTCCCTAGGTCCGGGTCGCTGACAACCCGCTCGCGCAGAGCGGAGCCGGAGCATTCGTCATCTCGTCATCGATATCGTGACCTTCACGGCCAGCCCTAAAAATGTGCATGTAGCTATCAGAAAGTCGATTCGCAGGGTATCGGTTCCGAACGTAATGGGCCCCCCGGGCCTGGCGACTGGCAGCTCGACATAGCGTTTTCCGACAGGCGCAAATGTCGGGTCGATGGCGGTGAGGTTGTCCACGAGGCGAGCCAGTTGTTTCATGTCTGCGGACGTCAAGGATGCGCTCGCGTCATGAGCTAGCTGGTTACGCATGCGGATAATCTGCTTAGCAACGGCTGCAAGTGGAATCGGGAAGTCGAGAAGCACCGCGACACCCAGTTATGTGGCAAACGTCCGTGGTTCCGCAACGAAGTCAGTCAAAGGACCTCTGAGTTTCGCATCGACGTAGCTGTTAAGAAGACGCTCAACCAGAAGATGCAGCCGAAGGACGCATCCGAGCTCATCTTCGGTCTCCGCTGCGGCGATGAAAACTGCCGGCGCCATCAGCTTGTTCAGGTCGAGGTCGTTGTCGCGTTTTTCTTTTGGCATCGCTTTCTACGTTTGCTAAGAAGTGGTATATCGAGATGAATCGTGGGCACCGTCACCACGGCTGGATAGTCATATTGACACCGTCCTGCCTAAGCAAGGTCGGAAGTCCAGTTGGCCCGACCATATGCAGCGCGCCGACAACTATCAGGCGCGGACCCGGATCGCGAATCAGGTCCAGGATTTGGGCATCCAACTCTCATTGCGTTTGTCCAACAGGACAGAGAAGGCCTGCGGCCAACGGTGTCGACGTTCCATGGCCATCTGCTCAAAGAAACCAATATCGCCGCGTGACCAACTGGCAACCATGGACGATATTTCGCTCGACCCCACGTCGTCTTGATGCAACAAGTAGTCGAGCAGCGAAATCTGCTCATCGTTTGGTGCGGCAGTCATAGCCGTCATTTGATCCGCAATCGTCTCTAGCGCATCACGAGACTTGACATCTCGCGTGGCACGGTCCCAGAAGTGACGGTCGACGCCGAGATCAGTCGAATAGCCATTTTTTGACGCTGCTGTCATTTGCGACGTTATCGCCACTATCGCCGGCTTGAGCATATCGATTCGCTCACGAGGGAGGCCAAGATTAAGCCAATGACCGACAGCTCGCTCATAAGTTGTCGCGGGGAGTATCTGGCTGAGTTTCATGCCAGACGGCAAAAACATTGGGCTTGGATCGACGGGAGCGTCCAAGTCCAACTCGAAGACCACAAATGTCGCTTCTGCAAAAGCCTTTTTCACCGGCATAGGGACTCGGAGATTCTTATGGTTTTCTAGAAAGATGACGAACGGAGTGTCTTCCTGTCTGGGGCACTGCTCTGCAGCGACGGCAGTCCTCTTGGTTGAAGGGCATCGTGAGCGGTATGGAAAGACGGTTGTTCATTTGGGCGTATCGGGAGTCGTCGTTATGTATATTCTTGCGGGAACCGTCACAGCATTCTGATGCCCTCAGCAGAGATCTGGTGTGCGGCAATTCTCGTGAGTCGCCCTGAGCTATTAGTGGACCGCAGCTAGATTTGGTGCCGAGTCATTGTTCGCTGACGTTCACTGTTCGGTTCGTAAGCACGATGATGGGCAGCGCGCTACTCTCCAAATCTACAGGGCCAAATATTGACTCCAGTTCTTCGTAGGAAGGGTGAGCTTTTGATTGGGAGCTCATCTCGTGAATCCACACTTCTTCCTGAAGCTCGTCGGTGTTCGGAACGATATCCAGGAACATGGCGTCGTCGAACATGTACAGAATCAGGAAGCGCTTCTGTAGATGTCTGAATACATGGGTTGGCACGCAAATTCGTTCCCGTCGCAGACGCACGCACGCATATCGGCCAAGCGGAGTGTTTTCAACGACAGCATCTGGCGGCGCACTTGAGGCGGGGAAGTTTGTTGACAGGTGACCGGGAAGGGCGACTACGACGCATTGTTCCTTCTCGGTGATTTCTTCGTGTAGTAAAAATGCTTCCGCTCGTACCTCGTACGAAGATGGTTCTCCAGAGGTGTGAAAGTCCTCCCGGAGGAGGTTGGCGAGCTCCTGGTCAATTTCGTCATCAGTGATAACGCGGGACACAAGGTTGGGGCTGCTTTCAATGACGGGCATGTCTGATTTTTTCTCGAGTGGAATGAACGGGTTCCGCATCAGATTGGACACGGCTCACCGTATGTAAATTTCAAGCCGGCGTCCTCTCCAGGTACGCTGGCGCGTGGTCCTCATGCAGATTTCGTTATCGAGTTCCGCGAATTACGTTGTTTGATCGGTGTCGCGCCGAGGGTCAGCGCACCTCGTAGCCGACGCGACATTTATAAATGTGCGCCAGTGACCATCCTGTCTCCTTGAACTGGCTTTGTGCGAACGCGCCAGGTCATTCGGACACCACGCCCTATGAGCGCGGGAGCGACTTGTCCATTTCTGCGATTACCCGTACGGCGATAACCATTGCGGTTTCAAGAACCTGTCGGTGACTGGATGCATCGGTAGCTCTTCGTCATGGAAAGGAGATTTGCGTGGAAAATATGTGTATGCAAATCTGTAGGCACCGGTTTTTATCTGCACTGTGCCCTGACATCACTCGCGTGCCGGTTCGACCGTCCGCCATGCACAAGAGCGCCAGATTGGCCGCGACGCAGGCCACTGCAGGTTGAGGGGCGAACGTGACTGATTGGCTCGGGTTGTGCTCTTTCGGCGGGAGGGGACGCATTGCTTCCGAGTGTGCCGACGCCGTCGCGACGTGGGCGACAGATCGGGCTATCTCAACGGGATAAATTGCGGGACTTCCACAGTGCCATCAGAGCGACGCCACCTCTGCTACAGGCCGACTGGCGGCACGGTTTCTCCGCGTTGCAGGGGAAACAGTTAAAGGTGAGATCTGTTCGTTGCTGTCGATCGCTGCGACTTCACCGCAAGACCGCCCGTCGAGGTTTTCCCGTCGGTTCAGTCGAATGACAGCGCATCGGCGGCAATGACGGCCCCATGATGCCGGAATACCTAGGCGCGAAAAATCTTCCAGTCGGTGATTCCCGCCTTCTCATGCGCGCAGTAAAGGCATTCGCTCGTGCTTTCGTGCATCGTCGCGTTTCTATGCACGTCGATGCCGAATCGTTTGCTAAATCGCGCCCAGCATAGTCTATCGTCTCCGTTGACCCAGAGAGTGTCTCCGTTCCCTGAAACGGCGACCTCGTATCGGTGCGCTTCAATCCCTTTGCCACCAATGTTCGTTCCCTTCGTTGGACGCCAACATTCTATATGCCTCCGCACGCCGCGCGCGACGATGGGCGCGGGCGACCGTGCGTGGATGCGATTTGTAGAGCGGTGAAATCGCGAAGTATCGACTTACGTCGTTATGCGGCTGTAGATCGCAATCGCGAAATTGACAGCCGGGGCTGCGTTCTACAAGTGAGTCGGGGACTGCGAGGGAGTTGGCGGAAGCTGGTGCAGCGACTCGGGAGCCAAAAGGTCGGCAACCCGACGTCGAGCGCGGTCGCAATTTTGTCCAGAAGGTCCAGCGTAAGGTCGAGGCTCTTGCGTTCAATCTGACTCGCATAGCCCCACGGGAGTCCGGCGCGTTTTGTCAACTCGTTTTGAGATATCTCACGCATGGTGCGGTATCTCTGAATGGTTGCCGCGACCGACGTACGGAATGTTTGTACGCGTTCTTCTGAAGGGGGCGGGTGGTCGTCTCGTCCGAAAAAATAACAGGGATCGACGCAGAGCGCGGCTGCGAGGCTCATGATCGTGCCAAGCCTGGCGTTTGCAGATTTGTTTTCAATTAGGTGGGGCGTATTTCTGCTGATGCCTGCTTTTTCACATAGAGCGTCGCCCGAAATGTTTTTTTCTTTACGGGTTGAGAGTATTGATTTTGCAAGCCGCTCTTTTGCGAGCAGCGGAGTCTCGGGCATATTGAAAAGTCGACGTGAGGGCGTAGCGAATGATAACGCGAGGAATTGCGTACGCGGCCAGAGGTCGGACATGTCGATCCATCGACATTGCCAAACTTCACAATGTCCGTCCCCGCAAACGCGTAGCCAGACTAGAAAAGTAGTATTTAGCAGGCGGGGGGCGATGTGATCTGCCTGGCGGATTGCGCGACGGCAAATTTACATTGATCCTATGGAGGCCGGGAGGTGAGCCACCGAGAAGTGGGCTGGCTCAATCACCGAGAGCAAAATCTCATGCACGCGATGTCATGCAGCAGTCCGACCTATCCGCAAATGAATTGGTGTTTTAAACCCATGGGTGTGCCATGGCGGGTAAATTTGACTCAAATAGTTGTCTTTCTGAGATGGAAGGTCGAGATCTCCTGCAATCTCGGAAGTTAGATTTGACACCAAATCAAATCAAACTCCGCGTAACAAGCCACACTCGAGCGGCAACTACTACGATACATCGAATCGGTGCCCGTGTAGCGTACAGGGTCGTGGCGACTTTAAACAAAAAGTTCGAAAGGAGGCGTGATTAGGACAAAGGCTAACGACGAATACAGTGAGATATCTTGTATTTAAAAGATAAACGTCTGTGCAGCCAAGGCGTGATGGCGAACGCGTGCATGATCTGCGGGCCGAGCGGCATCATCACCATGAAGTCCATGATGATGGTGAACTGCGTCAGCGCGAGCAGCCACAGCAGGCGGCGTTCGTGCTTTGCGCTTATTGAGTACATCGATCGATTCCTTGTTGTTGTTTTTAGAAGTACAGTGCTCGCGCGGTTCGTGCCGCCGTCTGCGGGATCCCGCACGCGGTAAGGCGCACGCAATCCCGCAGACGGCCGACGCTCAATCGTCGAGCGTTTCGTGCACCGCCTCGGCGCCCTGTTTCCAGTAGCTGGCCGCGCGAATGCGTGACTTGTCGACGCCGCGTTCCGTGCACAGGTGATAGCGCACTGCGCGCATGGTCGCGGCTTCGCCGGCTGCCCACACGTAGCCTTCGCCGTCCTCGGGCAGGTAGGTGTCGCGCACCGCCTGCAGTAACGCCTCACCGCGCAAACCCGCTTCGCTGCGATAGCGCCAGACGAGATGCAACTCGGCCTGCGTCGTGAATTCGATCTGCGCCGACGGATCGGCCACTTCGATCACGGCCGCGACGCGCGTGCCGGCCGGCAGTTCTTCGAGGCGCCGGGCGATGGCGGGCAACGCGGTATCGTCGCCGATCAGCAGATGCCAGTCGAAGCCCTTCGGTATCACGAGCGAACCGCGCGGGCCGCCGATACCGAGATACTGGCCCACTTTGGCTTGCGCCGCCCACGTTGCCGCGGGGCCCGCTTCGTGCATCGCAAACTCGATGTCGAGTTCGCGCGCTTCGCGATCGAAGCGGCGCGGCGTGAAATCGCGTGCAATCGGACGCGGCTGGCCGGCGGGAAACACCGGACCGTCGGGGCCCGCTTCCGGCAGCACCGGTTTGTCCGCGCCGGGTTCGGGGAAGAACACCTTGAGGTGGTCGTCGAACGAAGCGGAGACGAAGTCGTGCAGATCGTCGCTCGTGAAGGTGACGCGGATCAGATGCGGGGTCAGCGCGTGCACCTGCTTGACTTGCAGCAGACGGAATTTCAGCGGATGGCGCACGCGGTGGACGGCAAGGTCGGTCTGGCTGTTGGTTTGGTTCGCGGCTTGATGGTCTTTAGTCAGCATAAGAGTGCTTCTCCTGTTCGTTCGATGAGCGAGCGTTCGCGCGCAAGCGGGGCTCCCGGAGCGCACGAGCACCCCGGCAACGGGCAGTGCGATGTCAGGCGGCCGGATCGGCGTTGTCGCCGTTTTCGCTGCTGTCCGGTTTGACTTCGCTTTCGATTTCTTTGGCTGCGCGCATCAGAATTTCAGCGATGCGACGCTGTTCCGCCGCCGACGCGTTGTCACGGCGCAGCAACGCATGTTTCAGTGCGCGGCGCGCTTCGCTCAGCTCGGGCAGCCAGCCGCCTTCGCTGATGTCGGCCGGCTCTTCGCCGGCAAACGCGCGGCGCACCGAATCCATCTTGCGGGCGATATGGCTCAGCTTGGCCAGCATCAATTCGACGCGGTCGCGGTTGACGGCCAGATATTCGCGGCCCGTTTCCGACAGTTCGTAGCGCTTGCGGTTGCCTTCGAGTTGCACGGTCACGTAGCCGAGTTCTTCCAGATACGTGAGCGCCGGATAGACCATGCCCGGGCTCGGGCTGTAAAAGCCGTTCGAGCGCGTTTCGAGCGCCTTGATCAGCTCGTAGCCGTGGCTCGGCTGCGAGCCGATCATCGACAGGAGCAGCAGTTGCAGGTCGTCGGAACTGAATTTGCGGCCGCGCGGAAAACCGTCGCCGTCGCCGCCGAAGCCGCCCGGGCCGCCGCCGAAGCGCCCGCCACGCCCGCCACCGCGATGCTCGTGATGACGGCCGATGGCGTGCCACAGCGCGTGCAGCGAGAAGCGGTCGTAGCCGTGACGGCCTAGGCCGCCGCGCAGGTCGTCACGGAATTCGTCGCTGAATTCGTCGCGGTCATCGCGGCCGCGTTCGCCATGACGGCGTTCGAAGCCGTCACCGCGTGCTTCGCCGCCGCGTTCACCACGATGGTCGTGGTGATGGGCGAAGGCATGCCAGAACGCATGAAGTGCGCCGCGTCCGTGGCCGGTCTGGAAACTGTCGTCCGCCATGCGCGGGCGGGAAAAACGGTGATGATGACGCATGTTGGGTACTCCCGCTTGTGTCTTAAGATGTGTCTTAAGATATATATCTAAAGATAGTTTGTCAAATTCCTTTTTTGCAATGGTCGTCCTCAAAGGGTGCTGTTGCATGCCAAATCGTCATTGAATAAATGACATTCATGCTCTCGTGAAATTGATTGGAAACGCCGAGAATGCTTCTCAGCGCGGCATTGGCCGTAATCCAGGAGCGACGAACATGTTTGCAATTACCGGTGTAACAGGGCAGGTTGGCGGTGCGGTGGCACGCGCGTTATTGGACGCGGGGCATGCAGTGCGCGCCGTGTTGCGCGATGAGCGCAAGGCGGAGGAGTGGGCGAAGCGCGGTGCCGATGTGGCGATCGCGTCGTTCGAAGACGCCGACGCGCTCACCGCCGCGTTCTGCGGCACGGCGGGTGTCTTCGTGATGGTGGCGCCGAACTTCGCGCCGCAGCCGGGTTATCCGAACGCGCATGCGGCCGTGGCGGTGCTGAAGGAGGCGCTGACGAAGGCGAAGCCGGAACGTGTCGCGGCGTTGTCGTCGATTGGCGGGCAGCGCGAGTCCGGCCTCGGCCTGATTACGCAAGTGCATATTCTCGAAACGGCGCTCGCCGGTCTGCCGATTCCGACGGCGATCCTGCGGCCCGCGTGGTTCATGGAAAATTCGCTATGGGATATCGCACCAGCCCGCGACACGGGCGTGATGCCGAGCTTTCTGCAACCGCTCGAGCGCGCATATCCGATGATCGCCACCGCGGATATCGGCCGCGTGATCGCCGGCACGCTGACGCAGTCGTGGCAGGGCCGTCGCGTGATCGAGATCGAAGGTCCGCAGCGCTACACGCAGCATGAGATCGCCGCGCTGCTCGGCGGCGTGCTCGGGCGGCCGGTGAAGGCGCAGGCGGTGCCACGCGAACAGTGGGAAGCGCTGTTTTTGGCGCAAGGTACGGCGTGGCCGGCGCCGCGTATCGAGATGATCGACGGGTTCAACTCGGGGTGGATCGATTTCGAGGATGGGGTGAATGAGCGGGTGATAGGGGCGATGGGGTATGAGGCGGTACTGGCGGAGTTGGTGAGGCGGGTGGGGTAGGTCGCGATAGGGGGTGTGGTGAGCGCCGCGCGCTCACCCGTCCATCACACTCAAAAAATCGACTGCCCCGTATAAGTCGTCAGCCACTCGAGCGCCAGCACCCCCGCCGCCGAGTTCCCATTGCTATCCAGCGCCGGCGACCACACACACGCCGCCATCTCGCCCGGCAGCACGGCAACGATCCCGCCGCCCACGCCGCTTTTCGCCGGCAAGCCGACCCGGTAGACGAAATCGCCCGCCGCGTCGTAGGTGCCGCAGGTCAGCATCAGCGCGGAAAGACGCTTGGCTGAACTCGTGTCGAGAATCCGTTCTCCAGTGGCCGGCGCCACGCCGTGATTGGTCAGGAACAGCGCCGCCTTGGCCAACTCGACGCAGCTCATCGAGATCGCGCATTGACGGCAGTAAGCATCGACCACCACCTCCGGCGGCATCTCCATGTTGCCGAAGCTCGCCATGAAATGCGCCATCGCACGGTTACGGTGAGCGTTTTGCAACTCCGATTGCGCGACGCGCAAATCGTAGTCGATGCTCGTTTCGCCCGTCAGCCGGCGCATGAATTCGACTAGCGCCGTCTCGGCTTGCACGAAGCGGCGGCACAGCACATCGGTAACGACCAGCGCGCCCGCGTTGATGAACGGATTGCGCGGTTTGCCGCGCTCGCTTTCAAGCTGGACGAGCGAATTGAACGCGGTGCCCGACGGCTCTCGGCCGACGCGTTCCCACAGTGCGTCGCCGAGCAATTGGAACGCGAGGGTGCAGGCGAATAGCTTGGAAATGCTCTGAATGGAAAAGCGCGTGTCGGCGTCGCCGGTGCGGAAGACCTCGCCCGATGCCGTGACGATCGCCATGCCGAAACTGTCGGCGGGCACCGTGGCGAGTTCGGGAATGTAATCGGCCACTTTGCCGGTGCCCAGATAAGGCTGCAGATCGCCGTGGATCTGTTCGAGGATGGATGCGTAGTTCATTGGGCCTGGACCGTTGGAGCCGCGATTCTACTGGCAAGCTGGAGCGAATTGTTCGTCCGCACAGCGACGTGCGCCGCGACCTGGCACAAGCGACGTTCGACGAGCGTCCCTGACCGGCTATGCTAATCTTGCTGCCTTTCTGGCAACAACCGGGCAAAACGGACTCCACGATGGAGACTTTTGATCCAGACGGCGTCGAGCAACCGGTCTTCGTGATCGGCGAGCGGTACGAGACGCTGGACGAACCGTTGGGCGCCTACCGTCGCGCGCGGCTGATCCACGTGAGCGCCGGGGTGCTGATCGTGCGCACCGAGACCGAGCGCTGGGTGGTGCCGCCGGGTCACGCGGTCTGGATGCCCGCAGGTTTTCTGCACCGCTTGTCCGCCACCCGTCCCGTCGAATTTCATTCGCTCTTTGTCGCGCTGGACGCCGCGCCGCTTCCACCTCACAGCGGCGCCGTCGTGCCCGACTCGCTGGCTGCGGCGTTGCTGATCGCCGCAGCCCAACTGCCGCACGACCAACCGTTCGACGAACCGGCCGCGCGTCTCGTACAAGTGTTGCTGGACCGGCTGCCGGGTCTGCGCACTGCGCCGTTAGGGTTGAACTGGCCGTGCGATCCGCGCGCCCAGCGGATCGCCGACGCGCTGAGCGCCAATCCGGCGGACGCCGCGGTACTCGAAGACCTGGCCGCGGCCGCCGGCGTAACGGCGCGCACGGCGGCGCGCCTGTTCGTCAAGGAAACGGGGCAAACCTTCGGACAGTGGCGCCAGCAACTTCGCCTGCTGGTGGCATTGGAACACCTCGGCGCCGGCGCGAGCGTCACGCAGGTAGCGCTCGAGGTGGGCTACAGCGACGTGTCGTCGTTCATTGCGGTGTTCCGGGACGCGTTCGGCGACACACCCGCACGGTATTTCCGCTAACGCATCGCCGTCGCCCACGGTAACAGGCTGCTCACGCCAGCCTTAAAAGACACCCGTCGCGCTCAATGCGCGCCCGCCGCATCCGGGCCACCCCCGCCCTTGGCCGGCCGCGTAATCCAGATCAGCGGAATGATCAGAATGAAGATGACTGCCGAGATGAAGAAGATATCGTTCAGGCCCATCATGGCCGCCTGCGTGTTCACGGTGAAATCGAACAATGCATGGGCCGATTGCGGATTCAGATGCAGCAGCGACTGGGTCGAATCGATCTGCTGATTGAACGCCGGGTTGTTGATGGAAGCCTGCTCGGTAAGCCGTTCGTGATGCAGCACCGTGCGGTTGTTCCATTCGTTGCCGGCGATCGAAGTGCCCACCGCGCCGCAAAACACGCGGGCGAAATTAGACAGACCCGCCGCTGCGGGAATCTTGCCTGGCGGCTGGCCGGACAGGATGATCGCGGTCAGCGGCACGAAGAACAGCGCCATCGGAATGCCTTGCAGCAGCGTCGGTATCACCAGATGCCACGTGTCGATCTCGATCACGTATTTCGAGCGCATGTAAAACACGATCGCGAAGCCGACGAACGCCAGCGTGGCGATCACGCGCGCATCCGAGCGCGGCAGCACGCGGCCCATCACCGGCGCGAGCAGCACCGCGAATATGCCGAGCGGCGCGGTCACGAGACCAGCGTCGACGGAACGGTAATTTAGATACTCCTGCATCCATTGCGGCAGCAGCACGAGGTTGCCGAAGAACACGCCATACGCGACCGAAATCGCAATCGTGCCGCCGAGAAAATTGCGCTGCTGAAAAAGCCGCAAATCGACGATCGGATTTTCCTCGGTCAATTCCCACACGAGGAAGAACGCGAAGCTGATGAGCGCGGTGATGCCGAGAATCACGATCACCGGCGACGAGAACCAGTCGAGATCCTTGCCCTTGTCCAGCATGATCTGCAACGAGGCGACCCACGTGACCAGCAGGCCGAGTCCGACCATGTCGATGGGCGGCTTGCGGGTCGGCGACTCGCGGGTGCGGTAGATCATCCACGTGACGCCGGCCGCGAAAATGCCAACTGGAATGTTGATGTAGAAGATCCATGACCAGCTATAGCTGTCGGTGATCCAGCCGCCGAGCGCCGGGCCCGCAATCGGGCCGACGGTCGCGGTCATCGCCCATAAGGAAAGCGCGGTCGAGGATTTCTCCTTCGGATACGAGCCGAGCAGAATGGCTTGCGACAGCGGAATCAGCGGGCCGGCCACGGCGCCCTGGAAGATCCGCGCGAGCAGCAGGATCGGCAGCGTCGGCGCAATGCCGCACAACCACGATGCCAGCACGAACATCAGGATCGCGCCGACGAACAGCTTCACCTGGCCGATGCGTTGCGTGAGCCAGCCGGTGAGCGGAATCGACACGGCATTGGCCGCGGCGAACACGGTGATGACCCACGTGCCTTCATCGACCGAGACGCCGAGGTTGCCCGAAATGGTTGGAATCGCAACGTTCGCGATCGACGTGTCCAGCACGTTCATGAAGGTGGCGAGCGCGACGGCAATCGTGGCCAGCACCAGTTGGCCGCCCTTCAAAGGCGGCGGTGGTGCGGGCGGCGCCGAGGCGGGCGCGGAAGTGGGCTGGCTCAAGCGGTTCTCCGGATCGGTGTGCCGCGGGCATGCTGCGTTGACGTTGTATTTCGTGCCCGCGCGATGGGTCGGGCCGCAGATCCGCTGAATGCTCGCAAAAGCATACCTGTATTCACGTTTGGACGTCATCGGCGCGTGCAAGGGCGACGGCGAAAACAAATCCGGCAGCGTATGCTCGCGGCTGAGGCTGCACGCAGCGGCACGGCGCGATCCATCGCCGCGCCGTGCACGGCGCGTGCGGAATGACCATTCACGAATCGACAGAAAGAAGGAAAAGAATATGGCCTGGGAGCAATTCGAACACGGCTGGCGGCGCGCGCCGGTGAGCGCGCCTGCCAAAGGGCTGGTGGTGCTGATGCATGGCGTCGGCAGCAACGCGCGCGATCTGATGCCGCTGGCGGACATCTGGAGCGAGAGCCTGCCCGATGTGGCCTTCACCTCGCTCGACGGCACCGACGCCTACGACGGCGGCTTCGGCGGACGCCAGTGGTTCAGCCTGCGCGACGTCAACGAAGGCAATCGCGAGGCCCGCGTCGCCGCAGCCTATCCGGCGTTGCGACGTATGCTCGAAACCGAACTCGCGCACTGGCAGGTGTCGTTCGGGCGCCTTGCGCTGATCGGTTTCTCGCAAGGCTCGATCATGGCGATGCACCATGTGGCGACCAGCGCGGAAGGCGCGGCCGGTGTGGTCGCGTATTCGGGGCGGCTGGCCTCGGTGATCGTCGCGCAGAACGGCACGCCGCTCACGCTGATCCACGGCGAAGACGACGAAGTGATCCCGGTGCAGGAACTCGAATACGCCGCCGACGCATTCAACAACGCCGGCTATACCGTCGACGCCTATGCGCTTCCGGGCATTGGCCACACGATTAACGCCGACGGCGTCGGGCTCGGCCAGGAGGCGCTGGAACACGCGTTGGGCGCTTTGTCGCGCGATTGACACGGTCTTGAAGAAAAGCGGCTCTAAAGATTCTGATCTGCTTGCCGTTAAGGGTTCATGAGCATGAAAATCACCCCCGCCGCGCGGACCGCGCAGCGCCCTACTGGGCGTACCAAGCGGCTCGGGTGACCGGGGGCGCATTTTCCAGACTGCCCGGGTACGGGCGGATAACGACACATCAGAGCCTTCCTATGGCCAAACCGACGCCGCATTACCCGCTTTTCGATCGCTTGTTCCGGCAATCCGTGACGGTGGATCTCGGCACGGCCAACACTCTTATCTACACCGACAACGGCGGAATCGTGCTGAACCAGCCGTCCGTCGTGTGCTTCCGGAAAGACACCTCCGACCGGCCAAAACGCGTCGCCGCGGTCGGCACTCAGGCGCGCCAGATGCTGGGCCGCGCGCCGGTCAACCTCGAAGCCGTGCGGCCGATGCGCCACGGCGTGATCGCCAACTTCTCCGCCGCCGAACACATGATCAAGCAATTCGTCGAGATGGCGCGCCCTCGGCCGCTGTTCAGCCGCCGCGCCGCGTTCACCTTGTGCGTGCCGGCCGGCGCGACCCAGGTCGAGCGTCGCGCGATCAAGGAAGCGGCCGTGGCGGCCGGCGCATGGAAGGTGAGCCTGATCGGCGAATCGCTGGCGTCGGCGGTTGGCGCGGGTTTGCCGGTATCGGAGGCGACCGGTTCGATGGTGGTCGATATCGGCGGCGGCACGACGGAAGTCGGCGTGATCGCGCTCGGCGGCATGGCGTATAGCGGTTCGATTCGCGTGGGCGGCGACAGCTTCGACATGGCGATCGTGAGCTACGTGCGCAATCTGTACGGCGTGCTGATCGGCGAACAGACCGCTGAGCACGTCAAGAAAAGCATCGGCTCGGCCATGCGCGACGTGCCGCGCGAGCATATGAACGCGACCGGCCGCAGCGTCGACGACGGCTTGCCGCGCACGGTTCAACTGAGCAACCACGATATCGCCGATGCGATCGAGGGGCCGCTGCGTCAGATGATCGGCGCGGTCAAACGCGGGCTCGAAGAGGCGCCGGCCGAACTGGTGACCGACATCGCCAACAACGGCATCGTGCTGACGGGCGGCGGTGCGCTGCTCGGCAACCTGAGCCGTCGCCTGACGGACGAAATCGGCCTCGACGTGCGCGTCGCCGATGAACCGCTGACCTGCGCAGTGCGCGGCGCGGGCACGGCGGCCACCGCCGGTCTGCTGGACGAATTCGCTTACGAATGATTTTGCGCGGAGCTTGCCGTGCTACTGCCGTCGTCGGAACGGTCGCGTCCGTCCGCTGAAGCAGGCTGCCATGCCGATCGACCGGCTATGTGACAATACGCTTCACGTCCCAAATTCAGGGACGCGTACGCGATTCCTTTCCCCATTCCATTTCGAGCCGACAGCGCTGCACTCATGCGTTGCCGCGCTGTCCGTGACCACTCGTGAATCAATCTGTGTCCGCTTCGCCGACTTCGGCATCTTCTGCATCTTTCATCGAACTGCGAAGCGGTTTGCGCATGCCTTACGTGGAAGCCGGGGAGGGCGAACTGCTGCTGTTCGTGCATGGCTCGTTGTGCGACTACCGCTACTGGCAACCGCAACTCGCGGGCCTGTCGAAGCACTACCGCTGTGTCGCAGTGAGTCTCACGCACTACTGGCCGGCGACCGATACCGATACCGATGCCGAGCCCGGCCTGCCGTTCAGCTGGAGCGAGCATGCGAACGAAGTGGCGCAATTCATCGAGCGGTTCGGCGTGGGGCCGGCGCACGTGGTGGGACATTCGCGCGGCGGTTGCGTGGCGTTTCATTTCGCGCGGCGCTATCCCGAGCACGTGCGGACGTTGACGCTCGCCGACCCGGGTGGTCCGTTGCAGATTGCCGGACGCCCGCCCGCAAGTTTGCCGGAGACGGTCAACGCGTTGCGCGCAAAAGCGGCGCAACTGATCGAAAGCGGGGATGTGGAGGCCGGCTTGCAGCTGTTCGTCGACTCGGTCAGCCGGCCCGGTTTCTGGGCGATGAGCACGGCGGGTTTTCGCCGGATGGCGACCAACAATGCGCACACGCTCGCGCGGCAATTCCGCGATCCGTTGCCCGCCTATGTTCCCGAGGAAGCCACCGAGGTGCGTTGCCCGGTTCTGCTGATCGACGGAGAAAAGAGTCCCGACATGTTTCGCCGTACCGCGGCCGCGCTGCAAAACTGGCTGCCGGATGGACGCCGCGAAACGGTGCGCGGCGCATCGCACGGAATGAACCTCGCGCATCCGTCGGCGTTCAATCGCTACGTCGACGAATTCATTCGTTCAGTGAGCGAGCAACGAGCGCAATGAGCACGTAATAAACGTGCAATCAATGCACGACGACGCCGAGCCGGGTGGCTCGCGCTCGCGGCGATGATCCGCGGGCTGGCTCAACCCCGGCGACGCTTCAAACGCTCGACCTCATGCCTTACGATGCGCGTCTTTATCGAGCGCGCGTTCCGCCGCTTCGCCAACGAGGCCGTGATAGTACAGATGCACGCCGATCGCGAGCGAGTCGTTGCGAATTTCGTGGAACGCTTTCCACGCTTTCACGGGGTCTTTGAACAGCAGATAGTGGGCTTCCTGCGCGATCAGATCCGCGACTTCATGCAGGCCGTGGCCGTGCAGCACATCCACGAGCGCATCGAGGCTGCGATGGGTGCGCGCGTCGGTACGCGGGTAGAGCATATGCAACACCGCCACGTCCTGCGTCTTCAGCGCCGCCGACAGCGCGACGACGATGTCCTGGTGATTCAGCGCGGTGACGATGTTCTCGTCGGTGTGGACGTGATCCGGAAACAGCGTTTCGAGCGAGGCGTTCATGAGGTCCTTCCTGTTCTTCTGGCTGATTAAAAAAGCCCGCCGCAGGACGGCGGGCCAAACACAGCGATGTGTTCGCAGGGGAAGCAAAACACGAATGCAGTATCGCAGATGCACCCTTGCCTCCGCAGCCTGACTGCCGCAAAACATTGTTGCAGTAAGTGTTCAGCTTTCATTTTGCTGGCAGTGCGTGCGGACGAGGCGCAGCCGGTTTCCCCGCGACGTCAAGCCTTGTAGGAGGAAACGCCGGCAACGAATGTTGCGCCAGCCGAGATGCATTGTTGCGATCAATCGTCGCAATTGGAGGCCCGCGGGACCTTAAAATGCGAAGCGGAGCCTGAGCATGCCAAAGCGCATATGACGATCGAGCATGCCGGCACGTGTGCGATGTGAAAGTAAAAGGAACGTGTAGATGAACTCGAAGACACACGCAACGCTGAGCTTTTCCGACAGCGACCAGACTATTGATTTGCCGATTTATCAGGGCACGCTCGGACCGGATGTGATCGACATCCGCAAGCTATACGGCCAGACCGGCAAGTTCACGTACGACCCGGGTTTCATGTCGACGGCGGCATGCAACTCCGAAATCACCTATATCGACGGCGACAAAGGCGAGCTGCTGTACCGCGGTTATCCGATCGATAATCTGGCGCAGAACGCCGACTTCCTCGAATCCTGCTACCTGCTGCTGAAGGGCGAATTGCCGAATGCGCAGCAGAAGGAAGAGTTCGTCAAGACCGTCACGCAGCATACGATGGTGCACGACCAGATGCACTTCTTCTTCCGCGGCTTCCGTCGCGACGCGCACCCGATGGCAATTCTGGTCGCCGCGGTCGGCGCATTGTCGGCGTTCTATCACGACTCGCTCGACATCAACAATCCGCTGCACCGCGATATCTCCGCGATCCGCATGATCGCGAAGCTGCCGACGCTGGTCGCGATGGCGTACAAATACACCGTCGGTCAGCCGTTCGTTTATCCGAAGAACGACCTGTCGTACAGCGCGAATTTCATGCGCATGATGTTCGCCAATCCGGCGGAAGAGTACAAGGTCAACGACGTGCTGGTGCGCGCGCTGGACCGTATCCTGATCCTGCATGCGGACCACGAGCAGAATGCATCGACGTCGACCGTGCGTCTCGCCGGTTCGTCGGGCGCGAATCCGTTCGCGTGTATCGCGGCCGGTATCGCGTGTCTGTGGGGCCCGGCGCACGGCGGCGCGAATGAAGCGGCGCTGAACATGCTGGAAGAAATCGGCTCGGTCGACAACATCCCCGAATTTATCGCGAAGGTGAAGGACAAAAACTCCGGCGTGAAGCTGATGGGTTTCGGTCACCGGGTCTACAAGAACTACGATCCGCGCGCGAAGCTGATGCGCGAAACGTGCTACGAAGTGCTGGAAGAGCTGGGCCTGCACGACGACCCGCTGTTCAAGCTCGCCATGGCGCTGGAAAAAATCGCGCTGGAAGACGACTACTTCGTGTCGCGCAAGCTGTACCCGAACGTCGACTTCTACTCGGGTATCGTGCAGCGCGC
This sequence comes from Paraburkholderia aromaticivorans, assembly GCF_012689525.1. Lineage (NCBI taxonomy): Bacteria > Pseudomonadati > Pseudomonadota > Betaproteobacteria > Burkholderiales > Burkholderiaceae > Paraburkholderia > Paraburkholderia aromaticivorans. The sequence goes on from NZ_CP051515.1 coordinate 1,392,824, forward strand.
GCTGGGCATTCCGACGGCCATGTTCACGTGTATCTTCGCGATGGCGCGCACGGTCGGCTGGATTGCGCAGTGGAACGAAATGATCGCCGATCCGGAACAGAAGATCGGCCGTCCGCGTCAGCTGTTCGTCGGCGAATCGCAACGCGAAGCCACGCCGCTGGCCAAGCGCTAAAGCGTCGGGGCGGTCACCCGCCTCACGCCCGCGCGGCGCTCTCACGAGGAGCGCCGCGCCATCCCTCTGCACGTCCTGTGCCACTGAAAAAAAACCGAAACTCCTCTGTGATAAGTTCGTCTGACGCGGACAGACCCTCTACAATCGGAAGCGACTCAGGTAGCAACCGGATCTGGACCGAACGCAAAAGCGTGAACGCAGCAGCGAACCCATAGGAGTGACCCTGATGCAGCAGCCAGAAGCCCTCGGCGGCCTTTCGGGCGGAATCGATCACCGCGAACCCGAGCCGGACGGCGTATTCATCCCGACAGAAAACCTCAATGTCGCGAGCGCCACTCAGCATGTGCTGAAGTCGGGCGACACCTTCATCGTCAACGATCCGCTCGGCGATATCACCGGCCACGACGACGGCCTGTTCGTCAACGACACACGTGTTCTCTCGCAACTGCGCCTCACCTTCGGCGGGCGTGCGCCTTCGCTGTTATCGGGCAGCGTCAGCAGCGACAACACCTCATTCACCGCGCATCTGACCAACCGACCGTTGCCGCCGCTCGGCGGTGTCAGCACGCCTGAAGGCGTGATCCACGTCGAGCGCGTGCGGGTGCTGTCGGGCACCGTGCTCAACGAAGCCATCGAACTCACCAACTACGGCACGAGCGATGCCGTGGTGCCGCTGTCCATCTCGTTCGCCAGCGACTTCCGCGACATGTTCGAAGTGCGCGGCCTGAAGCGCGACAAGCAGGGCCGTGTCGAACCGGCGCGCGTCGAGCACGGCGAGGTGCTGCTCGGCTATGTCGGTCTCGACGACGTGGCGCGCAATGTGCGGATCGCTTTCTCGCCGGAACCGGACAAGCTTTTCGCCGACCGAGCCGACTACACCGTCAAGCTGCCGGCTCAGGCCTGCGTGTCGATCTATCTGTCGGTGGCGGTGCAGGTCGTCGCGCAGACGGACAAGCCCATCGCCGGCGTCTCGCAGCCCACGCACGCGTTGAGCGAAGCGCACCTGTCGCAGATCGACGCGGAGCGCCCGCGCGTCGGACGCGCTGCCGTGCGCGCCGCGCTCGTCGACGCCCACCTCGTGATGCGTGAGCGCCGCCGCGTCACCGCGCGCGTGCGTTCCAGCAATCCGCTTTTCAATGCATGGATCGACCGCTCGCTCGCCGACCTCGGCCTACTGACCACGGACCTCGTGACCGGCCCGTATCCGTACGCCGGCATTCCGTGGTTCTCCACGCCGTTCGGCCGCGACGCCATCATCACGTCGCTCCAGACGCTGTGGCTGCAACCGCAACTGGCCGCGGGCGTGTTGCGTTTTCTCGCCGAACATCAGGCGCGCGAGAACTCGCCGTTTCGCGACGCCGCGCCAGGCAAGATCATGCACGAGATGCGGAAGGGCGAAATGGCCGCCACCGGCGAAGTGCCGTTCGCGCTGTACTACGGCGGCGTCGACACCACGCCGTTGTTCATCGTGCTGGCCGGCGCGTATGCGGCCCGCACGGGCGACCTCGCGTTGATCGACGAACTGTGGCCAGCGCTCGAGCGCGCGGCGCAGTGGGTCGCGGGCGTGTGCGACAAGAACCGCTACGGCCTGTTGGACTATCAGCGCGAATCGGACGGCGGTTTGGCGAATCAAGGCTGGAAGGACAGTCACGATTCCGTCTTTCACGCCGACGGCCGCTTCCCCGACGGTCCGATTGCGCTCGTCGAAGTGCAGGCTTATGCGAGCGCCGCCTTCGACACCATGGCTCACTTCTCGAAGCTGCGCGGCCTGCACGATTCGGCCACGCAATACAGCGAACGCGCGAAGAAGATCCGTCAGTGCGTCGAAGAAAAGTACTGGATGGACGAGGCCGGCTTCTACGGCATCGCGCTCGACGGACACGGCGAACTGTGCCGCGTGATGGCCTCGAACGCGGGTCACCTGCTGGCCTTCGGTCTGCCCTCGCGCGAGCGTGGCGAATCGGTGGTGCGCGCGCTCGACTCCACACTGTTCCACACCGGTTGGGGCGTGCGCACGCTGGCCGCGAGCCAGTCACGCTTTAACCCCATGGCGTATCACAACGGCTCGGTCTGGCCGCACGACAACGCGCTCTGCGCGCGCGGCCTGTCGCGCTACGGCGGCAAGGCGGCGGCCGTGCGGCTGTTGCAGGCGTTGTTCCAGGCGGCGGTCAACTTCGACATGCGCTTGCCCGAACTCTTCTGCGGCTTCCCACGGCGGCGCGGCGAGCCGCCCACCGCGTATCCGGTCGCCTGTTTGCCGCAGGCATGGGCAGCGGGCTCGCCGTTCATGATGCTCGAAGCGTGTCTGGGCATCGCGATCGACGCCGAGCGGCGCGAAGTGGTGATCGAGCAGCCGATGCTGCCCGAAGGCATCGACTGGCTCGAAGTGGGCGATCTGCGGGTGGGCGATGCTTCGGTGTCGATCACGTTCCGCCGCATCGGCGATAAGGTCGTGGCCTCGACGGAACAGGGCGACGTGCGGGTGGTGGCGCTTCTTTAAACAAGCGCTGAAAGCACGCTGAGCACGCCGGAACTGCTGTTGGATGCGAGGTGCCGGGTGGTAACATTTGTTGTCATCCTTATCGACCGTTCGCCCGGTACATTCGCATGCCTGACAGTTTCGACCAGCTCGCCGCCCTGATCCGGGCGCGCTTTTCCGAACTGAGTCCGCAGTTCCAGATGGGAGCGGGTTTCCTGCTCGATCATCCCGACGAGGTCGCGGTCTCGTCCATGCGCAAAGTGGCGGAAAGGGCGCAGGTGCAACCGGCTTCGCTGGTGCGCCTGTCGCAGCAACTCGGTTTCCCCGGCTGGAACGAATTGCGCAACCTGTTCGTCGCACGCGTGCGCACGCGGCCCGAGCCGCTCACGAGCCGCGCCCGTTCGCTCGTCAAATCGAAAGATGCGCTGGCAAACGACCTGCTGGTCGCACAGCAGCACAATCTCGAGGTCACCGCCGCGCACAACGGCCGCGTGATCGTGGAAGCGGCGCGTTTGCTGCGGCGCGCGCCGCATGTGCATGTGGCCGGCTTCCGGTCCTGTTACGCGGTGGCGTTCGGTCTCGTGTACGGTTACCGGCTGTTCCGTTCCTCGGTGTCCTTGCTCAACGGCGAGGCCGGCACGCTGGAAATGCAGTTGCGCACGATCGAGCGCGATAGCGCGACCATCGTGATCAGTTTCGCGCCGTATTCGGTGGAAGCCGCGCGCGTAGCCGAAGCCGCGCTGGAAAAGGGCAGCAAGCTGATTGCCATCACCGACAGCGCCGTCTCGCCGATCGCCTTGAACGCCGACAAGGTGCTGATCTTTTCGCACGAGAGTCCCTCGTTCTTTCCATCGCTGGTGGCGGCTACGGCGCTGGCCGAGTCGCTGGTCGCGCATCTGCTCGCGCTGGAAGGCGCGGATGCGGTCGAACAGCTCGCCATTGCAGAGCAGTCGCTGCATGCGAAGGGCGCCTACGTGCCTTGAACATTCCTGTCTGACTGGCCAGAGGTCTTGCGTGAAAGCAGGACCGCTCTATCTGGATCGGCGTTCCGTCGTTTGACAACAAATGTTGTTTTAACGTATAAATGCGTACCGATTGTTGAGTGAGTGTGATGGTGACGTCGAAGCAGGGTTTGAGTCTTTTGCAGGTGAGCGGCGAGCCGTATGACCTCGGCTACCGGCTGGGTGAACTCGCGCGGCCGGTTTTCGCCGACTACATGAATCAGAGCAACGCATGGGAGGCGGTTCGGCGTTGGCGCGGTGCTCCGTTCGTGCAGGCACTGCGCGATGCGGCGCATGCGCATTTCCCGACGTTGCTCGCCGAGCTCGACGGCATGGCGGCGGGCCTCGGCTGGGCGGCAGAAGACGTGTTTCTCTGGAACTGCCGCGGCGAACTGATTCACAACGCGCCGGACGGTTGCACCACGCTGGCAGCGGTCGTTGGCGACACGCGCTTCATCGCGCATAACGAAGACGGCGCCCCGTTTCTGCGCGAGCGTTGCGCGTTGGTCGAGGTGCAGCCGGCCGGCAAACCCGGCTTCGTGAGTTTCTATTACCCTGGATCGCTGCCGGGACATACCTTCGCCGCGAGCCGCGCCGGCGTCGTGCAGGCGATCAACAATTTGCGCATTCGCTCACCCGTCGCCGGCGTGCCGCGCATGCTCCTCGCGCGGGCCGTGCTCGACGCCGCCTCGCTCGATGAAGCGTTGCAGATCTTGCGCGACACGCCGGCCGCGAGCGGCTTTCATCACACGCTCGGCTGCGCGGGCGACACGCGCGTCTTCAGCGTCGAAGCCAGTGCGCAGCGATGTTCCGTGCAAACGGTGGCGAACCTCTACGGCCACGCGAACCACATGATTCATCCAGGCTGCGAGGCCGAAGCGCAAATCGTCACGGATTCTTCGCGAGACCGTCAATTGCGCGTGGATACCTTGTTGCCTGCGATCACGCGCCCGTTGCAACCCGCCGCCTTGCTCGACGTCTTGCACGATCGCGCGCCCTCGGGCCTGCCGATCTACCGCGACGACCCGCGCGATCCGGACGACGAAAACACGCTCGCCTCGGCGCTCTTCGACATTGGCAACGCCGGTGTGTCGATGAAAGTTTACCGGCAGGGGCAGTGCGCATTCGACACCTTCATCGCCCGCACGGCATCTGAACGAGGCGGCGCTTAAGCGCTTGCTGCCACCACAGGAAACCGAACACCATGTCCACCGTTTTTCATCGAACGCCTAAACAGTCGCTGCCGGTCGCCGTCGCGGGCGATGGCATCGAGATCATCGATTCCACCGGCAAGCGCTATATCGACGCGTCCGGCGGCGCCGCCGTCTCGTGTCTCGGTCACAGCAACCAGCGCGTGATCGACGCGATCAAACGGCAATCGCAGCAGTTGCCATACGCGCACACGTCGTTCTTCACCACCGCGCCCGCCGAAGAACTCGCCGACCGTCTGGTGGCGAGCGCGCCGCAAGGGCTCGACCATGTTTATTTCGTGTCGGGCGGTTCCGAGGCGATCGAGGCGGCGCTGAAACTCGCGCGCCAGTATTTCGTGGAGAAGGGCGAACCGCAGCGCCGCCATTTCATCGCGCGTCGGCAGAGCTATCACGGCAACACGCTGGGCGCGCTGGCGATCGGCGGCAACGCGTGGCGTCGCGAACCGTTCCTGCCGATCCTGATCGAAGCGCATCACGTGAGTCCGTGTTACGCGTATCGCGAGCAGCGTGCCGACGAAACCGAAGAGGCCTTCGCGCAGCGTCTCGCCGACGAACTCGAGCAGAAGATTCTCGAACTCGGCGCGGACACGGTCGCCGCCTTCGTCGCGGAAACGGTGGTCGGCGCGACGGCCGGCGCGGTGCCGCCGGTGCGCGAGTATTTCCGCAAGATTCGCGCGGTATGCGATCGCTACGGCGTGCTGCTGATTCTCGACGAGATCATGTCGGGCATGGGCCGCACCGGCTACCTGTACGCCTGCGAGGAAGACGGCGTGGCGCCGGATATCCTGACCATCGCCAAAGGGCTCGGCGCGGGCTATCAGCCGATTGGCGCGACGCTCGTGAGCGACCGGATCTATCAGGCGATCGTCGGCGGCTCGGGGTTCTTTCAGCATGGCCATACCTATATCGGCCATGCCACCGCTTGCGCCGCGGCGCTCGAGGTGCAACGCGTGATCGCGGAAGACAAGCTGCTGCCCAACGTGCTGGCGCGCGGCGAACAGTTGCGTGGCCGGTTGCGCGAACACTATGCGCAGCATCCGCACATCGGCGACGTGCGCGGCCGGGGGCTGTTCGTCGGCGTCGAACTGGTCAAGGACCGCGCGAGCAAAACACCGTTCGACGCCCGGCTCAAGCTGCATGCAGCGATCCGGCGCGAGGCGTTCGCGCGTGGTTTGATGGTGTATCCGATGGGCGGCACCGTCGACGGCCAGATCGGCGATCATGTGCTGCTGGCACCGCCGTTCATCTGCACCGAGCGCGACATCGACGAGATTGTCAGCCGGTTCACTGATGCGGTCAGCGGCGCGCTCGCCGCCGTTTGAGCATTCCGACACCACTAATCACGAGAGCGATCATGACCGAGCGTTTGCCTCACTTCGACCCGTCCGCCGCCACGCCGGTACAGAAAGCAGTGCTCGACGAAATTCTGTCCGGCCCGCGCGGCAATCTGAACGGGCCGTTTCTCGGCTGGATTCATAGTCCGGAACTGGCCCAGCAGGCGCAGCGTCTGGGCGCGTTTTGCCGCTATCGGACGGGTTTACCGCTGCGCCTGTCGGAACTTGCGATTCTGGTGACCGCGGCGCGCTGGCAGGCGCAGGCGGAGTGGTACATCCATTATCCGATCGCGCTGCAAGCCGGCGTGTCCGAAGCGGATGCCGAGACGATTCGCGTGGGAAAGCGCCCGGATTTCGCGGACGCCGACGACGCGTTGATCCACGACTTCGCGAGCGAGTTGTACGACACGAAGCGCGTTTCGGACGCGATCTATGCGAAGGCGGTCGAACGCTTCGGACATCAGGTGGTCATCAATCTGGTGGGCCTGCTCGGCTATTACGCGTTGGTGGCCATGACGCTGAACGTGTTCGGCATGCGCGCGGTCGGGCAGGAGAGCTTGCCGTTCGCTGAATAGGCGGGCAGCATGGCGGCGCCGTTGTGCAATTGCGCGGGCGCTGCGAGAGCCAACTTTAGCGCGGCCGGCTTCGGCGCGATCAGCATCGAGACGCGGCCGGGTTCGGCATCGAACGCAGCCTCTTTTACAACGCATTCGCCCAACTTTTCCGCCGCACAAGACAAAGCGCCCGATTTGCGAACTTCGCAACCGGGGCGCTTTTTCCTGCGACTACACCTTCACCTTCCATGCACTGCCTGCACCGGCAAGAGCCGCGCCGCGAACCGCGCGGCTTACCGGCTTATTGACCGCGATACGTCGAGAACAGGCCTTGCTGCACTGCGTCTCGCGCGCCGGCATCCGACGAAACCGCCTTGACGCCGCCGATGTCCTGCGAACCCTGCGCCACGGCGGCCACTGTCGTTGCGCTTTGCGGCACGGTCTTCGGATAGTCGGTGTCGTTCTGATTCAGGAGGCCCGCTTTTTGCGCGGCAACCAGTTCAGCGCGCACTTGAGCGCGGGTCACCGGACCATTCGCCTGCTGGGCGAACGAAACAGCCGGGACGATGAGCGCCGATGCAATAACGACTGCGGAAATAAGCGATTTCATGATGACCTCCAGTATTCGATTGTTGGTCAGATCGGTTGACTGCTGTGTCCCGACCCGTTGAAGCCAGTCTATTTCTTCCGAGGTCGGTGAAAAAGCCGCTTTCGGAGTAAAGATTATTACTGTTATTGAAATAGTTTCTGAGGCGGCTTCTGTTTGGTCGATTGCCGGCATCGTCACGACGCTGGCACACGGAAGCGCCTATGATGAAGTTCGGTCCACGCCCGCGCCGGCGACGCCGCGCGACACTCGCGACCGATGCCGAAACCGCAAACCATCCGGGCGGGACCGTTGCGGCGGGCATCAGATTCGGTCGCGCAGCGCGCGCAGCAGGCAAAAACAGGAGAGAGCGATGAAGCGCAAGGCATCAGCAGTCTGGCAAGGCGGCCTGCAAGACGGCAAGGGCTCGATTTCCACCGACAGCGGCGTCCTCAAGGAGACCCAATACTCGTTTTCGACACGCTTCGCGGACGGCATCGGCACGAACCCGGAAGAGCTGATTGCGGCTGCGCATGCGGGGTGTTTCTCGATGGCGTTATCGGCGGAATTGGGCAAGGCCGGCATTACGCCCGAACGCATCGGCACGACGGCCACCGTCACGCTCGACAAGGACGGCGGTGGTTTCTCGATCACCGCGGTGCATCTCGACGTGGCCGTGAAAATCCCCGGTGGCGACCAAGCCGCCTTCGACAAGGCGACCGCCGACGCCAAGGCCGGTTGCCCGGTGTCGAAAGTGTTGAACGCCACGATTACATTGGACGCGAAGCTCGAAACCTGAGTTCGCGACTTTCCTTGGTGATTCACAAGCGATAAAGCCGGCGCACGGGTCAAGCTCGGCGCCGGTTTTTTGTTTGCTGGCTTTTGTTTGCTGGCCTTGGAGACGCCGGTGACGTCGCACCTTCGCCTTCTCGCAGCGCTACGAAACCGGCCCGGCGCGAAGACGAGCCGACTTCATCCGGCTCGATCATATAAGGCGCATCAAAGCGTTTTCCCCTCGGCCTGCTGAACGGTGTGCATGGCGGCGGGCGTTCCTTTGACCCGGCTCTTCACGAGCTTGTCGAGATCGAAAGTGGAAGTCTTGCCGACGCTCGGCAGGCAATCGCGCACCCATGTGTCGGCCGCGGCATGGCCCGCCTGGCGCAAGGCGCGGAAAAATTCGATGGAGGGCGTGTTCTTCGATGCGGCGCCGATCTCGTCCATGAAGCGGTCGGCGCGAATCACGTGAAAGCGCTTGGGCGTGTACGGTTTTCCGTGGTGGACGAGGCCAGGGTTTTCAGAAGCGAGTTCGTTGATCAACTGGATCTGACGGACCTCCGTGACCCACGACGCGCCGAAGCTGACTTCGTTGATCCGGTTGTTGATCTCGCTGGGGCGTTCAGGCGGCCCATGCTTCGTACAGAGCGGATCGATGAGAACGCTCAGAATGTCATCAGCCCACTCGACGAGCGGCGCGAGCGCCGGATTGGCCATGTAGCCGCCGTCCCAATAGAACTCGCCATCGATTTTCACCGCCTCGAAGAGCGTGGGAAAGCATGCGGAGGCCATCAGCGCCTTCGCCGAAATTTCGCCTGGACCGAAGATACGCAACGCGGTCAGGTTGACGTTGGTCGCGGCCACGTAGAGTTGGGGCACGCCGTCTTTCGGGTGATTGACGACCCCGAAATCCGGAATCACCGTTTCCATGATGGAGCCGATGGAATTGGTCAGCCACGGCATTGCATACGGAGAGCTTAACGGCTCCAGCATGCTTTGGGCGAGCACCACCGGATTGAGATCCACATTCCAGCGCTCGGGAGACTTCAGAAGGCTCGTGGGGAAGTTGTAGAACGGCTGCCATTTCGACGCGGCGCCGACCAGCGTCCATAGTTGTTCGAGTGCCCGTTTGGCATCGGTCGGACTTCGGCTCAGCCCGTAGGTGCAGGCCGCGGCGTTGAGCGCTCCGCCGCTCGCGCCGCTGATCGCGAGAATCGACAGTGTGCCGCGCTCGACTTCGTCGAGCAGGCGGTCGAGCACGCCCCACGTGAACGCCGCGTGCGCGCCACCGCCCTGGAGGGCGAGACCGATCGTGGGAATGTCTTTTTTCGTTGCCATCCTGACCTCCGTTGTGCGGTCGCTCAGCAGTCGTCGAACTCATAGGGGAAAACGAAAGTGCCGACGCGGTTTTAACCGTTGTACTGCACCGCACGAATTTGTGCCATGCCGCTTTCTGGACGTGCCTTCGCGCCGCCCTTACGGAAACTTGTCTTGCTTTGTTGAACGCTTAGTCATAATATCAGCTGCATGAAGCAATCAGGCGATTCGAAACAATCCGCGAAGAAAGCCGGCGAGGTCTGCTCTCGGGGCCGGCCGCGCGAGTTCGACACGGACACGGTATTGGCAAGCGCGAGCCAGGTGTTCTGGAACCACGGCTACCACGCCACGTCGATCGACGACCTGTGCAAAGCCACCGGCCTGTTGCGCGGTAGTCTCTACGGCGTGTTCGGCGACAAGCACGGCATCATGCTGGCCGCGCTGGATCACTACGCGGAAGGTTCGGTCGCGCGGCTCGCCGAGCGGCTGAACGCCCCGGTGCCGCCGGAAGAGGCGCTGCGCAACGCTTTGCTGCATTACGCGCGGGTCGCGTGCGCGCTGACCGGCGAACGCAGTTGTCTCATCACCAACACCACGCTGGAGATGCAGCCGGGCGACGAAGAACTGCGCTCCCGCGTTGCCGCGATTCAGCGCCGCATGGCCACGCTGCTGGCGGCGTCGGTGATACGTGGTCAGGCGAGCGGCGCCTTCAACTCCACGCTCGACGAAAAAGCCGTCGGCGATTTTCTGCTCTGTGTCATGCAAGGTCTGCGCGTACTGGGGCGGGTCGCCCATAACGAAGACGCGCTGACCGGAATCGTGGACGTCGCCTTGCGCGCGCTCGTCTAAATTTTTTTGCGGAATTTTTGAACGATCAGTCATGAACAGTGAAGCGATCAAGTCCGCTCCGGCGGCATTCGTTGGACCCCAAGGCGCCGCAGCCTCAGCGGTGACCTGTCCTGGCCCCGCGGCCGCGAGCCTGGCAACGGACGCGGCAACATCGATCGACAAGTCCCAGCCGCGCTTCGAACGGCAAGGGCTTGCGCTGGCGGTGCTATTCGTCGGCGCCTTCCTCGCGCCGCTCGACTACTTCATCGTCAATCTCGCGCTGCCCTCGATTCACACCGGCCTGAACGCCACCGACGCGCAATTGCAACTCGTCGTCTCCGCCTATGCGTCGGCGTACGCGGTGCTGTTGATCACGGGCGGGCGGCTCGGCGATCTGTTCGGCCGCCGCCGCATGTTCATGACGGGCATGGCGGCGTTCGTGGTCGCCTCGGCGCTGTGCGGCTTCGCGACCAGCGGGCACATGCTGGTGATCTCGCGGATCGTGCAGGGCATCGCCGCCGCCGTCATGGCGCCGCAAGTGCTCGCGACGATTCGCGCGGTCGTGCCGCTGCATCAGCAGACCAAGGTGATGAGCCTGTATGGCTTCGTGTTCGGCTTGTCGTCGATCGTCGGCCAGTTGGGCGGCGGCGCGCTGATCACGTATCACCCGTTCGGGCTCGACTGGCGCATCATTTTCCTGATCAACATTCCGATTGGCATTGCGGCGTTTATCGGCACGTGGAAGTTCGTACCGGAGAATCAGCCGGCCGCCCGCACCGGCATCGACGTGAAGGGCGTGGCGCTGCTGTCCGCCGTGCAGCTGCTGGTCATCTACCCGATGACGCACGGCCGCGAAGCCGGCTGGCCGGCGTGGACCTTCGTGATGTTCGCGCTTGCCGTGCCGGCGTTCGCGCTCTTCGTGATGACCGAGCAGCGCGTCGAGCGCGGCGGCGGCCATCCGCTGGTGGACCTGCAATTGTTCCGCAACCGGGCCTTCGCGCTGGGTCTCGTGCTCGCGTTCCTGTTCTACTGCAATAGCGCGTTTTTCCTGACCTACGGGATCTTCCTGCAAACCGGTTTGCACTGGACGCCGCTCGCCTCGGGCATGGCGATCATGCCGTTCGCGATCGGTTTCGTCGTCGGGCCGCTGACCTCGCCGGCGGTGGTCAAGCGCATCGGCGGCCATGTGCTCACGCTCGGTTTTTCGATGATGACAGTCGGCTTTACGGTCACGGGCTGGTCCGCCACCCAGTCGGCCACGCCGGATCTGCTGTTCTATTGCGGGCTGGTGTGCGCAGGCGTCGGTCATGGCCTGCTGCTGCCGTCGATCATGCGCATCGTGTTGCTGGAGGTCGTACCGGAGAAGGCCGGGCTTGCTTCGGGCGTGGTGTCGTCGACGCTGCAGATCGGCTCGGCGTTCGGCACGGCAGCCATCAGCGGTGCGTTCTTCGGCGCGATCGGCGGCCGCGCGGCACCGGGCGACTACGCGCACGCGTTCCAGATCAGCCTCGCGATCAACGCGCTGCTGATGTTCGTGTGCATCGGCTTGAGCGTGCTGCTCGTGCGGCACCAGCAACTCGCGCTGCGCCGCCCGGCGCAGCCGGTTTGAAAATCCGGCGGCGGCAATCGTTTCAACAAAGTTGCCGGAAATTATTAGGCGGTTTTTTAAACGCGGCCGATTATAAGCATTCAACATTTACCGGTGAGTTCGTTATTCACAGGTAATTCTGCTGTGGCGCATCAGAATAAACCCTGAATAGCTGTCTGCTGACGCATTAGATATGACGAAACCGCATTCGCATTTTCTACGCGTGGCGCCGGCATTCCGCAGTCAGTCTCGCGATCGTGCAGTGCGGCATGAAGGGGCGGCCTGACAGTGCATTGAAGGGTTTTCCCGATTTTTCCCCTTCCACAGCCGGCAGTGGAAGCCATTCCACTGCCGATGAAAACGGTATCAATAAAAAGCACTTGCAGCCATTAATTTCGATTGTTAATCTTGCCAAACCTTTTAGAGCTTTCCTTCAGCAGGTCTAAAGTCGAAAAAGCCGGCGCAATGACTTAAATACCGTTCAACGGTTCCGTAGGGGGATGAATATGCTGACCGCTACCATTGACGCATTCCAGACACCGCTCACCGCCCAGTTCAATACCGGCGACGTCGTCACGCTGAAGGAAGGGGGCTCGCGCATGACGGTAACCTACGCAGGCCCCGTGGCGCTCAATCCCGGCGACTGGCTGATTTGCGAATGGTTCGATGAACACGGCGAACTGCGCCGCGAGATGTTTTCACCCACCAGCGTACGCGTCGAACCGCGCTCGATTCCCGCCGGTTCCGTGCTGTGGAACCGCATGAGCCGCGCGGCCTAATAGCCCGCGTGGTCGGCCGGTGCTTCGGCCGGCCAGTCAGTTTTCCGCCTCGCCACACCACGCCTGATTTACTTGTCCGAGCGATCCCGCGCGCTTGTGCGTCGTTGCACGCGCACCAGCAGCGCGGACGAAAACGCTCGCATCCTCACGAGCTTGCGCGTCTCCACGACCTCGCCCGCGATGTTCTTTGGCGGGTTCGGTTGCAACGACCAGTAGAGCGCGAGCAGCCAGCCGAACACGGTCCAGCCGAGACAGGCGTTGAAGAGCGCCAGCGTCAGCACGTCATGACGCTTGCGCCGGTCCGCCAGTACGGCCGGCAAAAAATAGAGCGCCAGCGCCAGCACCGCGGCGATGGCCTGCACGACGACGTTGCCCCCCATGAAGCGGCTCCCTCCCAATAGGCGATCTATGCCGCGATTGTCGCGCGATTGTTTTGTTTGCGTAAGCGCGTCGCAAAGGCGTTGCGACGCGCGTGAGAAGGCTGCCACGGGCAGTTCGCCCCCGGTCGTTCAGCGAGTCCGATGCACTGCGAGGGGTTCAGCCAATCCCGCATCGGGACTATCATGATCGTTTCGACAGAACATATCCCCACGGACCGCCATCATGATCTCCGACGATACCCAGCAGACTCAACGCATCAACCCCGAGACGCTACGCGAATTCGTGGACCGCAAGTGGAACGACGAGATCGTGCCCGCGCTGACGGACTACATCGCGGTGCCGGCCAAGAGTCCGGCGTTCGATCCCGAGTGGGTCAAGCACGGCTATCTGGAGCGCGTGATCACCGACGCGGCGCAATGGGCCGAACAGCAGCCCGTGCGCGGCCTGAAACTTGAAATCATCCGCTTGCCGGGCCGCACGCCGGTGATCTTCTTCGAGTCGGCGGCGACGCGTTCGGGCAGCGAGGAAACCATCGTGCTGTACGGCCACCTCGACAAGCAGCCCGAGTTCGACGGCTGGCGCAACGACCTCGGACCGTGGACGCCCAAGCTCGAGAACGACAAGCTCTACGGCCGCGGCGGCGCCGACGACGGCTATGCGATCTACGCAAGCATCACCGCGCTCGCCGCGTTGGATGCGCAAGGCGTCGAGCGTCCGCGTTGCGTCGGTCTGATCGAAACCTGCGAGGAGTCGGGCAGCTACGATCTGCTGCCTTATGTCGACGCGCTGCGCGAGCGGCTCGGCAAGGTCGGTCTGGTCGTGTGCCTGGATTCGGGCGCGGGCAACTACGATCAGCTGTGGCTCACCACGTCGTTGCGCGGCCTGGTCGCCGGCGACCTCGAAGTGCAGGTGCTCGACGAAGGCATTCACTCGGGCGGTTATGGCGGCATCGCGCCGTCGAGCTTCCGCATCATGCGGCAACTGTTCGACCGTCTCGAAGACTCCGCCAACGGCACGCTGCTGCCGAAGGGTTTCCATGTCGAGATCCCCGCAGACCGTCTGCGGGAAGCGGAAGCCACCGCGCAAATTCTCGGCGACGACGTCTGGAAAAAGCTGCCGTGGGCGTGCGGCCAGGACGGCCGCCAGGTGCTGCCCACCACGACCGATCCGCAAGAGGCCTTGCTGAATTCGACGTGGCGTCCGTCGCTATCGGTGACCGGTGCGGCCGGCTTGCCCGCGTTGGCCGATGCCGGCAACGTGCTGCGTCCGCGCACGGCGTTCAAGCTGTCGCTGCGTCTGCCGCCGATGATCGAGGCGGAGAAGGCCGTCGCCGAACTGAAGGCGCTGCTCGAAGTCGATCCGCCGTACAACGCCCGCGTGACGTTCAAGCCGGACGCGGGCGCGGCGAGCGGCTGGAGCGCGCCCGATCTCGCCCCGTGGCTCGCCACCGCGCTCAACGACGCGTCGCGCCAGCACTACGGCGCCGACGTCGCCTATATGGGGCAGGGCGGCACCATCCCGCTGATGAACGTACTGAAGGCAGGCTTCCCGAAATCGCAGTTCATGGTGTGCGGCGTGCTCGGACCGAAGTCGAATGCGCACGGGCCGAACGAGTTCCTGCACGTGCCGTACGGCAAGAAGCTCACGGCCGCGGTTGCCGAGGTGATCGCCGCCGCGCCTTGAGCGTTTCCTTCAACTGTCGTTTGCCCTGAACCCGTCACGTCCGCCGACCTTGTGAATGACCGATAACTCGACCGCTCAACCCGTCACGCCCCGGATTCCGGCCGATCAATTGCATGCCTATGTGAGGGCGATCTGGGAGCAGGCGGGTAGCACGCCACGCGAAGCGGAACTGGTCGCCGATCATCTGGTGGGGGCGAATCTGACGGGGCACGATTCGCATGGCGTGGGGATGATTCCGCGCTATGTGGCGTCGCTCGCCGACGGCGAGCTTCAACTGAACCTGCACGCCGACGTGGTGAAAGACGTGGGCGCCGTGCTGACTGTCGAAGGCGGCAGAGGCTTTGGCCAGGTGGTGGCGTTCGAGGCCATGGAGCAGGGCATCGGGCGCGCCAAACGCCTCGGCATCTGCGCGGTCGGCTTGCGTGGCGCGCATCACATCGGGCGCATCGGTCATTGGGCCGAACAGTGCGCGCGTGCGGGTCTCGTGTCGTTCCACTTCGTCAACGTGGCGGGCGATCCGCTCGTCGCGCCGTTCGGCGGCGCGGACCGGCGCATCGGCACGAATCCGTTTTGCGCCGCGTATCCGCGGCCCGGCAAGCCGCCGCTCGTGCTCGACTTCGCGACCAGCACGGTGGCGTATGGCAAGACGCGCGTCGCCTATAACCAGGGCAAGCAGGTGCAGCCGGGCGCGCTGATCGATCACGAGGGCCGCGCCACGCTCGAACCCAAGGTCATGCACGAAGCGCCGTTCGGTTCGCTGACGCCGTTTGGCGGACATAAGGGCTTCGGGCTCGCGGCCATGTGCGAGATCTTCGGCGGCGCGCTGTCGGGCGGCTTTACCACGCACTCGACCACGCTCGGCACGACTAACGCGATCATCAACTGCATGCTGTCGGTGATCGTCGATCCGGCCGCGTTCGACGCTCCCGATGCGCAAGCCGAAGCCGACGCGTTCATCGACTGGGTGAAGGCCTCGCCGCTCGCGGCGTCCGCCGACCGTATCTATGAGCCCGGCGAACCCGAACGCGTGACGCGCGCGCAGCGCGAGGCCGAGGGTATTCCCGTGGATGCGGCCACGTGGGCGCAGATTCTCGCCGCGGCGCTCGCCGTCGGAATGAGCGCGGAAGAAGCCGGCCGCTGGTCCGCGCGTCTGCAATAAACGACTCTGATGCAAAGCCGCGGGCGCGATGGGTCGCCCGCGTATTGATCGTGCGAAGCGGATACACCGTCTGTTAGCCCACCCGTCACAGAAAGAATCATTCGCCGCTCATCATTTTCGATTGCATTTTCTAATCGAAGACTATTTCTCTCTCTTGCCAGTCCGGCAAGAAATTCAATCCTCGGCCGTGCGCAAATTGATTCCCGTCGCGCGCCTATTTGTGGGTCAATTTCGCTCATCTTCGGTGCGCAAGCGTTTGCGTCGATGCGACATGCCGCCGAGCGTTCTCTTTCCCGCAGAACGCCTGCTGGCGGGCTTTTGAACGCGGCTTGCATTCATCTGTTGGTTACCCCGCTCCCATCCGATTCCGGTCTGCTTTAGGCTCGCATTGCAATACCAGTGTTTAACCTTAAAAGGACCGATCAAAATGAATCTGCATAACCATCACGCCTGCCGTCCGTTCCTCGAAGCCGGCAATCTTTCGCAAATTTCGGCTTACTACGAAGAAGGCCGCAACGTCATGTGGATGATGTTGCGGGCGCAGCCGCGTCCCTGTTTCAATCTCGATCTGGTCCATGACATCCTGGAACTCGCGCAGGCAGCACGGGAGTCGGGATTGCCGATCGATTTCTGGGTCACCGGTTCGTTGATTCCGACCATGTACAACGTCGGCGGCGATCTGGATTTCTTCGCGGATGCGATCCGCGCTGGCAAGCGTCAGGCGCTGAT
The DNA here is from genome assembly GCF_012689525.1 of Paraburkholderia aromaticivorans. NCBI lineage: Bacteria > Pseudomonadati > Pseudomonadota > Betaproteobacteria > Burkholderiales > Burkholderiaceae > Paraburkholderia > Paraburkholderia aromaticivorans. The sequence continues at coordinate 1,409,399 of NZ_CP051515.1, forward strand.
GTCCTATGCGCGGGCCTGTGTGGATTGCGTGCACGCGGCGTCGCGGGGATTCGACACGGGGGCGATTTCGATCGCGATGGTGGAGGGCACGGCACTTGGTGGGGGCTTCGAGGCCGCGCTGGCGCATCACTTCCTGCTTGCGCAGACCGACGCACGGATGGGCTTCCCCGAGATCGCGTTCAATCTGTTCCCGGGCATGGGCGGTTATTCACTGGTGGCGCGCAAGGCCGGCATGCGGCTCGCGGAGGAGCTGATCGGCGTCGGCGAATCGCATACGGCCGAATGGCACTACGGCAAGGGTCTGGTCGATCAGTTGTTCGAACCCGGCGAAGCCTATATGGCGACCCGTACTTTCATCGACACGCTCAAGCCGAAAATGAACGGCATCCGGGCGATGCTGCGGGCGCGTCAGCGCGTGCTGCAACTCTCGCGCGCCGAGCTGATGGAAATCACCGAGGATTGGGTCGACGCCGCCTTCACGATCGAGGAGAAGGATCTCGCCTTCATGGAGCGGCTGGTGATGCTGCAGAACCGTCGTACCTCGAACCTGCGTCAGACGGCGAGCGCTGCCAACTTCGCCTGAACTGACCGGGGGTCGACCACAATAAGCCGCAAGGGGGGGCGGCGCCGGAAGCTCAGGCAATCAGCCTGAGCTTCTGTCTAGCCTGCAACCAGCGCTCGAATTCAGCCGCCGGCATGGCCTGGCCGTACAGGAAGCCCTGCACGTAATCCACGCCCAAGCCCTTCATGAACACTTCTTCCGACTCGGTCTCAATCCCTTCGGCGACCACCTTGAAATTCAACTCTTGCGCGACGGCCACCATGGAGCGCACCAGTGCCTGCGCTTTTTTGTCGGCGTTGATCGAGCGCACGAAGCTGCGGTCGAGCTTGATGACATCGAGCGGAATCCGGCCGAGCTGCGAGAGCGACGAATAACCCGTGCCGAAATCGTCCAGATGAACCTGCGCGCCGAGCTGGCGGAACTGCTTGATCAGATCGATCGCGGCCGTTTCGTCTTCAATCAGGCAGCTCTCGGTCAGTTCGAGATCGATCAGGCACGGGTCGAGCTTGGCGTTCTGCAGCGCCTCGCTGAAATGGCGGACCACGGCCGTATCGACCAGTTGCCGCGCCGACACATTGATCGCGATGCGCAGGTTGTAGCCGTCCGCCTTCCATTTGGCGGCCTGTTTCGCGGCCGTTTCCATGACCCAGCGGCCCAGCACGCCGATCAGCCCGGACTCTTCCGCGTAACGGATGAACTCGGTGGGCATGATCTGCCCGCGTTCCGGCGAATTCCAGCGCACCAGCGCTTCGACGCCCTGCACCACACCGGTGGCGAGCGACAGTTTCGGCTGGTAGTGCAGCGTCAGCTGGCCTTCTTCGAGGCCGCGCCGCAGGTTGGTGTCGAGCCACATGTACTCGGCGACGCGGCGGTTCATTTCCGGCGAGAACACGCGGTGCGTGCGTTTGCCTTCGTCTTTGGCGACGTACATGGCCGTGTCGGCCGAACGGATCAGCGATTCGAGGCTGTCGCCGTGTTCCGGATACAGCGCGATGCCGATCGAGCAGCCCGTGTAGACCTCCACGAGCCCGAGGGCGAACGGCGTGCGCATGCGTTCGAGAATGCGCTGCGCGGTGGCTTCGAGTTCGTGCGCCATGCCCTTGCCGGCGAGCACGATGAATTCGTCGCCACCGAGGCGCGCGAGCGTATCGCCTTCGTTCAGGCACTCGCTGATGGCCGCCGACACGTCGCGGATCAGGCGGTCGCCGAAGACGTGGCCGTAGTGGTCGTTGACCTTCTTGAAGTTGTCGAGATCGAGGAACAGCACGCCGACTGCTTCGCCGGGGGCGGCGTCTTCGATGGCGGTGCGGATTTTGTCCTGGATCGCGTTGCGGTTCGCGAGGCCGGTCAGCGAGTCGGTGTTCGCCAGTTCGGTGAGGCGTTCCTGCGCGAGCCGTTCCTCGGTGATGTCGGTGCCCGAGCAGATCAGGAATTGTTCGTCGATGCCGCTGCCGCTCTGGACGAACTTATTGCGGAACAGAAACAGCCGTTCGCCATGCACTGTCTTGACGCGCCGCTCGACCTCGTACGACACGCCGCGATTGAAGAAGCCCGCAATGTTCTGGCTGGAGGCCGCGCCGTCTTCGGTGGACATGAACAACGCCCACACGTTGCGGCCAACGATGTTCTCTTCCTTGACGCCCGTGAGTTCTTCGGCAAGACGGTTGAAGCGCTGTATTCGACCATGCCGGTCGACGATCACGACGACCGAATTCACTTCGGACACGACCTGTTCGGCGAACGAGAGGCCGTGGACCAGATCGCGAGCGACGGATTCGGTGTCGTCATAGGCCGAGGCGGTGCCGGCCCAGCTGTTGCTGCTGAGCTTTTTACCGACGAGATGCAAACGCAACGGTTCGCCGAACAGCCGCACGTCGAGGACAAGATGCGAGGTGACGCCAGTGAGGCAGCGAATTTGCGAAGCCTGCTGAGGATTCAGCGGAATGGCGACATTGGCCGGCACGTCGCCAGTTACGGGCGTGAGTTCAAGCGCGTTGCTGTCGTTCGACAGACGCCAGCATGGGCTGCTTGTGCCGAACTGGGCATATAGCACCTGCTCGTGTTGGTCGTCGTTCATGAGATCCCCGGGCGGTGTGTGCCGGTGGCCGCCTTGAAGGCGGAGTCGGCAAACAGTCTTCATCATACTTAAGACTGTCCCCATTGTAGCGAAGCGATTGGAATTACGGCTTATAAACATTAACGGTCAGTAAGACTCCCGCCTTTAGGCTTTTTTATATCCTTTTTTACGTGTTCTTTTTCGGCCATGCGCAGGCAATTTACGGCAACCCGCGCGCATTCTAATAGCTAAAACCGCCGCGCCAGCCACGTGCGAGCCTTTTCCCTTTCGACGGGAACCGCTTCCAGCGACGGTTCGAACCAGAAAGTCCCCGCCACGAGCGTGGCCGCCACGACGCCGTCGCGATACAGAATCCGGTTTCCTGCTACTGCGGGCACCCGTTCGCCGACCAGCAAAGTGCCCGCGAGATTCAACGGATCGGTCCCGGCGACACAGACAAAAGCACCGTCGTTCGCATGCCGCCGAACTTCTCGCAGGACGGGAATCGCTTCAGGGAGAGCAAATTGTTCGCCGGCGAGGCCATTCACAAAGCGCCCACCGCGAATCACGCCACGCGCTTCGAGCCGCTGAAAAACGCGCAGCAGGTCTCGCCACGGCGGCAGCCACTCGGCTTCGCGTTCGAGCAGACGCCAGAACACCACGCCATAACGGCGCAATAGCGTCATCGCGACATGTTCCAGCACTTCAGGTGGCAATGGCCGGCGGCGCTCCGGCACATTCTCTGTTGCAGCAGCAGCAGCAGCGGCGGTGGGCCGGCTGACCAGCGCCCAGCGTCCCGCGTCGTCCATGCCGCCGATCAGTGCGCTCGACCGCGCGCGCCGGTTGCTGGAAAACGCGTTGCGTTTGGCGACCGGCTTCAGCAGGGCGCGCAAGCCGGCGAAACTGTCGGAGTTCACGAGACCCGCGGCTACCAGTTCGCCCAGCGCGCTCTCCAGTTCCATACGCAATACGCGAACTTCGGCGAGCAATTCGTCGAAGAACATCGCGCCGTGTTGCGCGAGCGCGTCATACACGCTTTGCGCGCGCGCCGACAACTCCGGTTGCTTCGACGGATCGAGCAACGCGCTCCACACGCGCACTTGCGCACGCGGCAGCAGCACGATCGGCGTACTGCGGATCGGCCCGGTAGCGCCGCGCGCGCGTTCCGTCAGGCGGGTCCAGACTATCTTGCCGGCCCGGCATAGTTCGTCGAGCGAAGTATTCGCGTAGGCCTTCACGCGCGCGGGCAGAATGTCTTCCTCCCACGCGCCCGCCGCGGCCTGGAATCCTTCGAGCTGTTCGAGGACTGCGGCCAGCGCGTCGCGCCCCTCGCTGCGCGTGTCCGGCGTCAGATGCTGCCACTCGAACAGAAAACGCATGAAGTCGTGCCGTTCCACCGGCCCGATTTCGCGCCGTAAGCGTTTCACGGTGTAACGGTGGATCCGCGCGAGGAGATGTCGTTCGCACCATTCTTCTTCGGTGGCTTGCGGCGTGAAGCGGCCGCGCATCACGTAGCCTTCGGCTTCGAGGCGCATCAGGCTCTGTTCGACCGATGCCGCGGGCAGCGTCAGCGCTTGTGCAATCGCCTGGACCGGCAATGGGCCAAAGCCGGTCAGACGCGCTCGGAGCACGTCGATCAGGGCGTCATCGGCAGTCCAGGTGTCCGTGTAGCCTTTCGGCGCGGTGAGCGGCGGCGCAAAGCGGGCGTCGGGATAGAGCGACTGAAAACAGGTGAGGCGTTCGACGGGCAGCCACACGGCGGAGTCACCGGCGAACTGCAGGCGGGTGGCGCGGCCGGAGTCGGCCAACGACGCGAGCCAAGCCGGCCAGCCTTCGTTGCGGCGCGCTTCGGTCTCGGTGACGCAGGCAAGGCCGGTCAGCGCTTCGTGCATCTCGTCGGCGTTGCGCGCCTGCGGCCACGCTTCGTCGCGCACATTTTCGATGGCTTCGGCATCGAGCGCGCCGAGATCGTCGGCACTCGACGGATCGGTCCAGCGGCGGTTCAGCACGGCTTGCGTGCGGCGTTCCTCGATCGGCGCGTCGTCGAGATAGGCGTACGGTTTCGCGTTGAGGATTTCGGCGGCGAGCGGCGAGGGCGCCGGCAAATCGCGCGCGACCAGTTGCACGTCGCCCTGTTCGATACGGCGCAGCAGCGCGAGCCAGCGTTCGCTGTCCATTGCTTCGTGCAAACAGTCGTCGACGGTTTGGTCCACTAACGGATGATGCGGCAGTTCGCGTTCGCCGACCACGTTCTCAAGACACGCGGCCTGTTCGGGAAACACGTTCGCCAACAGATCCTCGCTGCGCATGCGCTGCAATTGCGGCGCGGTCTTGCGGCCACCGGTGTAGCGCGGCAGGCCGAGCGCGGTGGTCGCGTTCCAGCGCCAGCGCACGCCGAACAGCGGCGCATCGAGCAGCGCCTGAATCAGCAGATGCTCCGCGCTGTTCGAATGCAGATAGCGCCACACGTCGTCCAGTACGAAGGCATGGCTGCCGGTCAGCGACAGCACGATCGCGTCTTCGGTGGCGGCGGCTTGCAGTTCGAAGTTGAAAGTCCGGCAAAACCGCTTGCGCAGCGCGAGGCCCCACGCGCGGTTCACCCGGCTGCCGAACGGCGCATGAATGACGAGTTGCGTGCCGCCGGATTCGTCGAAGAAACGCTCCATGACCAGCGTGTTTTGCGTGGGCAGCACGCTGAGCGCGGCGCGCGCACGGGCGAGATAGTCGACGATCTGGCGCGCGGCGGCTTCGTCGAGTTGCAGATTGTCGACCAGCCAGTCGATCGCGTGGTCGATGCGGGCGGGGAGGGTTTCGACTTCGGCGCCGCCTTCGTCCGCCGCCGCGTTTTTTTCGGCGAGAAGACGCCCGATCTGTTCGCGCAAACGCGCGACGCCGAACGACAGTTCGTCGCTGCGCCCCGGCGCTTCGCCGAGCCAGAAAGGAATATTCGGCGGCTGGCCTTGCGCGTCCTCGACTCGCACGCGCCCGCTCTCGATCCGCAGAATCCGGTACGACGCGTTGCCGAGTTGAAACACGTCGCCGGCCAGACTTTCTACGGCGAAATCCTCGTTGACGGTACCGATATTGATCGCCTGCGGTTCGAGCACCACGGCATAGTCGGCATTTTCGGGAATCGTGCCGCCCGACGTGACCGCGACCAGCTTGCCGCCGCGGCGGCCGCGCAGCGTGCCGCTCACCACGTCGCGATGAACGTAAGCGCCGCGCGGACCGTTGCGGCTCGTGTAGCCTTCGACGAGCATGCGCAGCACGGCGTCGTACTGCCCACGCGTCAGGTCTGCGTACGGGGCGGCGCGCCGCATGAGATCGAACAGCGCGTCCTCGTTCCATTCGGCGCTCGATACTTCCGCGACGATCTGCTGGGCGAGCACATCGAGCGGCGCACGCGGAATGCGCAGCGCGTCGAGCTCGCCGCGCCGCACGCAATCGAGCAGCGCGGCACATTCGATCAGATCGTCGCGCGAGTTCGGAAATAGCCTGCCTTTAGGCATCCCGCCGACATGGTGGCCCGAGCGTCCGACCCGTTGCAGGAACGGAGCGATCGCACGGGGCGAACCCATCTGGCAGACCAGATCGACGTCGCCGATATCAATGCCGAGTTCCAGCGAAGCCGTGGCGATCAGCACGCGCAGTTCGCCGCGTTTCAGGCGCTGCTCGGCGTCGAAACGATGCTCTTTCGCGAGGCTGCCGTGATGCGCGGCGACCACGTCCTTGCCTAACCGCTCGGTCAGATGACGCGCGGCGCGCTCGGCCATGCGGCGCGTGTTGACGAAAATCAGCGTGGTGCGATGCATCGCCACCAGTTCGGCGAGACGATCGTAGACGCGCTCCCACACCTCGTTGGGCATCACCGCTTCGAGCGGCACGGGCGGGATTTCGAGCGCGAGATCGCGTTCGCGAATATGACCCACGTCGACGATCGCGCAATCGGCGGGAATGCCGCTGTCGATACGGCCGCCGCCCACCAGAAAGCGCGCCACCGCGCTTACCGGCTTTTGCGTCGCCGACAAGCCGATCCGCGGCAAGCGTCTTTGGCATAGCGCGTCGAGCCGCTCCAGGCTGAGCGCCAGATGGCTGCCGCGCTTGCCGCCGGCGAGCGCGTGAATTTCATCGACGATCACCGTGCGCACGGTCGAGAGCATACGGCGGCCGGAGTCCGAACCGAGCAGCACGTAAAGCGACTCCGGTGTCGTCACGAGAATATGCGGCGCGCGCTTCTTCAACGCGTTGCGCTCCTGCTGCGTGGTGTCGCCGGTCCGCACGGCGGTGCGGATATCCAGCGGCGGCAAGCCGCGCGCGTCGAGTTCCGCAGCGATGCCTTGTAGCGGCAGTTGCAGGTTGAGGCGGATGTCGTTGGAGAGCGCCTTCAGCGGCGACACGTAGACCACCAGCGTTTCGTCGGGCAGTGCGCCGCCGTTGGCGAGGCCTTGCTGGACCAGATCGTCGAGCGCGGACAGGAACGCGGTGAGCGTTTTGCCCGAACCCGTCGGCGCCGCCACCAGCGTGGAGCGGCCGCGACGAATCTGTGGCCACGCGGCGGCTTGGGCGTCGGTCGGCGCGGGGAAGGTCTTGAGGAACCAGCTCGCGACCGCGGGATGGAAATCGGCGAGCGCGCCGGCCGTCGAGAGACCGATGGCGGGCGTTGCGACGGATGCGGCGGCGGGCGCCGCGCCCAAGGCAGCAGTAGTGGAAGCCGAAGTCATGCTTGCATAGTTGGGGGCGGGGCGTGCCATATCCAGAGGGCGGCGAAAGCAGCTGGTTGCAAGGATCAGGAATCAGTCTGGCAGGTTTCCTCCGGTCTTGCCGACGGCTGCAGGTCGGCATTTATGTCGCGATCGAAAGCCGCGCTGCGGAAATTTTTGCCGCGTGACGCGCGCCTGGGTCACGCGCTGCCGGATTCCGCCAATTGCAGTACTCTCTACGCCTCACCCATCCACGAACCACGATGGAGTCTCGACGATGCGATACAACCAGTTGGGCCGTACCGGTGTGTTTGTTTCAGAGCTATGTTTGGGCACGATGACCTTCGGCGGCGGCGGGGGCATCTGGAAGCAGATCGGCGATCTGCAGCAGGGGGACGCGGAGCGGCTGGTCGGCCGGGCGCTCGACGCGGGCATCAATTTCATCGACACCGCCGACGTCTACTCGGAGGGTCTGTCCGAACAGATCACGGGCCAGGCGCTGAAAAACCTCAAGGTGCCGCGCGACAAAGTCGTGGTAGCCACCAAGGTCTTCGGCCAGACAGGCGAGTTTCCCAATGCGCGCGGCGCTTCGCGTTATCACATCATCGACGGCGTGAAGGCGAGCTTGAAGCGTCTGCAACTCGATCACGTCGACCTGTATCAGATCCACGGTTTCGATCCGGCCACGCCGATCGAGGAAACCATGCGCGCACTCGACACGCTGGTGCAGCACGGCCATGTGCGCTATGTGGGCGTGTCGAACTGGGCCGCGTGGCAAATCGCGAAAGCGCTCGGCATTTCCGAGCGCCTTGGGCTCGCGCGCTTCGAAACGCTGCAGGCGTATTACACGCTGGCGGGCCGCGATCTCGAACGTGAACTCGCGCCGATGCTGCACAGCGAAGGCCTCGGCCTGATGGTGTGGAGTCCGCTCGCGGGCGGGTTGCTGAGCGGCAAGTATGGGCGTGAGCAGCAAGGCGAAGCGGGCAGCCGTCGCACGACGTTCGATTTTCCGCCGGTCAATCGCGAGCGCGCTTATGACTGTATCGACGTGATGCGCGATATCGCCGAGGCGAAGCAGGTGTCGGTCGCCCAGATCGCGCTCGCGTGGCTGCTGCATCAGCGGGTCGTGACGACGGTGATCGTCGGCGCGAAGAAGGTCGAGCAGCTCGACGACAATATCGCCGCGACCGGCGTCTCGCTTACCGCGGATGAGCTCGCGAAGCTCGATCAGGTCAGCACGCTACCCGCGGAATATCCGGGCTGGATGCTGGAACGTCAGGGCGAGCCGCGCCGCAAGCAGCTTGAAGAGGCGCGGCATCCGGCGGCGTAGTGGCAGCGGTTAGCGAAAGCAGCCGCAGCCAACCGGGCGGGCTGCGCGCCGTGTGGGAAGAACACGGGCTGTGAACGCGGTGCCCGGCGCAGTGCTCAATCGCGGCATCCTGCCGACGGGGAACAGCGGGTCGATGAGCGCAACGGGGCGCGAATGTCGGAGCGGACGCCTATTCGGCTGCCGCTCCGGCCACCTGCGCCGCTTCAGCTACACAAGCATCTCGCGGTGCCGCCGCTCATTCCGCAGCAGCCTGCGCCGCATCAGCCGCCTGCACGGTATAAGCCGCAGCGGCATCCATCGTGCGAGCCGAGTACACCATCGCGGCGCCGGCATTGATGGCGACCGCCACGCCCAGCGCTTCGGCGATTTCCTCGCGCGTCGCGCCATGCTTGAGCGCTTCGGCGGTGTGCACGGTAATACAGCCGTCACAACGCAGGCTGACCGCCACGGCGAGCGCAATCAGTTCGCGCGTCTTGGCGCCGAGCAGGTCCTTCTTCTGGCCGGCGGTCGAGAGCGCCTGATAGCCCCTGACGGTATCCGGCGACAGCTTGGCAATCTCACCGATACGGCCGACCAGTTCCTGACGGTAATCGATCCAGTTCAACATGGCAGTGCTCCTTGGTCTGATGCGCGTCGGCGGGTGCCGGCGTCGTGAGACAAGTATTGCGCCGCTCCGCGATATCCTGAATACTCGATTCGCTCAACTTTTAGCGCGATCGTCTCATGGATACGCTCAGCCGACTGATCGACCTTGCCCGGCCCCAGGCCAGCCTCGATCTGCGTTGCCTGCTTTCGGGCGCTTTCGATATCGATCATGGCCCGCTGGAAGCGGGCATTGCCCCGTTTCATCTGGTGCTGGACGGCGCATGCGTCGTCGAAACAGCCGACGGCGCGCAGCGTGCGTTACGCGCGGGCGACTTCATGCTGTTTCCGCGCGGCGCGGCGCATCGTGTGCGCGATGTCCAGCGCTCGGCCGCCACTGCACCGTTGACGCAAAGCCATGACGGCATGCTGCCTTTGCGACGCAACGACGGCCACGACGACGCGCGCATCCCTGCCGACCTCGATCTTCTCTGCGGCCGCTTTGTCTACTCGCCCGGTTCGTCGGCGTTGCTGCTGAACGCGTTGCCCGATCCGTTCCATGTCTCGCTGAGCGGCATGGAAAGGCTGGGCTCGTTGCAAACGGTGATCGGACTCATGCGCAGCGAGGCCGAACGACGCCAGGCGGGCGCGCTCGCGATCGTCACTGCCTTGAGCCACGCGCTGCTCGCCATCGCGCTACGGGTGCACGGCGAGCAGAACGCATCGGCCTCAGGCGTGCTCGCGCTGCTTGCCGACGCGCGCCTCGGTGCTTCCGTGCAAGGCATGCTGAGCGAGCCCGAACGGGCATGGACCATCGCCGAGCTCGGCGATCTCGCCGCCATGTCGCGCGCGACTTACGCGCGTCATTTCAATGAGCGCGCGGGCATGACGGTGATGGACTTTCTCACGCAGATCCGCATGACCATCGCGTGCGATCTGCTGCGCCGCACGCAGCGCAGCGCCGCCGAGATCGGCGAGGCGGTGGGCTATCAATCGGAGGCCGCCTTCGGCAAGGCGTTTCAGCAAAGTGTCGGCGTGCCGCCGGGACGCTACCGGCGTCGTCCGCAAGAGAACGATGGGGCGGAAAACTAGTTACGGCTTGCCCGGTTTGCCGAACCAGCGACGCTCGATCCACGACATCAGAAAGGCCACCAGCAACGCGCAGATCGTGCCGAGCGTCACTTCGCCGAGGCGCATCAGGGCTTTGTCCCACGCGGGCCCCATGCCCGGCACCAGCAGCATGATCGTCGCCGTAATGCCGCCGAGACGTGCCGCGCTGCCGACGTTCAGGGTCCAGCACAGGGCAATCGCCACGCCCACCGTCGCCGCATAGGCCGCGAAATAGCCGGCGCCGAACGTGGCGCCCAGCAGTCCGCACAAGCCGCCGACCATCGCGCCGATAAACTGGTCGCGCGACAGGTTGCGGGTGTCGACATAGCTATGCTGGCTGACCGCGATCGCCGTGATGGCGGCCCAGAAGCTCTGCTCGGTATGCAGCAGGCGGCCGATGGCAACCGCGAGACTCGCGCCGGCGACCGCCTGCACGGCCATGAAGCTACCTTCGATCAGGCGCTCGCCGAGCGGCAACGACTTGAGAAAGGCAAACAGCGAGTTGGCGGCGCTCGCCCGTGCCGTGCGTCGGGAATCGTCGGGTGGGGTCATCGAATGTGAGAAGCCTTGTTGCAGCATGAAGGTCCCGTATTCTAGCGACTCCAATTGACGGTCGAGCTAACCTTCATGACTGCGCAGCCGGCGATACCAGCTCATCAACGGTGTCGCCGAGACCCCGTGAATTACCACGGACGCCGCGATCACCGCCAGCGTGAGCGGCACGAGTGGGGCGACGTCGGCAGCGGCGCCGTTTTCGAGTGCGTACGCGAGGTAGTAAAACGAACCGATGCCGCGTATGCCGAACCAGCTCATCAAACGGCGCTGCGTCGGCGTCGCGCTCGACCCGAGCAGCGACAACTCCACCGATACCGGCCGCACGAGCACGAACAGCGCGGCGGTTAGCGCGATGGTTTGCCAGGTAAAGAGCGGCGTGTGCATCGTGGCGAGCACGTTGCCGACCATCGCCATGACGGCGACCTCGGCGATGCGTTCGAGTTCGATCGTGAAGCCGAGCACCGACTCCGTCATATACGCGTGCGCCTTGCTTGGATTCGCCGCGGTCGCTTCGACGTCTTCGGAATCGACGGTGCCGATGGTCTTGCGAGGCGACTCGCCGCCGCTCGCGCGATGTTCGACCCGGCGCATCGCAACGCCGGCCGCGAACACGGCCAGAAAACCATAGGTATGCGCGAGCTGCGCGGCGCCGTACGACAGCACGATCAAACCAAGCGCGAAGAAACCCTCGAGCCCAAGCGCCTGCGCGTGGCGGGTGCGCAGCCATGCCACCGCGTGGGTCGTGGCCCAGCCGAGCGCGCCGCCGATCGCGATCGCGCCCGCCACGCCCCACACGATGCTGCCCGCGAGTGCCAGGCTCAACAGATCGCCCGCGTCGGCGGCGGGCGCCGCGCATAAGGCCAGGCCGAGCATCGCGAAGGGCAGTGCGATGCCGTCGTTCAGCCCGCCTTCGCCTGAGAGCGCGAAGCGCAGCAGGTCGTGGTCGCCGGGGTTGTGCACTTGCACATCGTGGGCTAGCACCGGGTCGGTCGGCGCGAGGATCGCCGCCAGCAGCAAGGCCGGCCCCCAGCCGAGATGCAGGACATACACACCGAACAGCGTCAGCAGCGGAATGGTCGCGAGCATCGCGAGGAAGCCGAGACGCAGCGGCACGGTCCAGAGTTTTTCGAGCATGCCGAGCCGAAGCCGCAGGCCGATGGCAAACAGCGAGACGAGCAGCGCGACTTCGGTGACGATACGCAGCAGACGCGCGTCGGCGATCATATCGAGGCGCAACAGGCCGATACCGGGCGGCCCGAGAAAGTAGCCGATCGCGAGATAAACCATGGCGGCGCTGACGGGCAGCCGCCGTAGCGTCGTTGCCGCAAGGCCCATGAAAACGAGCACGGCGCCAACGATGAGAAACCACAAAGTTTCGTGCATGAGCATCCGGTGAGGGCCCGCATGCGCGTGCTGCATGAGTGGCCGGTTGAAGAAAGGTGCGCCCGGACGCGTCAGTCACTGACGCGTCATTTAAGGCGCGCGTCCGAATGCTTCGCGCAGCTTGCGCTTCGCTTGCTGCAAGGTGTCGCGGCGCGCTTTCGGCAGGTTCCTGCCGGCGCGATTGATATAGAAGTTCAGCATCGACATGGCCGACTGGAACGGCGTGCCTTTGCGGCGGCGGCTTTTCGTGGACGAGCGTTTGAGCGATTGTGCGATCGACTCCGCGCTGCCGGTTTTGAACACATCGTGCTCGATATCCATCGCGTCACTGGTTTCCATCACGTGATGCGACCACTTCTTCGGACTGCTGGCGCGATGCGCCGCGTGTGCCTGAGCGTGCCGCTGGCGCGGCGGCCGGCCCGACTTGCCGCGCGCAACGGGGCGTTTGGACTTGCTGGTGGGTTTCCGGGTGGCCAAGATGCCGCCTCCTCATCGGGTCGTGCGCGCGCTGATCGCGCTTATTGTGCGCTCAAAGTGAATCGCGCCGGCTGCCGCGATGGCGGCATGCCGGCGCATCGGTATCAGCACGCGGTGGCGGCTTACGGCCACGCGCGCCCACCATGAGCACGCGTTACAACTTCAGCCCGCCAGCCTCCGGCGCGTCCGACGACGCGGGCGGAATGTCGCCCACGCCGTAGTCGTCGCGACGCGAATACGAGTCGCGGCCCCAGTAGGGCTCGCTGCCGTAGTACTGATGCACGGACGTGGCCCACGTCTGGTCCGCCATGGATGGCCAGTGATCCTTGTCGAAGCCCGGTGCGTTCTTCACGCGTTCCGCAGTCATGTTCAGCACGAAGCACTTCCGGCCGGTATCGAGCGTCAGTGCATGCCATGGAATGGCGAGCAACTTGTCGCCGATGCCGAGAAAGCCGCCGCTCGAGAGCACGGCATACGCAACGCGGCCCGAGCCGACGTCGAGCATGATGTCCTTGATCTTGCCGATGTCCTCGCCGTCGGTGCTTAGCACCTTGTTGCCGTCGAGAGTGGACGCGGCCATCACGTCCGGGCCCGGGCCGTCCACGGTCGCGCTGCCCTCGCCGACGATCTGGGCGCCCTGATCTTGCCGCATGCCGGCTTGCGTTTGTGTCTGGTTCAGCATGATGAGGCTCCTCTACAGGTTAGGTGTGTGCAAGATTAAGCAACCGGCGTTCCTTCATGCGTCGGAAGGCATGCACCCAATGCCGCTGTCGGTTACGCATGCTCGCGAATGCGTGCGTTTGCACGGAGCATGCGTGGAACGTCACGCTAAACGCGTAAAGCGTGCTGACGCGATTGAAAATATTTCGTCCGGATAGAGGAGGACAACTGAGGAATAGGCGTTGGTGAGCTGGGCGGCGACGAGTTACGCGGTCAGGATGGCGACATGCCCTTGCCATGAGGCATAGCCCTTGCGGGATGTTCAACCAGCAGCGCGAACAATCACATACGTGCGCTGTCCATCTATCCTCGGAGACTTTGATGAAACATACAAAAGCATTGCTGGTGTCGGCACTCCTCGCGATGTCGGGCGCGGCGTTCGCACAAGCGGGTGGCGGCAACGGTAACGGCGGCGGCGGGGGCACCGGCGGCTCGGGTAACGCTCACGGCGCGGCGACCGCGGCACCGACCACGGATGGACAACCCACCTCGGGAGCGATGAGTTCCAGTGGCTCCAAATCGCATCACATGTCCAAGTCGAAGACCAAGAAGCCGATGGCCGATTCGACCAATACGCCGGGCGCGGACGCAAGCAGCGCGACGAAAGGTCAGTGAGCGCGCGGTGAAGCGGCGGGGCCAACGTGACGAGTCAAGAAGTGCGACGACCCCCTGAACTGTGATCTTTCTAAGGCGCCGTCTGTTTCGCCGCACGCGACGCACCCGCCGCGCGCCCGCCCGCAACCCGAGGTGCAGCCGCTCGCCGTGCAGCTTGCGCACCAGTCTTCGCGTCGACCTTCGCGGCCATCGCTTTGCGCACCACGCGCGACTTCTTCAGCAAACTCGTGATCGAATCGTCGATGCTCTCCGCCATCGCCGATTCGCGCGCCTTGCGCCCTGTCGCGCCCGCCTGCCGCGCGAGCTTCGCCGCGCGTTTGTCAGCCTGAGCGAGCAGCGTAGCTAACGCGACTTCGTCCACTCTCAGCCCGCGGCGCGATTCAGCGGGCGCGAGGCGCTGCAATTCGTCCGCTTCGAACGATCTGATCACCGCCGGGTGAATGTAGCAACGCTTGCATACGGCCGGCGTATTGCGCAGTAATGCTGCCACATCCTTCACGGTCGCGACGATATGACGGCGCGCTTCCGCCGCACTGCTGCACATCAGGCGGCGCAGCGCGGCCAGGGCATAGACGCTGCCGGCCCACGTGCGATAGTCCTTGGCCGTGAAATCCGCACCGCTCGCGCGGCGCAGATAGTCGTTGATATCGGCCGAGCCGACGGTGCGGCGCGTGCCGTCATCGTCGAGATACTGGAACAGGTCGTGGCCTGGCAGTTCGGCGCAACGCCGCACGATACGCTTGACGCGCGGATTGTTCACCGTCACGTCGTGTTCGATGCCGCTCTTGCCGCGAAACCTGAAGCGCAACCGGCCGGCTTCGATCTTCACGTGCTTCTTGCGCAGCGTGGTCAAACCATACGACTGGTTATCGCGCGCATATTCGACGCTGCCGATGCGAATCAACGTCGTATCAAGCAGCTGCACGATCGCGGCGATGACTTTGTCGCACGGCATGCCCGGCAGATTCAGGTCGCGCGCGACACGGGCGCGGATCTTCGGCAACGCGTGGCCGAACTCGGCCATTCGTTCGTATTTGTCGGCGTCGCGCGTTTCACGCCAGCGCGGGTGATAGCGGTATTGCTTGCGGCCGCGCGCATCGCGGCCGGTCGCCTGGATATGGCCGCGCGCATCCGGGCAGATCCACACGTTTTCATACGCCGGCGGAATGGCGAGTGCGTTGATGCGTTTGATTTCGTCTTCATCGTCGATGCGTTTGCCCGCCACGTCGAAATACACAAAGCCGCCTTTTTCGCGCTGACGCGTGATGCCGGGTTTCGTGTCGTCGGCATGGCGCAAGCCTGGCGGCATGGCGGCAGGCGTGGCCTGTTTTGCGCTGTCGTCGTCCGTGCGCTCAGGGCGGCGTTGAATCGGAGTGGTGGTGGCAGCCATCGTCGCAGGTAGAAATTTCAAGCAAAAGGCGCGTGACGCCGGTGACCGTGCCTGCAAGCAAAGGCAATGCCCGGCGCTGGCGTTGGCACGGCGTGGATGGTTGCTTCGGGTTGCTTCGCGGCTGAGCGGAACAGTCCTTGCGAACGCTCGCTATGGGTAATGAACGAACCGAATTGACCAAGGAGAGCGCCATGAGCAGCACCCTGAATCCTGATGAAGAGCCGCAACAGGTCGTCAAACAAACCGCCGGCACGACCGGCGCGCTCGGCCCAAGCGATTCGTCCGATAGCGGCAGCGACGTCGCCGGTGCGAAGCGTCATGAGTTCGACGTGGATACCGAACTGGACAATCACGCGCTCGAAACCGGCGACAGCGAACTCGGCAGCGATACGGATCGTGCCGGCACAGGCGAGCGCGCCGCTGCCGACGGCGATTCGACACTGGTGCCGAATGCCGATATCGAGCCCGACCGGGTTATCGACCCGCTGGCGAACGACGATGACGGCCTCGACGATGACCCGCAAGGTCTGTAACCCCGGTTTCCGGCCGGTATTCGATGAGCGTATGGCCGGGCAGGTCAACCGGGCGCGTGGGCACGTCTTTTGCTGACCGAAGGCTAATGAAGAAGGGCCGAGTCACGCAACACGCCCGGCCCAGCGCTTAAACGCCGGAGCGTACGTATTTCGCTTCGATGTATCCGTCGACCTGGGAGAAAGTGCATGAAATTCCGGTATTCCCTACAAGCCATGACTGTCGCGGTGAGTTTGAGCGCGGCGTCCATCGGCATGGTCTACGCGCAAGCGAGCGACGCCCCGGCGAGCGATGCGCCGGTCAGCGGCACGAAGCTTTCGCCCGCCGATCAGCAATTCGTGCAGGACGCCTCGCAGTCCGACGCCACCGAAATCGCGGCCAGCAAGGTCGCGCTGAAGAATTCCAGCGATCCGCATGTGAAGAAATTCGCGCAGCAGATGATTACGGATCACACGAAACTGTCGCACGCGATGGCGGCGCTCGTCTCGCAGAAGGGCTTCACCTCGACGCCGTCGGCGGATTCCGCGCTGGTCGGCAAACTCCAGACGCTCAAGGGCAAGGAATTCGATCAGGCCTACGTCGAGCAGGTCGGGGTGGAAGCGCATCAGCGAGCGGTCGATCTGTTCCAGCAGGAAAGCACCAGCGGCACCGATGCGCAACTCAAGGCGGCGGCCCAGCATGCGCTGCCGACCATCAAACATCATCTCGCGATGGCGCAGCAACTCGCCGGCGCAATGAAGGGTTCGCCATGAACGCGATCCTGCCGCGGCCGGCCTATGAGGATTCCCTTATGCAGATCACTTTTTCCGACGACAAGCCGGTCTTCGACGGAGCGAATCTGACCGTGCGCTTTATGGCGCGGGTGGACGGCGATCCGGTCGTATGCACGATTACCGCCGAGGCGCTCGAGGATCATTTCGGCGCCGATTCCGCCCTGGAAGCCACACTGATGTCGGCCTTCGACAAAGGCCGTCAACGTATCCGTTCGGTTTGCGCGGAAGCACTCGACCAGAACGACGGTGAAGGCGTAGTGTTGCATAGCGGACTGTTCCGAGTGGAAGGCATGGAACCGGATCGCGGCACCACGGCGTAGTGCCGGCGCGTGCCCTCGCTCGCTCGCGTGCGCTGTGCGGCGCGGCGAAATGCGGCGGCATGGTCCGCAAACGCTATCCAACGATGCATGGAGGCCTCATGTCACTCATCGTCGCAGCACGCTTTACGACTTTTCCCGCCGCAGAAGACGCGGCGGCAAAGCTCTTCAACGCAGGTTTCGTCGAGGAAGACGTCACGCTGTTCTTCGTCAATCCGCGCGGTCAGCATGCGCGTTATCCGATCGGCGGCGACACCGGCACCGATGCCGGCGCGAAGGATGCGCCCAAAGGTGCCGGCATGGGCGTCACGATCGGGGCGGTAGTCGGCGCCGTGGTGGGCGTCGGGATCTTCGCGGCGTTCTCCGCGCCGATCATCGTATCGTTGATAGCGGCGGGTGTCGGCGCGTATGTCGGCTCGCTGATCGGGGCGATGTTCCGTACGCGCGACGCCGGCCACGCGGGCCATCGTTCGGCATTCCATGAGGAGACGCGCGATTCCGGTGTGCTGGTCGCCGTGCACGTCTCGCCGGACAATCAGTTCGATGCCGCGCGCGTGCTGCGCGAAGCCGGCGGCTCGGCGATCGAGCGGGCGAGCGGACGCTGGCAGCAGGGGCGCTGGGCTGACTTCGATCCGTTGAAAAAACCGGTGCCGCTCGGCGAGTTCAGCGAGAAGAGCGCTTGAGTCGTTGAATGTTTTCGTTGCGGTAATTAGCAGAACGGCCCGACATCAATCGGGCCGTTCTTTTGTGCCTGTCTTTTTGTGCCTGTCTGGCAGTACGCAAACCTCTGCTCAAACCCAGATTTGCGGCGCATCACGTTGCGGCTGGGGTGCGCGATCCACCTGACGTTTGTCGCGCGTCGGCTCGCAAGCGGCCGGCACGAATCCATCATGCGTCACGCCGCACGAAGGCGACGTAGCCTGCGCATTCGAGGACGGCGCTTCCTGCGCCAGCACGTGTTCGCGAATCTGCATTACGGCCGCCGAGCTGATGATCGCGACGGCGGCCAGAAATTCTGCGCTTCTGATCTTCATGGTGGTACTCCCTGTCGTTGTTGGCTGCCTATTGTTTTCAATGCATTGGCACGTCTTGCAGTGTGTTGTTGCGTTGCACGCGTGCTGGGGCGGAGCGTATTAAGCAACCGCTGTGCCATCGACCGGAAGCCCGCTGTGCGGGGCTTTGCCAGCAATCGCGACGCGTGGCGGCGGGCAACATTTACGCGTGTTGGCAAGATTGGACGTGCCCGTCGACGCAGCGCGCAAACGTCCATAGCGATGTGCGCCGGGCACGCCTCGTGCGGATAGATCGATGAACTCCATCGTCGGAGGGCGAGCGCCTCGCAATAGGACAACCCATCTCCGGCGGCAGATTCCATGACTAACGAAACCCTTGGAGGTATTGAATGGCTACGAACGTTGTTTCCGTGCTGAACGATCTGGTCGAGACGTCGAAGGATGGCGAGAAGGGCTTTCGCAAGGCAGCCGATGATGCGCACGACGCGCAGCTGAAAACGCTGTTTCTATCGCGTGCCGAAGACTGCACGCGCGGCGCGCGCGAGTTGCAGGACGTGGTTCAAGGACTGGGTGGCAAGCCCGAAACGGGCGGCAGCATGAGCGGCGCGCTGCATCGCGGCTGGGTCGACGTGAAGTCGGCCGTGACGGATCGCAGCGACCACGAAATTCTGGCCGAATGCGAGAAGGGCGAAGACGTCGCGAAGAAGCGCTATCACGATGCACTCGAAAAGGAGTTGCCGGCGGATGTGCGGGCGATCGTCGAGCGGCAGTATCAAGGCGTGCTGCAGAATCATGACCGCGTGCGTGATCTGCGCGATCAATATGCGGCGGCGAAGCGTTAAGAGCAGGTGAGCAATCGGCGCTCGACAGGGCGCCGGTTGTTTGTTGCCCGTACTCGATTGCAACGGGCTCAATTCCATACCGAGCCGCACGTAAAAAAGCCATCCGCAATGCGGATGGCTTTTGTGTTTCCTGAAGCAGGAGTTCCGGGAAACGCCAACCGAGGCCGACGCTTCCCGGACAGACCGGCCGATTTTAGTCGGCGGCGATCTTCAGATGGTTCTTCACGCTCGACACACCCTTCACGGCCTCTACGACTTCCCCGGCCGCAGCCTTGTCGTCGGCGGAAGGCACCGTACCCGTGAGCCACACCACGCCCTTGCGGGTCTTCACGTGGATGTGCGTCGACTTGACGTTCGTCGCGGCCAGCAGATCCGCCTTGGCCTTAGTGGTGATGGCGCCGTCGTCGACATGCTGGCCGACGGTTTCCGATGCCGCCGACGGAGCGCTGCTCTGCGCCATGGCGTTCGTAGCGTTCAGTGCGAAAGCGACACAAGCGATGCTACCTGCGGTCTTCAGAAGTTGGATGGTCTTCATGGTTTCTCCTTCGGGTGTTGATGAAAATTGCGGTCTTGTTGCCTGCGGTCGATCGCGGTCGAAACCGCTGATGACACGCGTGGGATCGTTGCCGCTACGGTTCCGTCAGGGCCCGTTATCGACACCGGCCGACGGTCTGTGCATGCGTTTCGCTTCCGTGTTGCTTCTGCGTTTCGCGTGCAAAGACCGGCGTCCGTCCACATAGTGCAAGGACGCAAGCGGTGTGCCCGACATGGCGGCAAAAGACTGCCATCACGGAAAAGCCGTTACGACACAGGTATTTAGGCTGAGGAATAAGACGTCGCGAAGCATCGACGCAAGGCGGGACGGCTCGCGGCGGCAGGGACCGGAATTTGCCGGGTCCTTGTAAAAAAGGCGCCCGGCGGCCTGCGCAATTGGCGGGCCTGAAAACGCAAAGCCTAGAAAAAACAGGGCGTTGCGCGAGTTGGTACGACAGTTGCTCTAGACGGGCTATTCACCATTTTTCGGCTATCAACGGGACCTCACTACAATGCCTTCCATTGAACTACGCACAAGGCAGTCTCTCGCACTCACGCCGCGTCTTCAGCAATCGGTGCGTCTGTTGCAGTTGTCGTCTCTGGAGTTCCAGCAGGAGTTGCGCACCGCGCTCGACACCAATCCGTTCCTCGAGTACGACTCGTCGGAGACGGAAGACGTGGCGCTAGCAACCGCAACCTCTGGCGAAGACGGCGGCGCGCTGCCCGCCACCGACACGGTCGCCACCGCCGAGCCCGATGCGCTGCCGGCTGAATCCGGCGCCAACGATACACTGGAAAGCGCGGGCCAGGACGACATGCCGGGCGACTTCTCCGGCGACTACAGCAGCCGCAGTTCGACGCGCCAGAACGGCGACTCGGACAGCAGCGACCCGGCCGAATGGGCGCGCTCGCAGCCGACCTTGCGCGAGCAACTGCACGATTCGCTGCGCCTCTATCGACTCGACGACCGTGATCGCGCGGTGGCGCGCTTCATCATCGAGGCGCTCGACGACGACGGCTATCTGCGTCAGGAACTCTCCGATCTCGCGGACAGCGTCGATCTCGAACCCGAACTGACCGAAGAAGAATTGCTGGTGGCGCTGCGTCTCGTTCAGTCGCTCGATCGCCCGGGTCTGGGCGCGCGCTCGTTGTCCGAATGCCTGTCGCTGCAGGTGAATGCCTTGCCCGCTGAGACGCCGGGGCGCGATGTCGCGCGGCAAGTCGTCGAACATCATCTGGAACGGCTCGCGCGCCGCGAGCAGGCCGAACTGCAAAAGCAGATCGGCTGCAGTGCGGAAGAGTTGCGGGTGGCTTGTGCGCTCGTGCGCAAGCTCGACCCGAAACCGGGCAACAGCTACGGCCGCACCGAAGACAACTACGTGGTACCGGACGTGATCGTGCGTCAGGTCCGCAACAAGTGGGTCGTGACGATCAACCCGGCGGTGCAGCCGCGCGCGCGCATCCATCGCATGTATGCGGAACTGTTCGCGCAGTCGGCCGGCGCAAGCCGCTCGCCGCTCGCGCAACAACTGCAGGAAGCACGCTGGCTGATCCGCAATGCCCAGCAGCGCTTCGATACGATTCAGCGCGTGGCCGAGTGCATCGTCGCGCATCAGAAGGCCTTCTTCCAGTACGGCGAAATCGCGCTCAAGCCGATGGTGCTGCGCGATGTCGCCGACGAACTCGGCCTGCACGAATCCACCATCTCGCGGGCCACCGGCAACAAATATATGGCCACGCCGCGCGGTATTTTCGAATTCAAGCATTTCTTCCCGCGCGAACTGGGCACGGAAAGCGGCGGCACCTGTTCGGCCGCGGCGGTGCGCGCGCTACTCAAGGAAATGATCGCCGCGGAAAACACGCGCGATCCGCTTTCGGACGTGACGCTCGCCAAGATGCTCGCCGATCAGGGCGTGCTGGTGGCGCGCCGCACCGTGGCGAAATACCGGCATCTGATGAAGGTGCCGCCGGCGGAGTTGCGCCGCCAGCTTTAAACGCGCCGCGCCCCGCAGAGTCGGGGCAGCGCTCAAGCGCCACGCGAGACGGTCCGTCCGCGTGGCGCTTTTTCGTATCTGGACGTTTCGCGCGCGCCCCTTTACATTGGCGGGTCCATGGGAAACGGGGTGCAGTCAATGAAGTACTCGAATCTGGTCGAACGCTTGCAGGGCCGGCGCACCTCCGCGTGGGAAATCCATCGCGTCGCGCAACAGGCGGAGGCGAGAGGTGAAAACGTGATCGTCCTGAGCGTGGGCGATCCGGACTTTGCGACGCCCGCGCCGATCGTCGAGCGTGCAATCGAGGCCTTGCGCGGCGGCGATACGCACTACAGTGCGGTGTCCGGCCGCGAGCCGGTGCGCGCGGCGATCGCCGCGGAACACACGCGCATGACCGGCTGCGCCGCGAGCGCCGCCAACGTGATCCTGACCGCGGGGGCGCAGAACGGCGTGTTCGCTGCGTCGCTGTGTCTGCTGGAAGCGGGCGATGAAGTGATCGTCCCCGAGCCCATGTATCTGACCTACGAGGCCTGCGTGCGCGCGGCCGGCGCCACGCTCGTGACGGTGCCGGTCGATCGGGCGCGGGCGTTTCACGTCGACTGCGATGCGCTCGAAGCCGCCGTCACGTCGCGCACCAAAGCCATCTTCTTCGCGACGCCGTGCAATCCGACCGGCGTGGTGATGCAACGCGCCGATCTCGAACGTATCGCGCGGCTCGCGTGCCGGCACGACCTATGGGTACTCTCCGACGAGGTCTACGCCGAGCTGACGTTCGAACGCGAGCACGTGAGCATTGCCGCACTGCCCGGCATGGCGGAGCGCACCGTGACGCTCGGCAGCCTGTCGAAATCGCATGCCATGGCGGGTTGGCGCGTGGGCTGGGCGATCGGGCCCACGGAGCTGATCGAGCATATGGGGCGGCTCGCGCTTGCCATGCTCTACGGCTTGCCCGGCTTCATCCAGCAGGCTGCATTGACGGCGTTGCAGCACAAGGCCGAGATCGCCGCCGAGATGCGTGAGATCTACCGGCGCCGGCGCGACGTGGTGTTCGAGCGTTTGCATCGTGTGCCGGGCTTGCGATGCCTGTTGCCCGAGGCGGGCATGTTCATGATGGTCAATGTGAGCGGCACGGGCCTCGATACGGTCGACTTCACCTGGCAGCTGTTCCGCGCACAGGGCGTGTCGCTGCTCGACGCGAGCGCCTTTGGCGAGACGGCGAATGGTTTCGTGCGACTGGGTTTCGTCGTCGACGAAGCGCGTCTGATCGACGCGTGCGAGCGCATCGCTGCATTCGTCGGCGCATTGCCGGGTCGTTGAGTCTTTCGCCAACGTTTCGTTTGCTTTTCGATTGGCGTAACGCGGCGATGCGTCGTGGGAGGAATCCGCGTCGTCGCCAGTTTTCGATTGACGCCGCAAATGCTTGCGTCAAAAATCGAGCGCCGAGTTCGTCTTAAGCTTTGACCTTCGGGACATCGGCGCCTATCGACTCTCGGTTGGAAACCCCATGGGCCTTCGCTACACCTTCTGGTTGCGCCAATCCTTGATGGCAGGATCGATGGCGGCCGCGCTCGTGGCGATGGCGCTCGTGCTTGTTGCGCTCGCCACGTTCAGCACGATGTGCGCGGCGGCTGAACCAGACGACTCGCCGGAAGCCGCCGCAAGCGCCGATACTGAGGCATGGGCGCCGGACGCGCCTCGCGTCGTGAGCGGCCAGCCCAAACAACGTGCGGAGCCGAACGGCCAACCGCAGCAGGATTCGCACGCGGCCGCAACACGCACACCTCGGCAGCCGCGCCCGGGCGCAACGGCGCAGAACGAAGCGTCGGGCAGCGCGGCGCAGCGCAACGCGAAACCGGAGCCGGCGGCGATCCCCGTGCCGCCGGAAACCTCGGCGGTCACGCAGCATTCGATCCGGCTCGATGGCCGCAAGATCGACTACACGGCCACCGCCGGCAACCTGCTGCTGCGCGACAAGACAGGACAGGCCAACGCGAGCGTCTTTTACGTTGCCTACACCGTCGCCAGCAAAACGCCGCAGGCGCGGCCCGTTACGTTTCTTTTCAACGGCGGGCCGGGCGCCGGCACTGTCTTTCTGATGATCGGATCGTTCGGGCCGAAGCGAGCGCGTACCGCGAGTCCCGATATCACGCCGCCCGCACCGTATACGCTCGCCGACAATCCCGACAGCCTGCTCGACAGCACCGACCTCGTATTCATCGACGCCGTCGGCGCGGGTCTGTCGAGAATCGTCGGCCGTGGCACGGGCAAAGACTTCTGGGGCGTCGACAAGGATGTCGACGCGTTTTCGCAATTCATCGACCGCTATCTGACGGTGAACCAGCGCTGGAATTCGCCGAAATATCTGCTCGGCGAATCGTATGGCACCGCGCGCGCCGCGATGCTCGCGTATCAGTTGGGGCAGAACAATATCGCGCTCAACGGCGTGATCCTGATGTCGTCGGTGCTCGATTCGGCTGCGTTTTCGGCAGGCTCGGATTTCAAAAGCGAAAGCTATCTGCCGAGCTTCGCGGCGATCGCCTGGTATCACGACAAGATCGTGCCGAAGCCGGCCAGTCTGCCGGCTTTTCTCGATGAAGCGCGCGCGTTCACACGCGGCCCCTATGCGCAAGCCCTCGCACAAGGGGATGCGCTGTCCGACGCCGAGCGCGACGCGATCGCCGCGCGCGTCGCGCAATTCACAGGGCTAGATGTCGCCTACGTGAAGCGTAGCCGGCTGCGTCTTTATCCGTCGCGCTATCGCAGTGAATTGCTGCGCGATCAGGCGCGCAGTATCGGCCGTTACGATGCGCGCTTCGAAGGCATCGACTTCGACAGCGTCTCTGAGCGCCCCGATTACGACGCCTCGGTGAGCAGCGTGTCGAGTGCTTTCGACGCGGCGCTGCACCAGCATTTCGCTGAGGACTTGCACTTCACGCCGGCCGACCGCTACCGCGTGTTCAACGATGAAGCGTTGACCCAATGGGACTGGAAGCATCGCGAATGGTGGGGCGAGCATTTGCCCGTACCGTATGCAGCCGGCGATCTGGCTGAAGCGATGCGGCAGAATCCGCAATTGCGCGTGATGTCGGTGAACGGCTATTTTGATCTGGCCACGCCGTTCTACGCGACCGAATA
This sequence comes from Paraburkholderia aromaticivorans, assembly GCF_012689525.1. Lineage (NCBI taxonomy): Bacteria > Pseudomonadati > Pseudomonadota > Betaproteobacteria > Burkholderiales > Burkholderiaceae > Paraburkholderia > Paraburkholderia aromaticivorans. Next base: position 1,434,018 of record NZ_CP051515.1, read on the forward strand.
TGCGCTCGCGCATCTGGGCGTGGACGGCCCGCTGCGCGCCAATGTGCGAATCGCCTACTATCCGACCGGTCACATGATCTATCTCGACGACGCGGCATTGCACACGCTCAAGCGCGATCTGGCGAGTTTCTATGCGGCGGGTGCGCGCTAGCCGGTTCCGAACAACTCGCAACGCGGTCGGGGCTTGCCCGATAGCCGGATTCGGCGTGTTCCGTTGAACGGTATAATTCGTTGCAACGTCGTGGCATGACCGCGACGTTGCAACGTATCGTGCCTGGACGCTTATCCACCGCCTCAAAACCGCTCGCTCAACCGGCTTCACTTACCGCTGCCCATGCCATTTCTCCCGATCCAGTCCTTCACGCGCAAACGGCTGTCCGACGTGGTGTCCGACCAGATCAAGCAACTGATCTCGGACGGCACGCTGATGCCCGGCGACCGCTTGCCGGCGGAACGCGATCTGGCGACGCAACTCGGCGTGTCGCGGCCGTCGTTGCGGGAAGCGCTGATTCGGCTGGAGGCGGACGGCTACATCGAGACGTCGGGGCGGGGCGGTTTTACGGTGGTCGATGTCACGGCGCCGATCATCTCCAAGCCGCTCGCCGAGTTGCTGCTGCAGAATCCGCGCACCAGTGCCGATATTCTGGAGTTGCGTCAAGGGCTCGAATCGATTTCGACGGTGTATGCCGCGGAGCGCGCCACGGCCGCCGACCTGAAAAAGATCAGCGTGGCGTTCGAGGCATTGAAGGCCGGCTCGCAGTCGCAGGATCGCGTGAACCTCGCGGAACTGGACGCCGCGTTTCATCTCGCGATCGCCGACTCCACGCACAACATCGCGCTCGCGCACGTGATGCACGGCATCCATACGCTGATTCGCGAGGGCATGCGCCAGTACCATCGGCTGATCGATTACGACGACGCGATGGAAAAGCAGTTGATGAGCCAGCATCAGGCCATCTACGACGCCGTCATGGCACGCGACGCGCAAAAGGCGCGCAAGGCCGCCGAGCGTCATTTGACCTTCGTGCGTGAGATGTACAAGGAAGACGCGGCGAAGCCTTCGTCGAGCGTGGTTTCGTGATTGCGTGAATGTTGTCTGGGCGCTAACCAGGCGGCCGTGTCTTTGCGGTTTCAACTCTTCGCTTTTAATCCCCTTCAGTTCTAATTCATTGTCGCGGATGCCTGCGCGCGACGCGGCATCCCTGCCATCCCGCGATTGACACCGTTTCGCAACTTCCTTATATTCTTGGTCAGACCAACCTTACCAGTCTGACTGACGCGGCGAAAACCCGGTCAATCGAGCCATGGCGGCACGACGCCAAACTGGTTCCCCCATGCGATTCCGCAGTAGAGTAGGCGAATCGCCGGCTGCGCTTTTTTCTTTCAAAGAGCTTATGAAAGTCGCCCTGTTCATCCCGTGCTTCATCGACGCGTTCTATCCCGAAGTGGGGATCGCCACGCTCGAATTGCTCGAACGCTTCGGCATCGAGGTCGACTATCCGCAGGAGCAAACCTGCTGCGGCCAGCCGATGGCCAACAGCGGCGCGCATGCCGAGGCCGCCGGCACCGAGCGTGTGTTTGCGCGCAACTTCGCGGGTTATGACTACATCGTCGGGCCGTCGGCGAGTTGCATTCATCACGTGCGCGAGCATCTGACCGCGCTCGAACAAACCGACGAAGTGAAGAAGGTCCGCGCGAACGCCTACGAGCTCGTGGAGTTTCTACACGACGTGGTCGGCGCGCGTGAATTTCCGTGGGCGGAGTTTCCGCATCGCGTGGGATTGCACAACAGTTGCAGCGCGTTGCGGCATCTGAAAGAAGCCTCGATTTCGGAAGTGGCGGGCACGCCGTTTTCGAAGCCGCGCACCTTACTCGAAGGCGTGAAGGGCATCGAGTTCGTCAGGCCGGTGCGGCCCGACGAATGCTGCGGTTTCGGCGGCACGTTCTCCGTTACCGAAGAGCCGGTGTCGGTGCGCATGGGGCAGGACAAGGTACGCGATCATCTGAACGCGGGCGCCGAATACATCGTCTCGGGCGACATGTCGTGCCTCATGCATCAGCAAGGCTGCGCGGAACGCATGAAAGCCGACGCGCGCTTCATCCATATCGCGCAGGTTCTCAATGGAGCACGCGCATGAGCAACCGGATCGATCACGCGAAAGCCGCGGGCGCTTTCATCGACAAGACCGAGCATGTGGCGTTTCATGACAAACGCCTGTGGGATTTGCGTGAGAAGCGCGATGTGCAGGCGCACGGCATTGCCGAATGGGAGACGATGCGTGAACTCGCGTCGGGTATCAAGGAACACACGCTGTCGAATCTGTCCGCGTATCTCGAACAGTTCGCGGCGGCGGCGGAGGCGAACGGCGTGACGGTCCATTGGGCCGCCACCGCCGAAGAACACAACGCGCTCGTGCACCAGATCATGTCGGAGCGCGGCATGACCACGCTCGTCAAAAGCAAGTCGATGCTCACCGACGAATGCAAGATGCGCGAGTATCTCGAACCGCGCGGCATCTCGGTGATGGAAACGGATCTGGGCGAACGCATCCAGCAACTCGATCATCAGGATCCGAGCCATATGGTGGTGCCGGCGGTCCATAAACTGCGCGCCGATGTCGCCGAACTGTTCGGCCGTACCATCGGCACCGATCCGAAGAACAGTGACATCCACTACCTCGCGGAAAGTCAGCGGATGAATACGCGGCCGTACTTTGTGCGCGAGAAAACCGCCGGCATGACCGGCTGCAATTTCGCGGTGGCAGAGACCGGCACGGTCGTGGTGTGTACGAACGAAGGCAATGCGGATCTGTCGGCGAATGTGCCGCCTTTGCATATCGCGTCGATCGGAATTGAGAAGCTGATTCCGAAAGTGTCGGACCTCGGCGTGTTCATCCGCATGTTGTCGCGCAGCGCGCTCGGCTCGCCGATCACGCAGTACACCTCGCATTTCCGCGCGCCGCGTCCGGGCACGGAGATGCATTTCATCCTCGTCGATCACGGCCGCTCGGAGCGGCTTGCGATGGAGGACTTCTGGTATTCGCTCAAATGCATTCGCTGCGGCGCGTGTATGAATACGTGTCCCGTGTATCGGCGCAGCGGCGGGCTGTCGTATGGCGGCACGTACTCGGGGCCGATCGGCGCGATCATCAATCCGACTTTCGATCTGAAGCGCTATAGCGCGTTGCCGTTCGCGTCGACGCTCAATGGCAGTTGCACCAACGTGTGTCCCGTGAAGATCAATATTCACGAGCAGATCTACAAATGGCGCACGGTCATCGCCGAGCGCCATGAAGTGCCGTTCGTGAAGCAGGAAGTGCTGAAAATGGCGGGGCGGCTGCTGGCGAGCCCGACCTTGTATCGCGCGACAGTGTCGTCGATGAGCAGCGCGCTGCGGCGGCTGCCGAATTTCGTGCTGTATAACCCGCTCAACATCTGGGGCAAGCAGCGCGAGTTGCCGGAGGCGCCGAAGCTGACCTTCCACGCCTGGTACAAGAAGAATCGCGGAGACGGCAATGGCAACGCGTGAAGCGTTTCTCGACAAGGTGCGGCAGGCACAGCCACCGTCGCGGCCACGGCCCGAGGTGCCGCTCTTCGACGCGGCGGGTGGCGATCTGCGCGCGCGCTTCACGGCGGCCTTGCAGGCGATGGGCGGCACCTGCGTCGAAGCCACGTCCGCGACCGACGTGAGTGGGCTGATTCGCGAGCGGTTTGGCGCTGACGCATCGGTGGCTTCGGCGACCGCTGAAGTGCCGGGCACGCGCGCGCTCACCGCCGACACGGAACCCGCATCGTTGCAGGACATCGACGTGGGCTTGGTGCGGGCACGTTTCGGCGTCGCCGAAACCGGCTCGGTGTGGTTCAGCGAACGCGAGTACGTGGTCAACGCGTTGGGCTACATCGTGCAGCATCTGGTCGTGCTGCTCGATCCGGCGCAATTGATCGACGGCTTGCAGGACGTGTACCGGCGCGACGATTTCCGCGACGCGCGTTACGCGGCGCTCGTCACCGGACCTTCGGCGACGGCGGATATCGAGGGCGTGCTGATTCGCGGCGCGCAAGGCGTGCGTTCGTTGACGGTGGTGTGGCTGGCGGCGCAATGAAAATGCAGTAGCGGCGGCACGATCGAATGGCACAATGCGGCATCCCGTTCGATAAGCCTGCCACTCTGCTGACATGGAACTCCGGCATCTCCGATACTTCGTCGCCGTTGCGGAACACGCGAGCGTGCGCGGCGCCTCCGAGCAGCTTCATGTGACCCAGCCGGCCATTTCGCGGCAAATCCAGGACCTCGAGGAAACCTTGGGCGTCGCGCTATTCGAGCGCACGCCGCGCGGCCTCAAGCTGACGCTGGCGGGCGACGCCTATCTGCGCGAGGCGCGTGGCATTCTGAAGCAGGTCGAGTCAGCCGCGCGCGTCGCGCAACGGATCGCGGCGGGCGTGTCCGGCCATGTGCGCATGGGGTTCGTCGAAAACGCGGTCTGGGGCGGCCTCGTGCCGAACGCGCTGCAAGCATTCCAGCAGGCGGCGCCTCAGGTCGGCATCGAACTCACGCCGATGAACACGCCCGAGCAACTGGGCGCGATCGACGCGGGCCAACTCGACGGCGGCTTTATCTATCACTTCGGCGCGCTGCCCGAGCAGTTCGTCAGCTTGCCCTTGCTCGAAAACGGCGTCGTGCTGGCGGCGCCGGTCGCATGGTCGTTCGGCCGGCGCAAGAGCGTGCGCGCCGCGCAACTGGCCGGCAAGCCCTTCATCACGTTTCCACGGCGTGTCTATCCCGCGTACTACGACCGCCTGATCGGCGCGTGCGAGCGCGCCGGTTTGACGCTCGACGTCGTGCAGGAAGTGTCGACGGAAGCCGCGATTCTCTCGTTGGTCTCGGCGGGTGTGGGCGCGGCGATCGTCAACTCGGCCAATCGCGAGCGGCCGCCGGCGCTGGTGCAATTCCTCGCGCTGTCCGATCTGTCGATCGCGCTGCCGCTTCATTTTGCGTATCACGAGCAGCACCGCAATCCCGCGCTCGCGCAGTTCATCGCCTTGCTCAAGGCGCAGAATTGAACGGCTGGCGATGCCTCGCCGCGATGCCTTCAAGGCATCGGCTTCCCTAAAAATCGGCATTGGCGCTGGTTTTTTGCCTCGACGATATTGAATGCACGACTACGGCGCGTCATCCGACGACGGCGCCGTGGCCCGCTTTCTTATCGGGAGACAACCATGCCGTCCACATCATCACTGATTTCCACCGACATCGACTACGAGCGCCACGGTCTGCAGAACGGCACGTTGCGCGTGCCGTATTCGCACGATCGCTCGGCGTACGGGCACATTCCGATTCCGATCGCCGTGCTCAAGGGCTGTGACGGTCCCACGGTGTTACTCACAGGCGGCAATCACGGCGACGAATACGAAGGGCCCGTCGCGTTGATGAAACTGATCCGGCGCATGCCCTCGATGTCGATCAAAGGCCGGCTGATCGTCGTGCCGGCGCTGAATTTCCCGGCTTTTATCAACGGCTCGCGCACCTCGCCGATCGACAAGGGCAATCTGAACCGCGTTTTCCCCGGCGCGCGCAACGGCCACATCACCGAAATGATCGCGCATTATACGGATACCGAACTGTTTCCGCGCGCCGACGTGGTGATCGATCTGCACGCGGGCGGCGCGTCGTTCAATCATCTGCCGACCTTGCTCGCGGCGCCCCCAGCCGACGCGTCGCGTCGTGCCGAATACCGGCGGCTGGTGCAGGCGTTTGCCGCGCCGCAAACCATGCTCATGGATCTGCTCGGCGAGGACCGCACGTATGGCGCGGCCGTCGAACGGCACGGCAAGCTGTTTTTGAGCGGTGAATTCGGCGGCTATGCGGCCTGCGATCCCGACGGCGTCGCGATCGTCGAGGACGGTCTGCGGCGCGTGCTGCATACGCTAGGTGTCACGCCTGACGATCGTCCGCCGGCGCCACGGCACGACACACGCTGGTTGAAAGTGGACGGCGCGCGGCACTACGTGTTTGCCTCGCGGGCGGGCGTGGCCGAACCGGTGTTCGCGCTCGGCGATCAGGTCAAAAAGGATCAGTTGGCCGCAAGGGTATTCGATCCGTACGCGCCGTGGAGCGAACCGCAGGAAATCCGTTTTGCGGGCGACGGTGTGGTGGTGTGCATGCGTTCATTCGCACGCGTCGAGCCGGGCGACTGTATCGCCGTGCTGGCCGCGGATGCGCAATGGCAATGACCCAGTCGCTTGAACCGAAGCCAGCCGGAGATTCGCCATGAATGTAGTCACCACCGTGTCCGGTGCCGACGACGCCGATACGCGCCGTGGGCACAGCTACGTCGTCGTCCTGTTCTTTGTCTGCTTTGCGTTTTCGTATCTCGACCGGCAGATCGTGAGCATTCTCGTGCAACCGATCAAGGAAACGCTGGCGCTCACCGATACGCAAATCGGCTTGCTGCAAGGGTTTTCGTTCACGCTGTGCTACGCGACGGCGGGCGTGTTCATCGCGCGGTTGATCGACCGTTCCAATCGCGTGCGTCTGATCGCCGTGTGCGTGGCGATCTGGGCCGTCTCCACGGCGCTGTGCGGCTTTGCGCACAATTTCGGCGAGTTGCTGGCGGCGCGCGCGGGGACGGCTATCGCGGAAGCGGGCTTGAGCCCTGCGGCGCTGTCGATCTTCAGCGATCTGTATCCGCCGCGCAAAGTCACGCGGGCAAGCAGCGTGTTCATGCTTGGACCGTACATCGGCGGTGGCGTCGCGCTGTTCGGCGGCGGCATGCTGCTCGGTTCGATCGAGCACGGCGCGGGCGCTGCGTGGCTCGCGGGCACCGGCTTGAACGGATGGCAGGCGGTGTTCGTCGCGGTCGGATTGCCGGGGCTGGCGCTTGCGGCGATCGTCGCGTTGTCGGTGCGGGAGCCGCAACGGCGTGGTTTGTCGCCCGCACTTGGGGCGACCGCCGCCGAGCCGGCCGCGCGTGGTGTCGTTTCGACTGACCATGCGTCATCAGTCGCTTTCGTAGCCGAGGCCGCGCAGGACAGTACGCCGCCGCTGAAAGACGTGCTGCGCGAACTGTTCGTGAAGAACCGCTTCTGTCTCCCGTACTTCGCCGCCTACGTCGCGCTGATCACGCTGTTCTACTCGCACGCGGCGTGGTTTCCGACGCTGCTGATCCGTCATTTTCATCTGACGCCGCGCGAAGTCGGACAGATGGCGGCGCCAGCCTATATGTTCGGCGGCATACTCGGTGTGCTGAGCGCGGGCTGGCTGGCCGGGCGCGTCAGCGATGCCGCCGCCGTGCGCAAGGTGCTGGCGCTGTCAGCGTCGGCGGCCGTGTTGCTGGTGCCGGCCGCCGTTGCGATGCCGCTCGTCGGCGACGTGCATATCGCCGTGGTCCTGTATGGCGCATGCGCGTTTGCGGCGAGTGTCGCGATGGCGTTGGCGCCGGTGCCGATCCAGATCGCGATTCCGAATCGTATGCGCGGACGTTCGATTGCTTTGCTGGTGTTTCTCACCAACGCGATCAGCGGCGGAGTCGGACCGTTCGCGGTCGGCTTTATCAATGAGCGGCTCGGCGGGCAGAGCGCCGGTTTGGGTGTGGCGCTGGCGTGCGTCGGCGGCGTGGCGGCCGCGCTCAGCGCGCTGCTGTACGGCGTGGCCGCTCGCCGGACGCCCGTGTTGGCTCGTGCATGACGCAGTTTGCGTGGCGATGTCTGCGTGAACCGGAGCATGGTGCGGCTTGCGTGGCGGCGCCCGAGTGAATCGGAGCATGACGCAGCTCACATACCGATGCCCGCAAGGCATCGCCACGCGCAGAAAACGGCATTGGCCGGCAAGCCACGGATTTGCGATAGTGAAGCCATTCATCGCGGCAGCGTGACATAACCCATCCATTCGCTGCCGCCGCACTTTTCACGGAGTCACATCATGCCGACCGAGGTTCTTACGCACCGGGTAGGCGACGCGCGCATTACCCGCGTCAGCGAAACCTGCTTTCCGTTGGCGCCCGCCGTGCTTTATCCCGAATGGGCGCCGTCCGCAGCCGATGAATTGAGCCGCCGTCTGTCGACGGCAAGTCTCGATCTCGAACGCAACGAAGTGACGCTGAGCGTGCACACCTGGGTCGTGCAGATGGACGGCCTGACCGTGCTGATCGATACCGGCATCGGCAATTTCAAGGAGAGGCCGTTCAGCAAGCTGTTCCATCAACTGAACAACCCGTACCTGGAGCGTCTCGCCGACGCGGGCATCCTGCCCACGCAGGTGGACGAGGTGCTGCTCACTCATCTGCACGCGGACCACGTCGGCTGGAATACGCAGTGGCTCGATGGCCGCTGGCAGCCGACTTTCCCGAACGCGAAATACGTGTTTCCGCAAGCGGAGCAGGATTTCTTCGCGACCCCGGCGGGCGACAGCCGCCGCATGGTCTTCGAAGACAGCGTCGTGCCGGTGATCGAATCTGGCCAGGCGGTGACGATTCCTGCCGAGGGTGGCACATGGCGCGAAGGTATCGTGTTTCATCCCACGCCGGGGCATAGCGCCGGACATATGTCGATTTCGATTCGCTCGCGCGGAGAAGAGGCGCTCTTTACCGGCGATGTGATGCATAACCCCATCCAGGTTTACCGGCCGGAATGGAACTCGACGTTCTGCCTCGACGCGGCGTCGGCGCGAAGCTCGCGGCACTGGTTGCTCAACTACGCGGCCGATCGCGACGCGTCACTCTTTACTGCGCATTTCCCGCAGACATCGGCGGGGCGGGTGAAGCGGGGCGCGGACGGATTCGAATGGGAGTATGTCGACGTCGCGCCATGACGTTGCCTTAAGGCAATCTGGCCGGGCTCGCCACGGATTTTGCTATCATCACTGTATAAACATACAGGTTTCATGAAAGTGCCGTGGCAACGACTGCCTCTCCCTACGCCCTCTACTATCTGCTGAACTTCGAGCGCGCCCTGGCGTGGCTCGCGCAGCGTTACGACGATCTGTTCGACGCGCACGAGCAAGCGTTCCTGCGCGAGTTCGCCGCGTTGCCGCAGTCATCGCGCGCGCTGCTGGTTCGCATGCTGATGCGCAAAGGCACGCTGTTCCGCGCGAGCCGCCTGTCCTACGACGAGATCGGCTGCCCGTCGCAGGCGGCCGCGCCGATCGCGGCGCTCGGCTGGGTCGACACCGAACCGGGCCTCACACTCGACGAACTGTTCGCGCTCACCACGCGCGCCGAGTTGATGGAGATTTTCGCGGACGCCATCGCGTTGATTCCGGGCGCAAGGAGCCTGCGCAAGCCGGATCTGCTGGAAACACTTCGCCCGTTTTATGCAAGCGAGAGCGACGAGGAAGACGCCACGGCGCGCCCGCTTTCGGCATGGCACGGTCGAACTGAGGACCGCGTTTTTCACGTGGCGATCGCGCCGCTTTGCGAACGTTTGCGTCTGATGTTCTTCGGCAATTTGCAGCAGGAGTGGTCGGAGTTCGTGCTCGCCGACCTCGGTGTGTTCCAGTACGAGAAAGTGGCGTTCGCGCCTTCGTCGCGCGCGTTCCAGCAGCGCGCGGACGTCGACGTCTATCTCGCGTTGCACGTATGCCGTGAAGCGCTCGAATGGCTGCCCAGCGGCGAGACCGAAGCGGTCGCGGTCGACGAACTCGTCGCCACGGTCGCCGCCATTGAAACTGCCAACCCCTGGCTTGAAACACGGCGCGCGAAACTGTTGTTCCGCATCGGTTACCTGTGCGAGCGTCGGCAGAACTGGTCGGCCGCGCTCGCCGTTTATGAGCGTTGTGCGTGGCCCGGCGCGCGTCATCGGCGCATGCGCGTGCTCGAACGCAGCGAGCGTTTCGACGATGCCTTCGCGCTGGCCTCGCAAGCCGCCGCCGCGCCGGAAAGCGAAGAAGAGGCGCAACGCATCGCGCGCATGCTGCCGCGTTTGCAGCGCAAGCGCGGCGAACCGGTCGCGCGGATGCCCGCCGCTCGCCCGGTCGAGCGCAACATGCTTGTGTTGCCGCGACCCGAGGCGCCGATGCCGGTCGAATACGTCGCCCGCGATCATCTGACGTGCGAGACCGCGCCGGTGCATTACGTCGAGAACGCGTTGATCAACTCACTGTTTGGGCTGTTGTGCTGGGAGCCGGTTTTCGCGGCGTTGCCCGGCGCGTTTTTTCATCCGTTGCAGCGCGGTCCCGCCGATCTGCACGCGCCGGATTTTCATGCGCGCCGCGCTGAGCACTTCGCCGCGTGTCTCGCGCAACTCGACAGCGGTGTCTATCGCGAGACGATTTTGCGGCATCTGCATGGCAAGGCAGGGCTGCAATCGCCGTTCGTGTTCTGGGGGCTGCTCACGCCAGAGCTCGTTGCATTGGCGCTCGACTGTCTGCCGGCCGCTCATCTGAGGTTGTGGTTCGAGCGCTTGTTGCGCGATGTTCGTGGCAATCGTTCCGGGTTGCCGGATCTGATCCGCTTCTGGCCTGCTGAGCGCCGCTATGAGTTGATCGAAGTGAAAGGCCCAGGCGACCGCTTGCAGGACAATCAGATCCGCTGGCTTGCGTATTGCGCGCAGCATGGAATGCCGGTGCGCGTGCTCGATGTGCGCTGGGCCGATGAAGCTGTAGTCGCGGAAGGTGGTGGCGCGGTTGAAGCTGCTACCGAGGTCGACGCTGAGGCCGGCGCTGAGGCCACCACCAAAGCCGCCGAGGCCGCCGCATGACCTACGTGGTCGCCGTACGGGCGATGTGCGAGTTCACCGCGAGGCGCGGCGATCTCGATCTGCGCTTCACGCCGGCGCCGACCTCGCTCGAAGGCATGGCGGGCCACGTGACGGTCGCCGGCCGGCGCGCGAGCGGCTACGAAACCGAAATCACGCAGACGGGCACGCATCGCAGCCTGACCGTGCGCGGGCGCGCCGACGGCTACGACCCGCAAGCGAACCGGCTGGAAGAGGTCAAGACGCATCGCGGCGATCTCGAACGCATGCCCGCCAATCACCGCACGCTGCACTGGGCGCAGGCGCTCGTCTACGGACATTTGCTGTGCCGGACGCGGGAGCTAACGGAGCTGACTGTAGCGTTGGTGTACTTCGATATCGGCACGCAGAAAGAGGTGCTGTTGACGCAAACGCATACCGCGCGCGAGCTGGAGATTTTCTTCGTCGAGCAATGCGAGCGGTTTCTCGATTGGGCGGTGCAGGAAGAGGCGCATCGGGCCGCACGCAACGCGGCGCTCGACGCGCTGCAGTTTCCGCACGGGCAGTTTCGCAGTGGGCAGCGCGAACTGGCGGTGTCGGTGTATCGTGCGGCGCGCGACGGCAAGCCTTTGATGGCGCAGGCGCCAACCGGCATCGGCAAGACGCTCGCGACGATTTTTCCCTTGCTCAAGGCTTGCGCATCGGACCAGATCGACCGGATGTTCTTTCTGACCGCCAAGACCCCCGGCCGCGCGCTGGCATTGGACGCGATCGAAACGCTCCATCAAGGCGCCACGCGTCTGCCGCTAAGAACCCTCGAACTGGTCGCGCGCGACAAAGCCTGCGAGCATCCCGACAAAGCCTGCAATGGCGAATCCTGTCCGCTCGCGCGCGGTTTCTACGACCGGCTCGACGCGGCCCGCAGCGCGGCGCTGGCCGGTCCGCGCCTCGACCGCGCGGCGGTGCGCGAAGCGGCGCTCGCCAACGACGTCTGTCCGTACTATCTGGCGCAGGAACTGGCGCGCTGGGCCGACGTGGTGGTCGGCGATTACAACTACTACTACGACAGCAGCGCGATGCTATACGCGCTTACGCAGATCAACCAGTGGCGCGTGGGCGTGCTGGTCGACGAGGCGCACAATCTGCTCGACCGCGCGCGGCGCATGTACAGCGCGTCGCTCGATCAGGCGGCGTTCCGGCTCGCGCGCAAGACCGCGCCGGCCACCTTGCGCAAGCCGCTTGAACGGCTGCAACGCGAGTGGAACGCCGTCAAGCGCGCGCAGACCGCGACCTATCAGGTCTACGCCGACGTCCCCGGCAAACTGCTCTCGGCCGCGCAGAATCTGATCGGCGCGGTCACGGATCAACTGGCGGAAGCGCCGCTTTCCATCGACGAAGCGTCGCTGCGCTTTTTCTTCGACGCGATGCATTTCGTCGCGCTGGCCGAGCAGTTCGGCGAGCATTCGATCTTCGATATCACGCTCACCACAGACCGTTACGCGCCGCGCGACAAAACGAATGCCACGCTGTGCGTGCGCAACGTGATTCCCGCGCCGTTTCTCGCGCCTCGCTACGCGGCCGCGCGCACCACGGTGATGTTCTCCGGCACGCTCAACCCACATCATTTCTATCGCGACACGCTGGGCCTGCCCGAACAGACCCAATGGCTCGAAGTGGAAGGGCCCTTTCGCGCCGAGCAGTTGCAAGTGCGCGTGGCCGGCAACGTATCGACGCGTTGGCGCGACCGCGAGCGTTCTCTCATGCCGATCGTCGATCTGATCGCGAAGCAATACGCGGCGCAGCCGGGCAACTATCTGGGCTTTCTGAGCAGCTTCGAGTATTTGCAGCGGGTGGTCGCGCTGATGCGCGAACGGCATCCGGATTTGCCGGTCTGGGCGCAGGAACCCGGCATGGACGAAACGGCGCGCGACGCGTTTCTCGCGCGCTTTCGCACCATGAACCAGGGCGTGGGCTTCGCGGTGCTCGGCGGCGCGTTTTCGGAAGGCGTCGACCTGGTCGGCCGGCAATTGATCGGCGCGTTCATCGCCACGCTCGGTTTGCCGCAGATGAACGAGATCAACGAACAGATGCGTCGCACGATGGAGACGAAGTTCGGCAACGGCTACGACTACATGTATCTGTACCCTGGCTTGCAGAAAGTGGTGCAGGCGGCAGGGCGCGTGATCCGCACGGAGCAGGACCAGGGCGTGGTGCATCTGATCGACGACCGCTATCGGCGGCCGGAAGTGCGGCGGTTGCTGCCGCGCTGGTGGGACGTGCAATAGCGGGGCAGCCCGGCGCTTCGTCAGCGTGTCTCTTTACCTCTCAGGTAATCGACCTGCCTACCGCCGCCCGGCACAGTGGCGGCACGGCATCACGATTTCCACTTGAGGCAAGGAGAGACTTCCATGAACGCAACCGCCCCGTATCTCGCCGACGAACCGAACACCATCCGCACCGCCGACAACACACGTCTTTTCTTCCGCGACTGGGGGCAGGGCACGCCGCTCGTATTCCTCTCAGGCTGGACGCTGAACTCCGACATGTGGGCGTACCAGATGGAACCGCTGTCGCGCCTCGATTGCCGCTGCATCGCGTACGACCGGCGCGGGCATGGCCGTTCGAGCGACCCGGGCCGCGGCTACGACTTCGACACGCTCGCCGGCGATCTGGAAAGCGTCTTGAGCGCGCTTGATCTGACCGGCGTCACGCTGGTCGCGCATTCAATTGCGAGCGGTGAAGCGGTGCGTTACCTGACGCGTTACGGTTCGGCGCGCGTCGCCCGGGTCGCGTTCGTCGCGCCCGCTGCCACGCCGTATCTGCTGAAAACCGACGACAACCCTAACGGTATCGACGCCGCGTTGTTCGAGCAGGGCCGCCTCGCGCTGAGCCGCTCCTTTCCCGACTGGATCGAGGCGAATGCGCCGCCGTATTTCGGGCCCGGCGTGTCGCGCGCGCCGATGGACTGGACGATCCGCATGATGATGCAAACCTCGCATCAGGCGATGCTCGAACTGGCCCGCGTCCAGACCATCACCGATTTTCGCGCGGAACTGGCACGGATCGAGGTGCCGTCGCTGGTTCTGCATGGCGACCGTGATGCGTCGGCGCCGCTCGAACTGACCGGGCGGCCCACCGCGGCGCTGATACCCGGCGCGTCACTGCATGTCTACGAAGGCGCCGGTCACGGTTTTTACTTCACTCATGCGGAGAGGTTGAACCAGGATTTGCTGGCGTTCCTGGGCCGCCAGCCGGCTTAGGATCGACGGGCAACTGGTCTTCCACCGGCGCGTCGGCTTTGCCGGCCGCGTCGTCGGACGGCGCAGCGGCGGGCGGCTCGTCCTTCGCTGCGTCAGGTGAGTCAGGTGCGTCTTTGCTCATGTCATCCGCTTCGATCCTGGCCGGCGCGCTTTCCGGATCCCACGTCAACAGGTGGCGCTGCGGGTTCGCGATCTCGATGCCTCTCTCCTGGAACTGGAAGAGAATGCGCCGGTTGAATTCGCGCTGCACGCCCCAGCGCGCGCTGTCGCGGCACTGAATCTGGCCGGCCAGCGTGATGGCCGAGCCGTCGAGCGCATCGACGCCCCAGAAGCTGAAGTCCGACAGAATGCCGTCCTTGAACTTGTCGTCCTCGCGCAAGGCGGCGCCGATTTCCTTCAAGGTGTCGATGGCGAGATCGACATCCTGGCCGAACACGATGTTGACCTTCACCGCCGCATTGCCGATGCCGCGATTCGTGTTGTTCACCGTCGACACCGAACTGAACGGCACGATGTAGAGCGAACCGTCGCCGCCACGCAGCCGCACGGTGCGGATCGACAGATATTCGACGGTGCCGGACACGCCCGCGAGCGTGACCCAGTCGCCGACCTGCATCGCGTTTTCCATCAACAGGAAAATGCCGGTGATGAAATCCTGCACCAGTTTTTGCGAGCCGAAACCGAGCGCCACGCCGAAGATACTCGCACCTGCCAGCAGCGGCCCGATGTTCACGCCGAGTTCGCTCAATCCAGTGAGCACCACCACCAGCGCGATGACGCAGAAGAGCGCGCTGCGCAGCATCGGCAGCAGGGTGCGCAAGCGCGCCGCGCGCACGAGGTCGCCGCTAGTGGTCCAGCGGTCCAGCCGCTGTTCGACGGACACATTGACGCCTTCCCACACCAGCAGCGCGATCACGGCTGCCACGCCGATCGTGATGATCGCCGATGCGAGCCGGTGCCCGATCGTGCCCGTCCGGAACAGGTCGACCACATGGACGCCCCACACCTGCAACAGCGCGAGCGCGGTCACGATGCCGATGATCCACGCCACCACGCGGCGCAGCAGCGGGTAATAGCGGTACGCGTGCAGATGCACGAGCGACTTCGTTGCGTCGCCCTCGACATTGAAGAGCCGCGCCAGCGCGCCGAACAACACGATCGACACGACCCGCGCGCCCACCAGCACCGCCAGCGAAATGCCGCCGAGGTGCAGCAGCGTGTGATAGCCATTCTGCACGTCGAGCGCCCAGATGAACCACAGCGCCATGACGACGAACACCGCGGCCCACGCCCAGACCTCGGCGAAGACATTGCCGACGATCTCCAGCGATTTGCGCTCGGCGACGCGCTTGCGGATCAGTTCGCCGACCGGGTTCGCGCATTGCAGCAGCAGGATCGAAATCAGGACGTGGCCGGCGAGCGCGACCACTTTCATCAAGGCGAGATGCGCCGCGTCGTTCAGGCCGAGCGACTGCGCGATCTCCGCGACCGCGGAACCCGCGCCCACCACGCTGACAATTCGCACCACCCAGCGCTGCACGAAGGCGGCCCACGCATCGCTCATACGGAGCAGACGCAGACGTGGCGCGGCCGGTTGCAGGAAGAAACCGCTGACGATCACGATCACCCGGCACAGCACGTAGATGTCGACCAGTGAATCGAGCGCGCGGTCTTGCGGCGTGCCGTCGTCGGTGAAGATCGACATCAGCGCGCTCGCCGCGCCGACGAACACCACAAGCGGCAACAGCCGCAGCACCATGGTCAGGAGTGCGCGCGGCAGGCGCCGCAGGAGCGTCCAGTGATGTTTGGCGTTCTGCTTGCCTTTGGCTTCGGTGACCTTGCCTTTGGCCTTCGTAGCGGCCGAGGTGCCTGATGGCACGGCCTCGGCTTGTGCCTGCGCCGCACTCACCGGCGAAGCCGGCGACACGGGCAAGGGCGGCGCGGCGTTCGGCGCGTCGGCGGGTTGAGGCGCGACGTCGACGGGCAGATCGGCTTGCGCGGCGTCGTCTTCGTCTTCCCGTTCGCGGCGCGCGGCCAGCGCCCTGTAGGCGCGGCGCAGCAGGTGGCGCGCGAGCCATTCGAGCACGAGCGCGGGGATCAGCGCGGCCAGCAGCGACCACGCGACGTGGCCCAGCACGGCACGCGCTTGATGGTTGGTCGATTGCCAGTTCCACCAGGCACGGACCGATGCAACATCCAGCAGCGCGGCGACCGAACTGCTCAACGACGTGCCGAGGTGGACCGCCCAGTGCGCGCCCTGGCGGGCCAGTTGCGAGGCGAGGCCGTTGGACTTGAACGCCGCCGGCACGATGGCGCCGGCGCCGCTCGCCGCAGCGGGCGCCGAGGCGGCGGCGGGCGCGGAAGCGGGCGGGGCGCTCAGCGCGCCGGCGGCGGCGATGGCCTGCAGCGTGTCGGCGACTTGCGCGCGGCGCTTGGGATCATTGAGAACGGCGAGCGCCTGGCGGGCCTGCTCGGGAGTCAGCGTGACGCCGACGCCGGAGGCCGACGATGCGGGCGTAGCCGGCGCGGTGGCGGCGAAAACCGGCGCGGCGATGAAAGCGAGAAGGAAGAAAAACCAGATTGGGAATAATTTGCGCATAGAGTGTAAAGCGGGGGACAGATGCGGAAGGCTGTGCCGATACGTACGGACCGGTTCGGCGGCGTGACCATGAACCGACACGCGTTTGGTCGTACAAGTTCCTTGGGCGGCCTTGGCGCGAGGTGCCGGAAAGCCGGCGAGCCCCGTGCGGCGGCACCTTGCAGTAGCAAAAAACCTGCCTGTCGGACAGCACCGGATTGTCCCATGCCGGCTGCGACGCGTAAGAATTCCCCCAACTTCCGCCTCTGCGGGTGCTTCCGGGACTGCAAAGCCTCTGCAATCGCAACCGCTCCGACTCCGCAAATGCCGCCGCACCGCACCCGCACCCGCCTCGCAATCACTCCGTCGCCGCTGCCCTACGCACCTGCGGCACACCCAGGGTGCCTTCCACGACTTCAGTGAAGGTGCGCTCCTCGCGCAGAATGAAGCGCTTCGTTTGGGCTAGCTTGAAATTGTCGCGTGCCTCGGCATCGGCGCGCAGCCTCGCCCGATACGCTTCATAGGCCGCGAGACTGTCGAACGCGATCAAACCCCACGCGATGTCGTTGGTCCCCTCGTGCGGCAGGAAATAGCCGATCAGATGGCCGCCGCAGCGCGGAATAATGCGGCCCCAGTTGCGGGCGTATTCGTCGAAGGCGTCGCGCTGGAAAGGATCGATCTGATAGCGGATGAAGCAGGTAATCGCCATGTGCAAGCTCCCGGGTTATTCGAAGGTCGTGGTGTGAAGCACCGTGACTGCAATATGGCGCGCGCCGGGCAGCGATGTTTCAACGCGGTCTGAACTATGGATGGGTGGCCGTGCGCAAGGCGTGAATCAGGCGCCACGCATCTAAAGCGGCCGTTGCGAGCGGATCGTCAAAAACGCCAGCGCTGCACCGGCCAGCGCGCACAACGCCGACACCAGCGCTACCGCGCGCAACGCCGCGCCGAGCGCGTCGGCTTGTGCCCGCGCCACTTCGGCTTGCGCTTGTGCCGTATCCACGTTTGTTTGGGCCGCGTCGGTTTCCGCGTGCGCCGCCGTCGTATCTGCCCGCGCCCCACCCACTTTCCCCTCCGACGCACCGGTCCCAGCGGCCGGCGACGCAGCGCCCGAATCCATGCCAACCTGCGCCAGGCTGGCCGCTGCGCGCGTCGCCGGCGGCACATGCAGCGCATCCAGTCGCGCATCGAGTGCCGCATCGTGCGACCACACGAACACGATTCCCAGCACCGCGATCGCCAGCAGGCTCGCCACCCGCGCCACCGCGTTATTGATGCCCGAAGCGACGCCCGTGCGCGCAGCGGACACCGAAGTCATCACCGTCGTCGTCAGCGGCGCGACGGTAACGGTCATGCCAAGTCCGAGCACGGCCAGCGCGGGAAGAAAGCCGCGCCAGTACTCGCCGCGTACCCACGGCAGCGCGAGCATCGCGAAGCCGGCCGCGGCGACGACCGGCCCCGCGGTCAGCAAGGCCCGCGCGCCATAGCGGCTCGTCAGGCCGCCGGTGAAGCGCGACAGCAGGCCGATGGTCACCGGCACCGGCAGCAACGCCGCGCCCGCCTGAGTCGCGCTGTAACCATAAGCGCGGATCAGCGTGAACGGCAGGAAGAACAGCGCCCCGCCGACCCCAAAGTAAAGCAGCAGCGTGACGAGATTGGCGCCGACGAAGTCGCGTGAACGGAACACGTCGAGCGGCATCATCGGATTGCGGGTTTGGGCTTCGAGCGCGACGAAAGCGATCAGCACCAGCAGCCCGCCGAGGATCGACGCCAGCACCCAGCGGTCGCCGAAGCCGCGCGCCGAGGCAAGGGTCAGGCCGTAGGTCAGGGCGGCGAGTCCGGCGGTGACCGTGGCCGCGCCCGGCCAGTCGAGTCCGGCCGCCGCATGTCCGGTGGTCCCGCTGGCGAGCGTGGACGAATTCCCATCATCATTCTGCCGGCTATCCGGCACAGCCATGACCGCCAGCGCGACGGTCGCGCACGCAATCGGCACGTTCAGGAAGAAGATGGCCCGCCACGAAAACGCATCGACGAGCCAGCCGCCCGCCACCGGCCCGAGCGCCGAGGTAATCGCGCCGACGCCGGCCCAGGTGCCGATCGCCTGGCCGCGCTCCTTGTCGTCGAACACCGCGCCGATGATCGAGAGGCTGCTCGGCACCAGCAGCGCCGCGCCCACGCCTTGCACGGCGCGTGCCGCGATCAGGGCGCCGGCGCCCGGCGCGAGGCCGCAGCCGATCGAGGCCAGCGTGAACAGCCCGATTCCCGCGATGAACACCGTGCGCCGGCCGAGCTTGTCGCCGAGCGAGCCGCCCACCAGCACCAGCGCGCCGAGAAACAGCAGATAGGCGTCGACGACCCACTGGATCGCCGCCACGCTCGCGCCCAGTTCGCTCTGGATGGACGGCAAGGCGACATTGACCACGGAGCCATCGATGAAGGCCATGCTCGAGCCGAGGATGGTCGCGGCCAGCGCGAGTTTTTTACGCCGGCACGGGTGGACGAGACTGAGAGGCTGCGTGCGGATGACGAGCGCGTCGCACGGGCTGGCCTGAGCGGGCAGGACGGACGAGGAACGGCGCTCGAGCGCCGGTGCGTGCGGGTCGGCCAAGTCCGCTCCCGGAGGATGGATGAACGGCCTTCAGCATAGCAATGCGGGCGCATCGGCGAAAGGCGCGAGGGATGTGGGCGACGCTGCCAACGCACCATGCCACGTCATTTCGCGCCATGGTGCGCGCGAAGTGGCGGCGCGCGCGGCCGATCAACTTCCAGCCGGCGAAGTCCAAACTGGACCCGCCAGAGTCAGGCGAAGCAAAAGCGACGCCGAACTTACCCGCTCACACCAGCGAAGGTGCCCGCCGCTCCGCCTCGCCGTCGGCATCCGCGCCGCCGGCCGCGTTCGACGCGCGCCCGGCCGCCGGCTCCTGGTGCAACCGGTTGGCGTGCATCAGCCGATACAGCGTGGCCCGCGAAATGCCAAGTTCGGCCGCCGCCTCGGACAACTTGTAGCCATGCCGCTGCAAAGCGTGTTCGATCGCGTCTTTCTCGGCCTTGCTGCGGATTTCCGCCAGCGTCACGGCCGGCCCGTTGTCGGCTTCCGGCAGGCCCAGATCGCTGGCCGTGATAAAGCGGCCCTCGCTCATCACCACGGCGCGGCGCACGCAATTGATCAGCTCGCGCACGTTGCCCGGCCACGGATAGTTCGACATGGCGACGATCGCGTCGCTCGACAGGCCGCGCAGTTTGCGTGCGCCGTCCTGTTTGTACATGCTGAGCGCATAGTTGGCGAGCAGCTTGATGTCGCCGCCGCGCTCGCGCAACGGCGGCTCGACGAGACGCAGCACGCATAGACGGTGATACAGGTCGGAACGGAAGCGCCCGTCTTCGACCGCCTTGTCCAGATCGACGTGGGTCGCCGAAATCACCCGCGCATTGACGTTGATCGGGCCGTTGCCGCCCAGCCGCTCGATCGTGCCTTCCTGCAGGAAGCGCAACAGGACCGCCTGGCATTCATGCGGCATATCGCCGATTTCATCGAGAAAGAGGGTGCCTTCATGGGCGCTCTCGATCCGGCCGATCTTGCGCTGGAGCGCGCCGGTAAAGGCGCCGCGTTCGTGGCCGAACAGTTCGGCTTGCAGCAGGCTCGGCGGAATTGCCGCGCAATTGATCGCGACGAAGGGGCGGCCGATGCGCGGCGAGCGTTCGTGAATCGCCTTGGCGGTCAGTTCCTTGCCGGTGCCGGATTCGCCGGCGACGAACACCGGCGCGTCGGTCACGCCGCATTTGTCGATGCGCCGGTACAACTGCTGCATCGCCTCGCATTGCCCGACCATGCCGTGCCGGCCGGCCGAAGGCTCCGGCGCGACTTCCACATGCCGCAGGCTCGACAGGCCATGTGCATGGCCGAGCGCGAACACGAGCCGCTCGTTGAGCCACGGCCGTGTGACGAAGTCGAAGCAGTAGTCGAGGATAAAGCGGCTGACCAGTTCGTTTTCCGCCTGCCCCGGCGCGATCTGGGCGACCCAGTTGGTCTCGACGCGCCGCATGCAGGACGCCAGCGCGGACAAATGTTGGGATGTGCAGTCGCCCGGCAGTTCGACCAGGCCGACCTTGATATTGCCGCGCTCGAGCATACGCTCGGCGACGGCCGTGCTTTTGGCATGCACCGCTTGCCAGCCAGAAGCCGCCAGAAAAGCGGCGAGTTTCTGGTCCGGCGAATTCGACACATACAGAACGGTACGTTCCGTGTCGACAGGCGTGCAAGTCGTATTCATGTTACCCCCGGTTTGATGCAACTCTCAGGACTGTTCTGCGACGTACGCGACAGACCGGCACGATGCCGGCTTCCGGCCAACTGAGCCAGCCGGTCCGCTTGCGCGGGCCCGGACATGGATTGATCCACCGCTTTGGGGTTCTGCTCCTCCCAGCCCGGCGGTCACGATTCACGGCAGCGGCAATCTCGGGGGGCATGGAGCGGGCGGCGCAAACCGCGAGGTGCTACATATCGGACGAATGGCGGGAACGGTGTTCACCGTTGTAACCGTCACACGATCTTTTCCCCGAATCACTCAAACCGTTTTTAACCTCGTTGGCCTGATACAGGCGCTCTTGTTGGCGCATGGGCTTAACGATAAGCGAAACCGCTTTCGAGCGCCATACAAACAAGTCTGGATTCAGAAACGTTTTCCACGTCACCCCATTGTCCTTGCGGTTCAAAAATGGTCGGTCAAGTCCCGCTATGGGCGGCATCCCACATAGCGCTTCAATTCGTTTTACGGCAAATGCGAAACAGAACTGTAGTTCGAGATTTGTCTTGTCTCACGCGTGCGACACATCGGGCATGGGTGCTCCGGCCACCAGGTAGGGTTCCGAAGCATCGGCATATTTGACCGGGATGCGACGCAACGCCCGGCCACGCGCGGAACGTGCGGATTTTCCCGTGAGCAGACGGTCACCAACAGCTTGCTGCGGCGCGTCGGCGACCGCGCGAGCACGTGTCGAATTCGAATCAACGCGTGCTGCGAAGGAGGCCCGGACCGGGTGCGGCGCAGCAACGATCACGGTGGCATAAGGGTTTGAGGGTGCATGGCATAGCCGTTGCAATAAGCACTTCACAGCGAGTGCTGTTGCCGCCCGGTCCCAGGTTCAAGGAAGCCAGAATAAGAAGAGACCGGCGGCAAAAAGACTTCGTAGGCGCGGCCGGGGAAGCCAATGCGTTCTACGAGAGTGCGGCGGGGCCACTGAAAAACAGATGTCATAAAAGAACGGCGCAATGATCGGTACAACGTACCGGTCATTGCGACCGGACGATGCAAAGGTCGACCTCGCCACTTTTTCCGTCTGTTCCGGCGGATGTGAAGGGGATGGCAAAAACAACACGTACCGCGCTCGTGGAGTTGGCGAGCGAACGCTACGCACAACAGCAAGAAAACAGCGAAAGAACAGCGACGGGGCAGCGCGCGGTCGAGGACCAACCGGGCGCGATGAAGCGGGGAGGAATGGCCAGAGTCTCCATAGAGAGGCGCGGGTTACGAGGTGGACCGGGCGCCGTGTCCGCGAAGTTGCGGACACGGCTCACCTGGACAGGGCAGTAAAAGAAGCACATCTTTTCGGGGGTTGTCATGACCAGACAGATCACCAAACCGGCCGGCACAGCACGGACGGATCGTCAAACCACGACTCACTCAGTGGGCGTCTCCTTTCAACGACATATCGCCGCGCCGCGTGCCTTGTTCGCCGCGCCGCCGGTCGATCTGACGACGCTGGTGATCGCCGAGGCGATCAAACGCCGGGCGCAAGCGGAGATCCAGCGCGAGGCGCTGCGCGACTCGGTGTATGAGATGCCGGTGTCGCAGGAACGAAACTACGAACGCGGTGCGGACATTCGCCCGTCCTATTCCGACGAATAAATAGAACATTGACCGCTATCGAGGTGGCCTCGCCAACCGAACGGCGTCAGACCGGCGGAGAGCCGACATGATCGACATCTTCCTGATTTCATCCAGCATGGAGCGTGCGCCGCAAATCGTCGCTCGCCTCGAGGCAAGCGGCGTGGCTTACCGGTTGCGCACCGCTCAGGGCACGGCCCGGCAAGTGCGGGCGCACGACCGTGCGATTCAGAGCGCCGATATGCTGATCGTCGACGACGCCGATCTGAGCGCGCGCGATCTGGACGGCGTCGAGGAAGCGCTGGCCTGCACGCCGGCCCTGCATTGCGTGCTGGTTACTGCGGCGCCGTCCACCGCCTTGCTGGGTGTGGCGATGCGCGTCGGCGTGCGGCACGTGCTGTCGTGGCCGGTCGACGCCGACGAGATCACCACCATTCTCATCCAGGCCGACGCGCGGAAAAACGCCATTGGCCGCCGCGCCGGCCGTGTCGTCTCACTCGCCTCGAGCAAGGGCGGCAGCGGCACGACGCTGATCGCCGTAAATCTCGCGTATTCACTTGCCGCGCTGAGCAACCGGCGTGTGCTGCTGATCGACCTGAGCCAGCAATTCGGCGACGCCAGTCTGCTCATGGCCGACAAACCGCCGCCCACCACGCTTGCCGATCTCTGCTCCCAGGCGGAGCGTCTCGACGCCGCGCTACTCGAATCATGCGTGATGCATGTCCACGCAAATCTCGATGTGCTGGCGGGTGCAGGCGATCCGCTCAAGGCTGCCGAACTGCTGCCCGCGCAGTTGGAGTGCATTCTCGCGCTGGCGCGCGAGCGCTATGACGCGGTGCTGATCGACATCGGGCAGAGCCTGAATCCGATGACGATCCACGCGCTCGATCGCAGCGACGCGATCTGCATGGTGGTGCGCCAGAACCTGCTTTACCTGCACGGCGGCCGCCGCATGCTCGATATCTTCAGGGAACTGGGCTATCCGGCCAGCAAGGTGCGGGTGGTGGTGAATCACTACGACAAGAACGCCCAGATCAATCTGTCGAAGCTCGAACAGACGCTCGGCGCGAAGGTGGCGCATCAGCTTCCGCGCGACGACAAGCAGGCCAACGACGCGCTCAGCCGCGGTGTGCCGCTGGTGACATCGGCGAGAGACAGCACGCTTGCACAAGGCATCAGCCTGCTGGCGGACATGCTATGGCCGTGCAGCGCCGAGCGCCGCAAAGGTGTGCTCGGCCGGCTGTTCGCTTCGCGGCCGAACGTGCCGCCGCAGCTCAAGCCGGGGCATTGAAACCGTCCTGTCAAGCGGGACAGACTCGTCAGAAGCGAATCCGCGCGTCCGTGGCCTGATCTGGACAGCGGGCCCGTGCCGCTGCTACGCTGCGACACTGGGAGGCCGGCAGCCCCTGGCGTAGCCGGCTCGAATAATAATTCGCATATCGAAACGAGTCGGCAATGACATGGACCACTCCGCCGCCAAGGCGTCATGGCGAGCATTGTCCTGCGAAAAATGCGAGCGGTGAGCCGGACAGTGTGGCGGATCGCGTCGACGCACAGTCGCGCGCTATCACGGCGAGCGGCATGCGCAAGGCCTCGGTGGAAGTGCTTGCGCGTTGCGCAGCCGCGCTCATGTTGAGTCTCTTCGCCTATGCGGCGATCAAGCGTTGGCAGGAAGAGCCGAATCGCATCACCTTGCTGTTGCTGGTGGTGGGCGCGTTCGTCACGCTAGGCTTGTCGCTATTTGCGCGCGTGCCGTTCCGGCGCGACTGGACGCCGTTCGCTTTCATCTGCGCGGTAGGCGGCACGTTCTATTTTCTGGCGGTGCGCTTATCGAAGCAAGGTGCGGTTTCGCGTGATTCCCGGCGTGTTTTGACGGTGTATCGTGTCGTTGTGGCCGGCTATATGCGCGGCCCGTCCGCTTACTTTTCAGAGCGCCTGTGAGCGCAGCATCGTCCATGCAAAACGAGTCCAACGGTCTCAACGATATCGCGTCGATCCTGTCCAATCCGATTCTCAACACGGATTCGTACAAGGCGTCGCACTACCTGCAATATCCGCCCGAAGCGTCGGCGATGTTCTCGTACATCGAATCGCGCGGCGGCCGCTACGACTGCACGCTGTTCTTCGGCCTGCAGATGCTGATCAAGGAATATTTGTGCCGCCCGATCACGCCGGCCATGATCGGGCAGGCCAAGGCGTTCTTCACGGCGCACGGCGAGCCGTTCAACGAAGCAGGCTGGCGCTACATCGTCGAACACCATGGCGGCTATCTGCCGGTGCGCATCCGCGCGGTGCCGGAAGGCTCGGTCGTGCCGACGCACAACGTGCTCGTCACGGTCGAATGCGACGATCCGCAGGTGTTCTGGCTGGCGTCGTATCTGGAGACCATGCTGCTGCGCGTGTGGTATCCGATTACGGTCGCGACGCAAAGCTGGCATCTGCGCAAGACGATCCGCGGCTATCTGCTAAAGAGTAGCGACGACCTCACGCAATTGCCGTTCAAGCTGCACGACTTCGGCGCGCGTGGCGTGTCGAGCGCGGAGTCGGCGGCGATCGGCGGCGCGGCGCATCTCGTCAGCTTCATGGGCTCGGACACCGTGCTCGGCGTGGTCGCCGCAAACCACTACTACAACGAGACGATGGCGGCGTTTTCCGTGCCGGCGGCCGAGCACAGCACGATCACCTCGTGGGGCCGCGAGCGCGAAACCGACGCGTTTCGCAACATGATCGCGCGGTTCGGCAAGCCAGGCGCGATCGTCTCCGTGGTGTCCGACTCCTACGATCTGTTCGCCGCACTCGACGCCTGGGGCACCGAGTTGAAGCAGGCGGTGCTCGACTCCGGCGGCACGCTGGTGATCCGGCCCGACTCCGGCGATCCGCAAACCATCGTGTTGCAAACCCTGCGGGCACTTGAGGCGTCGTTCGGATCGGTAGTGAACGGCAAAGGGCGGCGCGTGCTCAACAATGTGCGGGTGATTCAGGGCGACGGCGTCAATCCCGATTCGATCGAAGCGATCCTTGCCGCCATAGACGAAGCCGGCTTCGCGGCGGACAACATCGTGTTCGGTATGGGCGGCGCGCTGTTGCAGCAGATCAACCGCGACACGCAGCGCTTCGCGATGAAGTGTTCCGCGATCCGGTTAGGCGACGAGTGGCACGACGTGCTCAAGGATCCTGTCACGGACGCCGGGAAGCGCTCGATGAAAGGGCGGCTGACGCTGCTGAAGAATCGCCACACGCGCGAGTATCGAACGACGACGCTGCCCGTTGCGTGGGACGAGCGCACAGTCGAGGGCGATTGGGAAGAAGCGCTGGTGACGGTGTTCGATTCCGGCAAGTTGCTGGTCGATATGTCGCTTGCCGAAATCAGGAGTCGCGCTCACGCGCACGAAGGCTAGTGCGCCGCGTTGCTCGCTTCCCAGACTGCAACACCTGAAGCGCGGATATTGATCCGGCACGGTGCGTCTTCGCGCAAGTGGGTATCTTCATTGGCAATGTCGAACCGGACGCCCGCGATATTCACTCGGACATAGCGCTCGCCGCGCCGTAATTCGACTGCGTCGACCACACCGGCATGCGTGCCGTCTTGCTCGACAACAATCGCATGCGACGATACGCGCCACATGACGCGCTCGCCGGCGCGCAGACCGAGTCCACTGTCGCTGATTCCGATCACGAAGCCCGGCGCGATCTCGACTTGCCCCGACGCGCTCATCACGCCTTCGCCGACGTTATGCAAACCGAGCAGCCCGGCCACGCGCATCGACGCTGGCCGTTCAAACACGGCATCGATAAACCCCGCTTGCAACACGCGGCCCTGTTCGACGACCAGGACTTCATCAGCCAGCAACGCGGCTTCATCCGGATCGTGCGTGACGATGATCGTCACCGCGGCGATCTCGCGCTGCAAAGCGCGCAACGACTGCTGCAAGCGGCGCCGCCGCGGCGTATCCAGCGCGGCGAACGGCTCGTCGAACAGCAGCAGTTCGCTATGCCGTGTCAGCGCGCGCGCAAGCGCGACCCGCTGCCGCTGGCCAAACGACAGTTGATGCGGCAAACGCGCGACGAGTTGCGCGAGACCCAGATGGTCGAGCCAGTAATGCGCGCTGGCGGGATCGGCATCGACGGGAAAGGCCAGTTGCTGCGCGACCGTCATATGGGGAAACAGGCCGTAGTCTTGCGGCATATAACCGATCTGCCGACGCTCGGGCGGCAGCGTATTCAATGGCGTCGCACCGAGCGTCACGCTGCTCGACGCGTTGGATTCGAGCCCCGCGATCAGACGCAGCGCCAACGACTTGCCCGATCCCGACGGCCCGATGATCGCGAGGCGCCGCGTGGCCGGCGTCCATGCGAGGTCGAGATCAAAGGCGCCCAGCCGGCGTTGCAAATGGAAAGCGAGGCGCAGATTGGCGGGTTCGCTGCGGCTCGCCGTCAGGTCCGCGCCGGGTTCGAGCGCGTCGTCGCCGTTTTCGGTCTGCTCGAGCGCGGTCTTTTGCCGAAGGCTGTAAATCGACAGCGCCGCGCAGACGATCGCGATGGCGAGCGTCGGCAGCAGCAGGGGCATCATCGCCGGCAGCCCCTGGCCGCCGAAGACAACGTACGTATAGACCGGCAACGAATACGGGTGATAAGCCACCATCACGGTCGCGCCGAATTCGCCGAACGCGCGCAGCCACGCAAGCGCGAGTCCCGCGCGAATCGCCGGCCATGCGACCGGCAACATGACGCGGAAAAAGCGGCTGCCGGCGTGATGGCCGAGCGTCGCGGCGACGTCGTCGAGCACGGGGTCGACGGCGCTGAACGCGGACTTGGCGGCGATGATCAGGAAGGGCGCGGCGACGAAGACTTCCGCGAGCACGATGCCGGCGAACGAATCCGTCAGCATGCCATTGGTGAAGCGGCCGACCCAGCTATACGGGCCGAGCAGAAACAGCAGCAGCACGCCGCTCGTGAGCGGTGGCAGCGCCAGCGGCAGTTGCACGACAAAGCCGAGCAATGCCACCTTGCGCGAGTTCGAGCGCGCCAGGAAATAGCCGAGCGGCACGCCGCCTAGCAGGATCGCGAGCGAGGCGACGCTCGCGCTTGCCGCCGAGATGCCGACCGCCGACCACGTCGCGCGCCAGTCGACATTCGCCCAGTCCGCTGCGCCGAGCTGCGGCACGCTCGCGACAAATGGAGCGCACAGATAGACGGCCAGCAGCGCCGCCAGCCACAGCAGCGGACGCGCAGCGGTATGTTTCACCGCGCTTACTGCGCGGCGGCGTCGATCACGGCTTGCACCGAAGGCGGCATAGCCTGCACGTTGCCGCTCACAGTCGGTTTGATGACGTCCACGCCATGTTGTTTGAGCAGCGCGCGGCCTTGCGTGCTCAACAGGAAGTCCACGAAGCTGCTCGCGCCTTCACGATTCGGCGCGTCGTTGAGAATGGTCAGCGTATAGCTGGCCTTGGCCTGCAATTCGGGCGCCGGGCGGATCGCCGGAATCTTCAGGTCGGACGTCTCGGTGGAATAGAAAAAGCCGGCGTCGAGCTGGCCGGATTGCAGACGGCCCACCAGCGTTTCCTCGGGCAAAACCTGCTCGGGATTCTCCGCCGCGCCGAGCGTTTTCTCGACGAGGTCCGGCTGATGGTAGAGATCGGCCGCCTTGGTCACCATCTCGACGGTGAACGCGCCCTTGGGGTCGAGCTTCGGATCGGTCCGGCCGATGCGGATGCCCGGCTCCTGCAGCACCTGATCCCAGCGCTTGCTCTTGAACTGTGGCGCGAACTTGCTCTGCGGGTTGTAGCCGATCATCAACGGCGATTCGGCGAAATTCACATACCACGTGACGTGATCGCCATTCGCGGCGCCCATCAAGCTGTCATTCACCTTGGGGCTCGCGCTGATGAACACGTCGCCGCGGCGCAGCTTGCCCTTGATCTCGTTGGCGATCTTGTTCGAGCCCGCCGCGTAGCCGCGGAAATGCTGGCCGGTGGCCTTCTCGAATGCCGGGCCGATGCTGCGCTCCATCAGATTGACGAGCGAGCCGGCGTATAGCACGTTGACCGTGTTGTCCTGCGCGAAGGCGGGCACGGCCGTCACGATGCCGGAGACGACCACGAGAGAAGCGAGCAGCTTGCGAATCATGCGATAACCCCGATACGTTATTAAGAGCGCTATATTACGACGTCATCGCATGGCGTTGTGTGACGACGTCGCTGCGCTTCAGTTGAGCGGAAAGCTGCGCACGTAGCTAGTGCCGCTCGCGCTGGCGGCGCGGTCGATCGCGTAGAGCTTGCCGCGTGGCGTGTCGACGGCTACGCCGCGGGCGTCCTGAAAGTCGTTTGCAAGCACGCTGATCGTGCCGTCCGGCGCGATCCGGCACAGGCCGGTGGCATTGCACTTGGTGTACAGCTTGCCGCCCGCGTCGACGGCCATCAGATCCGGGCTGTTGATCTGCACGAACGCGCCGCTCGGCGCCACGGCCCGCGATCCGCCGAGCAACGTGCTCAGACTCGCTTTGACGATGTCGTTGTTGGCCTGGTCCGAGACGTAGACCGCGTCGCCCGACACGGCGATCCCGACCGGCTTGCCGAGTCCGCTCAGCAGATCGCGCTCGACTGCCGTATGCGCGGCCGGATCGTACGTGATGAGGCTCAGCCCGCCTTGAAGCGGATTGCTGCCGATTTTGACGAACCACGTCGACAGCAAACGGTTGGAGCCGATCGAGATCAGCCCAAGGCGGCGGCGCGCCGGATCGGGGCCGCTCAGCGCCGCGATCGCATCGACGCCCGTGATGCTGAACACCGCGCTCGCCGTGCCGAAGCCGAAGCGTTCGATCATCAGCGTGGACGCATCGGCGAAGCTCAACTGGCTCAGGCTGTTCGACTGGCCGGCCACCACCGGCACGCTCGCGTAGTGCGCGAAAGTGCGGCCGTCGGGCGAGGAGAGCACGCTGTTGGTCTGGTCGTCGGTGATGAAGACGGCGCCGTCCGCGGCGCGCACCGCGATGCCGTTCGGCGACGCGCTGACCGCGATCTTTTGCGGCGTGACGGTGACCTCGTCGCCGCCGCAACCGGCGAGCGCCGCGACCAGGCCGAGGGAGACGAAAGCGAGACGCGTGGTGCGTTGCCAGGCGGGTGAGAAGCGCATGTGATCTCCTGAGTGGGCCGCCTGCGCACCGGCTGGATGCCGGCGCGCCCACGCGTGCCGTGATTGTTATGAATGCGGATGTGGCCGGCCGAGTGGCCGATTCGTCCGATATGTCCGGCGATATAGTGCGTATCGACGCAGTTTTGCGCGCAAGCCGCCATCGCAGCGTAATATACACACGGACATAACGTGTGAACAAGCCGCTCAGGCACACATGCTGGAGATAAACGGATATGGATAGTGTGAATGTGATTGCCGCGCCCGCTGTGGACTGCGCGCTCGTCCTGAGCGGACGATTCCAGCGGCCGCTTTCATTCGACCTCGATGAACTCAAACGCTACGAAAGCGTGACGGCGACGCCGTTCGATCTGCGTTGCTATACGACCAACCGCTTTATCCGCAGCGTCGAGCCGTATCGCGGCGTGCGCCTGATGACGCTCATCACGGAAGCAGGCCTGCCGAATAGCGTGCCGGGCGAATTCAAGCGGACGGTGTTCGTCGCGGTGGGGCACGACGGCTATGTCGTGACGTTTTCGTGGCATGAACTCTTCAACACGCCGATCGGCGAGAACGTGATGGTCGCCTATGAATGCGGCGGCCGCGCGCTCGACGCTGAAGATGGTGCGCCGATTCTGTTTTCCGGTTCGGACATCCTGCCTGCGCCGCGTCATGTCAAACGGCTCGCGCGGATCGAGGCGCATGTGTTGGGGCCGTTGGTATAGGTGGGCGCGAGCCGCGGCCGGCAGGCGTAACATGGTCCGCTGGTCCACGTTGCATCGCCGCCATGTCTGACGATCCGCTTGCACGCGCTATAGGTATTGCCGCATCGGGCGCGGGAGCGCCGCTGTGGGCGCTGTCGTTGCCGCAGGATGTGCAGGCTGCAACGCGCATGGCGCATTGGCTGGACGCAGCCGCGAACCCCGCATCGCCCGATACGCAACTCTTCGCCAAACTGATCGCCGCGCGCGACGCGCGCAACGAACTCGCGCTGCTCGGGCTCGAACAGCCGGCGTGGCGCGCGCTGCTGGCGCGGCACTTTGCGCGCGCCGCCGTTCCGGCCGCGCTGCCGTTCGCGGTCACTTCGAGCGAGCACGCGGCTTTCGTCCGCACGCTTCACGCGCTGTTGCTCACGCACGCCAGCGCCACGGTCCATGCGGACGACGCGAAGTGTCTCGCGGCGATCATCGCCCATGCCTGTTTGCGCCCGGATCATCTGTGGCGCGATCTCGGTCTGGCCGGCCGCGACGAAGTCACGTGGATGCTGACTCGTTATTTCCCCACGCTCGTCGCGCTGAATACCGTCAACTTGCGCTGGAAGAAATTCCTCGCGGAACAACGCGCGTTGTCGTTGGGTCTGCAGCCAGGTCCGGCACCAGGTTGTCCGGGCTGCGAAGACTACGGGCATTGCTTCTCGGAGCTTCATACAGGGTAGTGTTGGCCGTTCGGCCAGGGTGGCAGCGCGAGGCGCTTCGTGTATGCTTTCGCGCATGGCTGACACCCCAAAAACCACACCCGCGCCCGCGGCAAAAAAAGCCGCGAAGACGCGCCCCGAAGTGCGCTTCAGAATGCGCATCCGTAGCGGAGACGCGGTCGCGCTCGGGCCGGGCAAAGTCGAACTGCTCGAAGCCGTGCGCGAATTCGGCTCGATCTCGGCGGCGGCGCGCAGCCTCGATATGTCGTACCGGCGCGCCTGGCTGCTGATCGACGAACTGAACCGTTCGCTCAAGTCGCCTGCCACGCATTCGGAGCAGGGCGGCCAGAGCGGCGGCGGCTGCACGCTCACGCCCGTGGGCGAAACCATCATTCGCCTTTACCGCGACGTCGAAGTCGAGGCGCAGCGCAGTTGCGCGAAGCAGATCGCCGAGTTGACCAGGCTGATCCGCTCCTGAGCGGCCGGGTTCCTGAACAGGGCGCGCTCAACCGTGCCGCAGGCAAAACGCCGAAGGCGGCGGATTGCCCAGTTGCGCAAGATTCTCCGGGTGCAGGCGCGCCATCAATTCGACGAAGCTCGCCACGCTTGCCGTGCGCAGCGGGTGATAACCGATCTGATGGCGCTCGCAGACGCGCTTGAGCGTATTCGTCGAATCATGGTCGATGCAGTCGACCGGAAACACGACGAGATCCGCGCCCGGCAACGCCGCGGCAAGCAGGCCCTTGCGATCTTCCACGCCGCCGTCGTGCACGATGAGTTCGCCGCCTACCGCTTCCACCAGCCGTTTGAGCGCGGCATTGGAGCCCGGCCTGCCGCCCACGTACACGACCCGTTTGCCTTGCACGCTGTCGAGGCTTGCCCGGCGCGTGCCGGCTCCGCTCGCCGCGTCGGCTGCATCCACCGTCGCGCGTTCGAGAGCGTCGCATTCGCTTTGCACCAGCTTAAGCAGCGTCAGCGTCTGATCGTGGCTCCGGCGTAGCGCGAGTGCCGCGTCCTGTTCCTGGAGCGCGCGCTGTTCCGCGGCCTCGCGGCGGCTCGTATGCAGGGCGACGCGCTGATCGGCGTCGGCCAGTTTGTCGCGCAGCCATTGCGCTTCGGCTTCGAGACCGGCGGCGTCGGCGGGTATCTGGCGGGTTGAATGCGCCGTGAGTTGGGCGATCTGCTCGTCGAGCGCCGCGATCGACGCGTCGCGCTGCAGGCTAAGTTCCTGCAAGCGGCTCTGCTGACGCTCGATCTTTTCTTTCAGGGCGGCGTTTTCCTCTTCCAGCGCGACCAGGCGGCGAATGTCCGCGCGATTGGCCGCGCCCACCAGATGCGACAGCATGTGCAATTCGCCGAATGCTTTCTGGCGCACGGGCATGGTCGCAAACGGATGCGTCATCAACGCCCAGTAGGCGGGCGGGATGTCGCCGCTCTTCAGCGCTTCGTCCCAGAGCTTGAGCAGATCGACGTCGTCGGCGGCTTGGTCGAAGCGGCGGATCGCACCCGCATAGTGTTCGTCGAGCAGTTTGTGCAGCGCTTTGGCGGCTGCGCCGCCTTCGATCGCGAGTTCGACCGCCGAATGATGAATCTCGAGATCGCTCGCGTCGCGGCGGTCGAGTCCCTTGAATTTGGGCACCAGCTTGCGCAACTCATGCGTGCTCAGACACGTGCCGATGATCGAGCAATGCAGATGGCTGTCGAGTTCGGCGAGACGAGCGCGCCGTTTGGTGTTGGTGAACGACACGTTGGCGGGCGCGCAGCACGCGTCGGCGGCGTGCATGCCGGTGCCGGCAAGCTCGTCGCCGGACAGTTTTAGACGCGTGGGCTGGGCGAGACGGAACGGGGGGGTGTGCATGGGAATCTCGAATCCGGTTCGGTGTCAGGCGGGTTGAACGTGCCTGTGAAGCTCATGGCGCACATTCGCCTCACGAGCGCGGTCGGCGATATATTCGAAAAGATATAACGACGGGCGAGAGAGAACGTTCATCTGCGGTTGTCGCGAATCAGTCGTTGGAGGGGGCGAGGGCGGGCTCGGCGACGCGTGCTTTTCGCCGGGCCGCCGTGCCGCCGGCTGAGCTTCGAACAGTGGCGGGGCGCTGGCTGGCCACCGGACTCGTCTCACTCGCCGCGCGTGCGTGCCGTTCGAGCACATGCCCGACGCACAGGCCCACGAAGGCCGCGTCGAGCCGTTCGAGTTCCGCGACCACCTTGCGCAGCGCGGCCAGGTCGTTGCTGAACGTGTCGGAAAAGATCGCGTCGCGCAGTTGTTCGGCGGAGCGCGCTTCTTCGATCGCCGCTTTCAGGTCGCGCAGACGCGCGAACGCCGCGGCTCTCGCCCGCTCGGCGAGAATCGACAGCAACTGGTTCAGCGAATGCGAGCCGGACGTGCCGACCGAGGCGAAATTCAACTGATCATCGGTCAGCATCAGCACGAAACGCTGCACGCTGCCGTAGAGACGCCGGTAGGCGTCGACGACATCGCGGATCGATTCGGCGCGGCCGCGCTCGGACGCCGACTTCACCGCGACGATGGTCGACGAAAGCTCGTTCGGCAAGCGCCCGAGGCGTCCTGCCGGGGCGGATGAAATGGATCGACTGCGCACCGCTACTGGCTCCTGCTGGCTCGTTTCGCCTCGTCGGGCGCGGCTCACGGACGCACCGAAGGCGCGCCGCCACGCACCACGAAGCCCACCGTGATATTCGGCAGGATATAACGAAAAGCGGCCCGCGTGTTGAACAGAAGCCGTTTCCCGGCCCGTGGGACTAGCGTCGGACCGGTGTCACTTGCGCCGTGCGAAGTCGAGGAAAGCCTTGACGGCCGGAGCCCGCTCGTACTTGCGGAAGGCAATCGCGATCTCCGAAGCGATGGATGGCCCGGCGATGTCTCGGTACACCACACCCGGCAACGCGATGCAGTCGGCCAGCGTATGCGGCACGACGGCGACGTAGCCGCCCAGCGACACGCAGGCCAGCACCGAGGCGAGCGTGCCGGGGCGCGGTCCGAGGCGCGCGGAGAAGCGTCCGCGGCGCGCCACTTCGAAGGTACCGGCTTCCTGTTCCGGCAGCACGAAGCACTGGTCGCGCAGTTGCGCTGGTTTGACGCTCGCCGAGGCCGCCAGCGCGGAATCGGCCGGCAGCGCGAGGACGAACTGGTCGCGATGCACGGTCGTGGCCTGAATGCCGTCAGCCAGCAGCATGGGCGGGCGCAAGTAGGCGGCGTCGAGCAGGCCGTCGCGCAGCATGGCGGCAATGTTGTCCATCGGCACCTCGCGGATCGAGATGTCGACGCCCGGATGCGTGCCGCGAAATCCGCCGACGTCGCGCTGCAACACGCCCGCATAAGCCGCCGACGCCACATAGCCGACTTCGACGCGCCCGAGCTCGCCACGCTCGGCCAGCACCGCGCGCTCCTCGCCGCGCGCGAGGTGGTCGAGCGCGACGAGCGCCTCGGCGAGATAGGCGCTACCCGCCGCGCTCAGCGCCACCGAGCGCTTGGTGCGATGAAACAGCCGCACGCCGAGCAGCCGTTCCGCTTCCTGGATCAGCTTGGTCAGCGACGGCGCCGCGATCCCCAGTTCGTCGGCGGCGCGCGAGAAATGAAGCTGTTTCGCGACGCAAACGAAGGCGTGGATGTGGCGGAGTTCGAGTTGCCGCATGGTTTTCTGTATTTCCATTGGCGTTAATTATTTTGTGATTCTATGCCAATGACAGGCAATACACGGGTCGCTACGATGAGGTGACTTCGACTCACCGCCATTTGCCTCCCTATGCCGCCTCCTTCCCCACACCAGCGCCCAACACCCGTCAACCCTGCGCTCGTGCTGGCCACCGCCTCGGCCACCTGCGCGCTGATCGTGCTGGACACCAATGTCGTGGCGGTCTCGCTGCCGTCGATCGCACGCGCGTTCCACGCGAGTTTCGCCGATGTCGAATGGGTCGTCAGCGCATACATGGTCGCGTTCGCGTCCTGCCTGCTGCCCGCGGGCGGTCTCGCCGACCGCGTCGGCCGCAAGAAAATGCTGCTGATCGGGCTGGCGGTGTTTTTTCTGGCGTCGCTCGGATGCGGCGCGGCGCCCACGGCCGCGGTGCTGAACATCGCGCGGGCGGTCAAGGGCGTCGGCGCCGCGATGCTGCTCACCGCCGCGCTCGCCGTGATCGCGAACACGTTTCACGAAGGCCCCGCCCGCGTGCGCGCGTGGGCCGTGTGGGGCACCTGCATGGGCCTCGCGACCACGGTGGCGCCACTGGTCGGCGGCGTCATCACGCAATGGTTCGGCTGGCGCTGGATCTTTCTGCTGAATCTGCCGGTGTGCGCAGTGCTTGCGTGGTGCGCGTCGCGCGCGATCGTCGAGTCGCGCAATCCGAAACCCGGTCCGCTCGATCTCGCCGGCAGCGTGTTGTTCGGCAGCGCGCTCGCGCTCGGCATCTGGGCGCTGATCGAAGTGCCGGCCGATGGCCTCGCAAGCTGGCCGACCGTCGCGCGTCTCGCAGCCTGCGTGCTGTTGTTCGCCGCCTTCGTTCAGGTGCAACGAGTACGGGCACATGCGATGGTCGATCTCGCGCTGTTCCGGCAACCGCGCTTTGTCGCCGCCGTGCTTGCCATGTTCGGCTACGCCGCCTGCGCGCAAGTGATGATGACGTTCCTGCCGTTATATCTGCAGAACGCGTTCGGTCTGTCGGCGGTGGCGGCGGGCGTCGGTATGCTGCCGTTCGCGCTGTCGATGGTGATCGGGCCGTACATCGGCGCCGCGCTCGGCAGGCGTGTGTCGAGCATGGCCGTGCTGTCGGCAGGCTTGCTGCTGATCGCCCTCGGCAATCTGCTGACGGCGTTGGTTGCGGGCGACGAACGCTATGCGCTGGTCGCGCTCGGCATGATCGTGACGGGGCTCGGCGCCGGCATTCTGAACGGCGACACGCAGAAGGCGATCATGGCCTGTGTGCCGCCGGATCGGACCGGCATGGCCTCCGGCATCAGCACGACGACGCGCTTCACTGCCATCGTCACGTCGGTCGGGGTGCTCGGCGCGGTGCTCGCGGCGCGCACCCACACGGCATTTCTCGCGGCGGCGCCGTTGACGCCCGAGGTGAAAACCGCGCTCGATGCCGGCTTCATGTCGCGCGTGCTGGCCGGCGACACGGTGCAGGCCACGGCTAGCCTGCCGCCCGCCGTGCGAGCCACGCTGATGTCGGCCGCGCACGCGAGCTTTGCAAGCGGCTTTGCCGCCGCGCTGGGTCTGGCCGCTGTCATTGCGGTGTCGATCGCGGCCGGCGTGTGGTTGCTGGCCGGCAGATGCGAGGCCGCGCGGATGCGTGGCGCGGCGTCGAACGGATAGGCACGCCGCGTCGCCCGTTGGGCGCGGTTTTCCGATATCGTGTGCGGCGTGCCCGCCGTCGAATGATCGCCGGGCGCCTTTTCCGGATCGACTTCAAAAACGGCCAGCGCACGACATCAAAACAATGAGCCATCCCAACGCCAACACCAACACCGAACTGATCCAGCGTTTCTACACGGCGTTTCAGCAGCGCGACGCTGAAACCATGGTGGCCTGTTACGCGGACAACGTCGTCTTCAGCGACCCCGCGTTCGGCGAGCTGCGCGGCGAGGAAGCGCGCGATATGTGGCGCATGCTGGTGGCGCGCGCGCAGGACTTCTCGTTGACGTTCGAGGGCGTCGAAGCGGACGACCGTAGCGGCCGCGCCCGCTGGGTCGCCAGTTATCTCTTCAGCCAGACGGGGCGCGCGGTGGTCAACCGCATCGACGCACGTTTCGTGTTCCGTGACGGCCGCATCGTCGAACATCGCGACAGCTTCGACTTGTGGAGCTGGACGCGCCAGGCGCTGGGCCTCAAAGGCACGCTGCTCGGCTGGTCGCCGCTCGTGCAGCGCGCCATCAGGGCGCAGGCAAGAAAGGGCCTCGACCTCTACCGGCGCCGCCAGCAGCGCGGCTGAACCGCGGGCGACCGTCGGAGCCGGCGCCCCTGCGCTTGCTATCATTCAGCCACGTGATGCTGAATTTCTTCAAGCGGACGAATGAGGAATGCTATGCCAGTAGTGGATGCCGCATGGGAAGAGTGGCTGAGCAGCAACGTGGCGCGCGGCTGCAGTCCCGATTCGATGGTCGACGCCATGGTGCAGGCCGGTTTCGCCACCGACGCCGCGCGCGCCGCCGTGCACAAGACCTTCGGCCAGGACCCGGCTAACCCGGCGAATCCGGCCTTTGCCGCGGCGGCCGCGACCGAGGCGGCGCTCGCCAAAGCCGCGCCGCAGACTTATCACTACGACGATCCGCCCGTCGCGCGCGGCAACGTGATCCGCGCGCACGATCGCGACGTGCGGGTGCTGATGCGCTGCGAGCGTCCTCAGGTGATCGTGTTCGGCGACGTGTTGTCGCCGGACGAATGCGCCGAGATGATCGAGCGCTCGCGTCATCGGTTGAAGCGTTCCACCACGGTTAATCCCGATACCGGCAAGGAAGACGTGATCCGCAACCGCACCAGCGAAGGCATCTGGTATCAGCGCGGCGAAGACGCGTTCATTGAAAGGATGGACCGGCGCATTGCGAGTCTGATGAACTGGCCGGTCGAAAACGGCGAAGGGCTGCAGATTCTGCACTACGGCACGACCGGCGAATACCGACCGCATTTCGACTACTTCCCGCCCGATCAATCCGGCAGCGCGGTGCACACCGCGCAGGGCGGCCAGCGCGTCGCCACGCTCGTGATCTATCTGAACGACGTGCCGGACGGCGGCGAAACCATCTTCCCCGAAGCGGGCATATCGGTCGCGGCAAGACAGGGCGGGGCGGTGTATTTCCGCTATATGAACGGCCAGCGCCAACTCGATCCACTGACCTTGCATGGCGGCGCGCCGGTGCTCGGCGGTGACAAATGGATCATGACGAAGTGGATGCGCGAACGTGCTTACGGCTGACGTCAGCCGATTCTATTCAGCCGGCTGGCCGGCGGTCGCGTTGCCCGGCGAGCCGGCGAACAGTTGCTTCAACGCGCCGCGGCCGCTTGCGTAGCCCATCCGCATGATCATCAGGCCGATCGCCGCGCCGGCGATGTGATCCAGCATCGGCATGCCGGCCAGACTGCCGGCGAGTCCCAACGTCGCCACCAGCGCCGACACCGCGTCGACGCGCGCGTGCCACGCGCTGGCCAGCAGAATCGCCGAACCGGTGCGGGCGCCTTCGGCGCGCATATAGCGAAACAGGGCTTCCTTGGCGAGCATCACGAAGCCGCTCACGGCCAGCGCACCGATATGCATCGCGGTGCCGCCGCTTAGCGTCGAGGTTTGCGCGACGCTGGTCCAGAGCATCTCGGCGGCGGTGATCATCAATACGGCGGCGATGAACAGCGTGGCCAGCGCCTGCTCGATGGCGGCGTCGGCGCTGGTTTTGGCAGCACGCGGGTGTCTTGTGGTGAGATACAGCACGATCAGCACGACGCCGTCGGCGGCGAGGTCGCTCAAGGTGTGGACGCCGTCGGCAAAGAGCCCGTCCGAATGCGCCATGAGGCCGATGGCGATCTGCATCGCCGAAAGGAAAGCGTTGAGCAGCGCGCTGGCGGAGGCGGCCTTAAACAAGGCAGCCGCCTTCGACGGAATTGCTGCGGGGCTCGCGCGCGGAATGCTGTGGCATGGGCTGGGGACGGTTTTTGCTGTTTGTGCGGCTTCTGTTCCCGCAGCAAATTAACCGTCCAACGTGGCACGCCGATGACAGCGCCGCGAGGGTTCGCGACGCGCGCCGCGCTCAGGCCGTCTTGTAGACGTCCGGGTTGTGCCGCTCCATATAACGCTCCGGCGTCGCGAGCCCGGTGAAGCCGTGCGGCTCGTACACGCGATGCGCGTCCGTCGTCACCAGCACGATTCTTCGCAAGCCCTGCAGCGAGGGGCTGGCGAAAACGTGCTTCATCAGCGCGGACGCATATCCGTTGCCGCGATAGTCAGGCAGCACGAACACGTCGCACAGGTACGCGAAGGTCGCCTCGTCCGTGATCAGGCGCGCGAACGCGATCTGCTTGCCGTCGATATACCCGCCGAAACACAACGAGCCCGCGGCGGCCCGCTTGAACGTCTCGCGCGGCATGCCCTTGGCCCACGGGGTTTCTTGCGACAGGAACGTGTAGACCATCTCCATGTCGAGAGCGGCCTTGTCATTCGAAAACGTCAGTTCGTGTGCTTGCAACGCGTCTCTCCAGCCGTTTATCAACGTGCTTTTTCGTCAACCCTTCGCCGGATCTTCGCTGCCGCGCGAACCGCCGCCGATGCTCTGGCCGGCATCGCGTGCGAGACCCATGTAGCCGATCACGGATGCCAGCGTCACTACGCCCGCGAACAGAAACGCGAGACGGAAATCGTCGAGCGTGAACACGCGGCCCGTGATCTCGCCATTGAAGAACGCCGCCGCGCGCAGCGACACCGCGCCGAATGCGATGCCGAGGCCGATCGTCATCTGCGCGGCCGCGCTCCACAGCGTGCTGGCCGCGCTCATCTGCGGTTGCGCGACGTCGGCATAGGCGAGTGTGGCGAGCGTCGAGAATTGCATCGAACGCGCCACGCCGTAGATGAACACGACGAACAGCACCAGCGCGAGCGGCACGTTCGGGCTCAGCAATCCGCACGCGATGATGAACACGCCGGCCACCGTCACGTCGACGATCGCCACCATGCGGAAACCGTAACGTTGCAGGATGCGCGTGGTCAGCGCCTTCATGCCGAGGTTGCCGAGCGCGCTCGCGAGCAGCAACAGCCCCGACTTGAACGCCGACAAGCCGAAGCCCACCTGGAACAGCAGCGGCATCAGATAAGGCACCGCGCCGATGCCGATGCGCGTGAACGAGCCCGTCACCACCGTCACGGAAAAGGTGGGGATTTTCAACGTCGAGACGTCGATGAGCGGATGCGGATGACGCTTTGCATGCTGAAACGCCACCACGCCCACCAGCAAACCGCCGAGGATGATCGCCCCGGCGATCCACGGATTCTCGCCGGGCTGGCTTGCCAACTCCGCGCCGTAGAGAATCGCCGTCAACGCCGCGCCGCTCAGCAGCAGGCCGACCACGTCGAGCGGCTTGCGTTCGGTGCCGCGCAGGTTCGGCACCAGCGCGAGCGCAACGGCCATGGCCGCGAGGCCGAACGGCACGTTGAGCAGAAAGATCCAGCGCCACGACGCGTAGGTCGTGATGAAGCCGCCGATTGGCGGGCCGACCACCGGCGCGGCAATCGCCGGCCACGTGATGGTCGAGATCGCCTGCATCATGCGGCTTTTTTCGGTGCTGCGGACCACGATCAGGCGACCCACCGGCACCATCATCGCGCCGCCTATGCCTTGCAGGAGACGGGCGGCGGTGAACTCGACTACGTTCTGCGACAGGCCGCACAACACGGAAGCCACGGTGAACACGCCGATTGCGCTGAAGAACACCGTGCGCGAACCGCAGCGGTCGGCGACCCAGCCGCTCGCGGGGATGAAGATCGCCAGCGCCAGCATGTAGGCCGTCATGCCGAGACTGAGGCTGTTGGGACCGACGCCGAACGAGCGCGCCATCTGCGGCAACGCGGTCGCGATCACCGTGGTGTCGAGATACTCCATGAAGAAGGTGGCCGCGACGATATACGGCAGCCAGCCGACGTGCGCGTTGCGTGTCTCGCCGGCGCTCATTGCGCGGCTCCCGTCGCGCTGCTTGCCGTGTCGTGCGAGCGCCTGTCAGCGCCGATGCAGTGCCGGCGCTTCGCGCGCGATGGTTGGGCCTTCATGTTCTTGCGACTACCTTTTGAAAACGTGTTTCCGGCATCCGGACGAGGCGGACGAGCGACGGGATCGTGGCGGCAGTTGACGCGTCGGCGAAGCCATCGAGGATGGCGCGCCGGCAATGGCAAAACGACTGCTAGCCCTGAATGCTAACGCAATAAGTGGCGCCATACCGTCGACGACGGCAGGCGCTGCGCAAGGCGAGCGGCGCACGTGATGCACCCGCGGGGCGGCACGCCGGCAAGTCCGCAAGCCCACAAGCCCGCAAGCCCACAAGCCCGCAAGCCCGCAAGCCCGCAAGCCCGCCCGCCCGTTTGCCCACCCACCGGAAACACAGTTTCCTGAACACCACTCACTCTTTCGCGGCGTACTCGCGATCCAGCTTGTCGTACAGCGGCTTGTTGACGAGCCGCTGACGTTCGCTGAACGGCGCGACCAGCGTGGCGTCCTCGTCGAGGCGCCCATTGCTCTTCAGCGTGCCGAGCGCGCGCTGCATGCCGAGCACCGCGCCTTGCAGCGCCGCGTTCGCATACAGCACGATGCCGTAGCCGAGCTTGGCAAGCGCCTCGCGCGATTGCACGGGCGTCTTACCGCCGATCACGATATTGATCAGTTGCGGCTTGTCGAACAGCCCCGGCAGACGTTCGATGTCGGCGAGCGATTCGGTCGCTTCGATAAACAGGATGTCGGCGCCGGCTTCGATGAAGCGATGGCCGCGCTCGATCGCGTCCTCGATGCCGTGGACCGCGGCCGCGTCGGTGCGCGCCATGATCTGCAGATTGCCGTCTTCGCGGGCATCGACTGCCGCGCGGATCTTGCCGACCATTTCGCTTGCGCTAACCACTTCCTTGCCGGAGAAGTGGCCGCATTTCTTCGGCATGATCTGGTCTTCGAACTGGATCACGTCGGCGCCGCTGCGCTCGAGCACGCGCACCGTCTGGCGCACGTTCAGCGCGTTGCCGAAGCCGGTGTCGGCGTCGACGATCAGCGGCAGCGCGACCGCGTCGCGAATCCGTGCCGTATGTTCGGCGACTTCGGCAAGGCCGATGAAGCCGAGGTCGGGCAGGCCGAGCGACATATTGGTGACGCCCGCGCCGGTGATGTAGATCGCTTCGAAGCCGGCGTCCTCGATCACGCGGGCGCTCATCGCATTGAAGGCGCCGGGCACGAGCAGCCCTTGGCGTTCGTTGACTTTGGCGCGGAAGGCCGCGCGGCGGGTGGCGGATGTGGTCATGACAATGTGTCTCCAGAAGGAAAGGTCGAATATAGAACGCGGGCGTGATTTTGCAGGAAGCGTGCCATTTCGCGGGCTCGGTGGTTTGTCCCAAACAATCAGCAAGTTAGCGGGGGAAGCGGCGGCGCGGCGTTCCATGGCACAATGAGCGTACTGTTCCATGAAACGTTTCGTGGAACGTTTCAACCTAGACCGGAGCGCCGCGGTGTCCACTTACACGTCGTCCCTTGCGAATTCCGATCCGGGCCGTCCAGGCATTGCATTGGTGAGTATCAGCCGGTTGCAGTCGCTTTGCGAGACCGTCGCGCCGCGCTATGCCAGCCGCGCGAAATTCTTCTCGGTCCGGGAAGGCTACGGCGCCGCCGTCACCGCCTTGCAGGCCTACGTGGACGCAGGCTCGGTCGACGTCGTGCTGGCCGCCGGTTCGAACGGCGCCTACCTGCGCGACAACCTGAACGTGCCGGTCGTGATGGTCAAGGTGAACGGCTTCGACGTGCTGAGCGCGATCACCCGCGCCACGACCACCTCGCCGAACGCGCAGATCGGCCTCGTGCTGCACGAAACGATCTCGCACGAACTGGCCGACCTGAGCGCCTGGCTGAAAGTCAGCCTGAAACAGCGCGCCTATCGCTCGATCGACGAAGTGCGACTCGCGGTCGACAGCCTCGCCGCCGAAGGTTGCAGCGTCATCATCGGACCCGGCATGGCTTGCGACTTCGCCCAGCAGGCCGGCCTCGCGAGCGTTTTCCTGTACTCGCTCGGCGCGGTCGAAGAAGCGTTCGAGCGCTCGGTCGAACTGGCGCGCGTGAGCCGCCAGAAGGAATCGAAGCGCGTGCGCCTGAACACGATCGTGGCGCATCTGCGCGACGGCGTGGCCGCTTTCGACGACGCCGGCCAGGTCGAAGCCGTCAATCCGGCCATGCTCGACTTGCTGGGTCTCGACCGCGAGCAGGACGTGCCCGCGCAAGTCGAGCGCGCCGTCGGGCCCTTGCTGCGCGAAACGCTCGAGCACGACCTGCCGATCGAGGAGCGTATCGAGCAGATCGGCGGCCGGGCGCTGATCGTCAATTGCGTGCCGATCGTGGAACAAGGCGTACGCTCCGGCTCCGTGATCACCTTGCAGGACGCGCTGGTCGCGCAGCGGATCGATCGGTCGCTGCGCACTAGTCAGCGGCCGAAGCATCTGGTCGCGCGGCATCAACTCGACGATCTGATCGGCAACTCGGCGGCGCTCGAACGCGTGCGGCGGCTGGCGCGCGCCGGCGCCGCGCACGATGCCACCGTGCTCCTGAGCGGCGAAAGCGGAACCGGCAAGGAGCTGGTCGCGCAAGGCATCCACAATGCGAGCCGGCGGCGCGGCAATCCGTTCGTCGCGTTCAATTGCGCGGCGTTGCCGGAAGGGCTGATCGAAAGCGAACTGTTCGGCCACGAGGAAGGCGCGTTCACGGGCGCGCGGCGCGGCGGCAAGCCGGGGCTGTTCGAAATCGCCCACACGGGGACGATTTTCCTCGACGAAATCGGCGAGATGCCGGCGGCGCTGCAAAGCCGTCTGTTGCGGGTCCTGCAGGAGCGCGAGGTGATGAAGCTCGGCTCGGGACGCGCCACGCCGGTCGACGTGCGGGTGATCGCCGCCACGCACCGCGATCTGCACGCGCTCGTCGAGCAGGGCGCGTTTCGCGCGGATTTGTATTTTCGTCTGAACCTGCTTCAGTTAAAATTGCCGCCGCTGCGCGAACGGCGTGACGATGTGCCGCAACTGGCGCGTCACCTGTTAAGCCGCAGTGCGCTCGAATATGGCTTGTCGGAGAGTGCGCTCGAGCGGGTGCTGGCGTTTCTCGCACCCCTGTTCGAGCACTACGCGTGGCCCGGCAATGTGCGGGAGCTGGAAAATCTGCTGACGCGCGCCGCGATCTATCTCGGCGATGCAGCCGGCGTTGCTGGTCAGGATTGGCAGGCGATGTTTCCGGAATTCGGCCGCATGAAGCAGGCGGTGGCCGTCAAGGCGAGTGCGAACGGCACAAACGGCACAAAAAACGGCACAAACGGCGCGAATGCCGCCGCTGAACCGGCCCAGAGCCGCATCAGCCCGACCCGCGAGGACGTGCTCCACGCCCTCGAACAGGCCGGCGGCAACCGCGCCGCGGCGAGCCGGGCGCTGGGAATCGGCCGCACCACCCTCTGGCGGCTTCTGAAGGACTGATCCACGGTGCGATAGGCAGAAGTAGCGAGGTAAATAGTGTCAGACTATCGCTATCATTAAAACACAACGCTTTACCTATTAAGCGTCGTCTGACATACTGACTCCACTTTCCAACCACTCCGAAAGAGGACTCAGCAAAATGCCGATCATCAACAGTCAAGTCAAACCGTTTAAGGCACAGGCTTTTCACAATGGCGATTTCCAGACCGTCACTGAACAGAGCCTGAAGGGCAAATGGTCGGTGTTCGTTTTCTACCCGGCTGACTTCACCTTCGTGT
Organism: Paraburkholderia aromaticivorans; assembly: GCF_012689525.1. Lineage (NCBI taxonomy): Bacteria > Pseudomonadati > Pseudomonadota > Betaproteobacteria > Burkholderiales > Burkholderiaceae > Paraburkholderia > Paraburkholderia aromaticivorans. The sequence goes on from NZ_CP051515.1 coordinate 1,478,423, forward strand.
GCCCGACCGAACTGGGCGACCTGGCCGATCGTTACGCCGAATTCAAGAAGCTCGGCGTCGAAATCTACAGCGTATCGACCGATACGCACTTCACGCACAAGGCATGGCACGACACGTCGGACACGATCCAGAAGATCAAGTACCCGATGATCGCTGACCCGACGCTGGCAATCTCGCGCAACTTCGACGTGCTGATCGAAGAAGAAGGCCTGGCACTGCGCGGCACGTTCGTGATCAATCCGGAAGGCGAAATCAAGCTGGCCGAAATTCACGACAACGGTATTGGCCGTGACGCCGGCGAACTGCTGCGCAAGGTGCAAGCTGCGCAATACATCGCCGCTCACCCGGGTGAAGTGTGCCCCGCCAAGTGGACGCCGGGCGCTGAAACGCTGACCCCGTCGCTGGACCTGATCGGCAAGATCTAAGGTCTCACGACCTTGCGCAGTTAGCGCCTCACGGCGCATCACCGTGCGGACCGCTTCTTACAGTGGTTCGCGCGTCCCCGGGCCGCACACGTTCTATCCGGATGCGTGCGGCGCCGGGAACCCAACACCCATCGTCACGGAATCGAATAGCCATGCTTGATGCCAATCTCAAGACTCAGTTGAAAACGTACCTCGAAAAGGTTAGCAGGCCTATCGAGATCGTCGCGTCGCTCGACGACAGCGCAAAATCGCAAGAGCTGCTGGCATTGCTGAACGATATCGCGACGTTGTCGGAGCGCGTCAGCGTGATCGAGCGTCGTGGCGACGCCGAGCGTAAGCCGTCGTTTTCGATCGGCGAGCCGGGCAAGGACACGGGCATCCGTTTCGCCGGCATTCCGATGGGGCATGAATTCACGTCGCTGGTGCTTGCGCTGTTGCAGGTCGGCGGCCATCCGGTCAAGCTCGAAGATGCCGTGATCGAACAGATCCGCAATCTCGACGGCGACTATCAATTTGAAACGTATTTTTCGCTGTCATGCCAGAACTGCCCGGAAGTCGTCCAGGCACTGAACGTGATGGCGCTGATCAACCCGCGCATCCGCCACGTGGCGATCGACGGCGCGCTGTTCCAGAACGAAGTTGAAGCGCGCCAGATCATGGCGGTACCGACCATGTTCATGAACGGCGAAGTGTTCGGCCAGGGCCGCAGCGGCGTGAAGGAAATTCTGGCGAAACTCGACACCAACGCCGGTGCGCGTGCAGCAAAGGAACTGGAAAAGAAGCCGGTGTTCGATACGCTGATCGTCGGCGGCGGCCCTGCGGGTGCGGCTGCGGCGATTTACTCGGCGCGCAAGGGTATTGCGACGGGCGTGGTAGCGGAACGCTTCGGCGGTCAGGTGCTCGACACGCTGGCCATCGAAAACTTCGTCTCCGTGACGGAAACCGAAGGACCGAAGTTCGCCACGGCGCTCGAGCAGCACGTGAAGAGCTACGAAGTCGACATCATGGACGTGCAGCGTGCTGAAGCGCTGATCCCGGGCCGCATCAACGAAGTGCGTCTGGCGAACGGCGCGGTGCTCAAGGCCAGGACCATCATTCTGGCGACGGGCGCGCGCTGGCGCGAAATCAACGTGCCGGGCGAGCGCGAGTACCGCAATCATGGCGTGGCGTACTGCCCGCATTGCGACGGTCCGTTGTTCAAGGGCAAGCGCGTCGCGGTGATCGGCGGTGGCAATTCCGGCGTCGAGGCGGCGATCGATCTGGCGGGCATCGTACGAGAAGTGACGCTGTTCGAGTTCGGTGCCACGCTGCGTGCCGATGAAGTGCTGCAACGCAAGCTGCGCAGCCTCGCGAACGTGACGATCGTCACGCAGGCCCAGACCACGGAAATCACCGGCGACGGCAAGAAGGTCAACGGTCTGGTCTACAAGGATCTGCGTTCGGGCGAAGTGAAGCAGATCGAACTGGAAGGCGTGTTCGTGCAGATCGGTCTCGTGCCCAACACCGAATGGCTCAAGGGTACGGTCGAGTTGTCGAAGCACGGCGAGATCGTCGTCGATGCACGCGGCGCGACGTCGGTGCCGGGCGTGTTCGCCGCCGGCGATGTGACCACGGTGCCGTTCAAGCAGATCGTGATCGCCGTGGGCGAAGGCGCGAAGGCATCGCTCTCCGCGTTCGATCATCTGATCCGCAATAGCGAAGAAGTGGAAGTGGTTGGTGAAGCCGAGGTTGCAGTCGCGGTTTGATGCAGTTGTGTGAGCAGTGGACGGCGGCCTTTGGGTCGCCGTTTTTGTTTGGCCTTCGCGCCGCTACAAAAACCAACGGCCACCTGTCGGTGGCCGTCGCATGCGGGATTCCCTGTGTGCCTTATCGCACAGTTTCCAGCAACTTCAACGCCGATCGATCGAATACTTCCCGGCGCCCGTCACACACAACAGCAACAGTCCGCCGATGATGCTGATGTTCTTGTAAAAGTGAATCATATTGTCGTACTGCACCGCGCCGGTCATGTTCCAGTAATGGTGGCCGATAAACGCGGTGCCGAGCGTATAGACCGCGAGCAGCAAGGCAAGCGGCCGCGTAAAGAAACCGACCAGCAACGCGATGCCCACGACAAACTCCATCACCACGGCGATCACCGCCGACAACTCGGGCACCGGCGCGCCGCTCGATGTCATATAAGCCACGGTGCCGGAAAAACCGGTGAGCTTCGACCAGCCGAACGTGACGAACAGCACCATCAACAGAACGCGGGCGACGAGGATGACCGCGTCTTTCTGATTTTCAAACAGCGTATAGCGCATGATTTTTTTCTCAACAGGGTAAGAAGAGGGTGGCTCGCCGGAATGTCTCCGGCGAGCCCGTACTTAGCTCATTCGGCCGCTTAAGCCCACAACTCCGACATCTCGATGTTGCGCAAGTCGAACACCAGGACTTCCGCGTCGTGACCTTGCGTGAAAGTCAATGCTTCTTCGCCGCGAACACGCGCACCGTCGCCTTCCTTGAACTCGACGCCGTTCACCGTCACGCTGCCGCGCGCCACGTGGACATACGCATAGCGATTGCTCGCCAGTTCGAGCCGCGCCGTTTCGTCGCCGTCGAACAGGCCGGCATAGACCCGCGCGTCCTGTTGCACCGTCAGCGAATCGTCCGCACCGTCCGGCGAGAGCACGAGACGCAACACACCGCGCTTCTGGTCCGCGCCGAAGTGACGCTGCTGATAGCGCGGCGGCGTGCCCTTTTGCCCCGGCGCGATCCAGATTTGCAGGAAGTGCACCGCGTCGCTCTTCGACTGGTTGTATTCGCTGTGCGCGACGCCGGTTCCGGCGCTCATCAGCTGGATGTCGCCGGGCACGATCACCGAGCCGGTGCCCATCGTGTCCTTGTGTTCCAACGCGCCTTCCAGCACGTACGAGAAGATTTCCATGTCGCGGTGCGGGTGCTTGCCGAAACCTTGGGCCGGCGCGACACGGTCGTCGTTGATCACGAGCAGGTCGGAAAAGCCGTTCTGCTTCGGATCGTGATAGTTGGCGAAGGAAAACGTATGACGCGAACTGAGCCAGCCGTGCTCCGCGCGGCCGCGTTGATTGGCGTGTCTGATTTCAAGCATCTTTTTTCTCCTTGGGTTGTGCGATCCGGCCAGATGTTTGTCCGCGATCCATGAATGAGAGTGTAGGTCAATCCACATCGGTATAATCGCCATGAAATCGGAAACACTGTCACTGTGGAGTGGACAATACGATGCAGCTCGATGACATGCGGATCTTCGTCGCCACGGTCGACGCGCATAACTTCACGACGGCCGCCAACCGGCTGTCGCTGTCGAAGCAGTTCGTCAGCCGCCGGGTGATGGCGCTGGAGGAAACGCTCGGCGTGCAGTTGCTGATCCGCAATACGCGCAAGCTGGCGGTGACCGACCTCGGGCAGGAGTTTTACGAGCGCGCCAAACGCATCCTCGGCGAAGTGGAAGACGCCGAGCAGGCCATGTCGCTACGGCGCGCCGGGCCGCGCGGCCTGCTGCGCGTGAGCGCGCCGATGTCGTTCGGCATGGCGCATCTGTCGCCGCTCGTGGCGATGTTTCTGCGCGAGCACGGCGACGTGCGCTTCGAGATGGAATTGAGCGACCGCACCGTCGACGTGGTCGGCGAGGGCTTCGACATGGCGATCCGGATCGGCACCTTGCCGGATTCCACGCTGATCGGGCAGAAGCTCGTGGAGATCCGGATGGTGGCCTGCTGCAGTCCCGGTTATGTGCGGCGCCGTGGCGCGCCCAAGGTGCCCGGCGATCTGGAGCGCCATTCGTGTCTGTTATACGGACACGGCGGCGCGGTGAGCTGGGAGTTCGTCGTCGATGGCGTGACGAAGGGCGTCGAGGTCCACGGGCCGTTGCGCGCCAACAATGGCGAGCTGGTGCGCGATGCGGCCGTCGCGGGTCTGGGGATTGTTCGGCTTCCTGATTTTATCGTCGCCGATGCGCTCAAAAGCGGTCAGCTCGTGCCGGTGCTCGACGCATTCCTGCCTACCGCGACGAGCGTCTACGCGGTATATCCGCAGCACAGGCAAAGCTCCCTCACGATCCGGGCGTTCGTGGAATTCCTGAGGGAGCACTTGAGCAAGCGCCTGGTTTAGCCGTTGCGGAAAATGAAGCTGTAGCCGTTCAACGCCGGCACGCCGCCGAGGTGCGCGTACAGCACGCGCGAACCTTCGGGGAATTCACCGTTGCGCACCATCTCGATCATGCCGTGCATGGATTTGCCTTCGTAGACGGGATCGGTCAGCACGCCCTCCAGGCGCGCGCACAGGCGGATCGCTTCCAGCGTGCCGTCATTCGGCAAGCCGTATTCCGGGCCGCCGAAGCGCTCGTCGAGCACCACGTCCTTGCTGGTGATATCGCGTCCCAAGCCGACTTGTTCCGCGGTTTGCTTCGCGATGCGGATGATCTGCTCGCGCGTCTGCGCGGGCTTCGCCGACGCGTCGATACCGATGACGCGCTCAGCGCGGCCGTCTTCGGCGAAACCCACCACCATGCCGGCCTGCGTGCTGCCGGTTACGGAACACACGACGATGTAGTCGAATTTGAAGCCCAATTCCGCTTCCTGCTGGCGAACCTCCTCCGCGAAGCCGACGAAACCGAGCCCGCCGAGCGGATGGTCGGAGCAGCCGGCCGGAATCGCATACGGCTTGCCGCCGGCGGCCCGCACGCTTTCCAGCGCGTCTTCCCAGCTTTTGCGAAAGCCGATGTCGAAGCCGTCGGCGACGAGCCGCACGTCGGCGCCGAGAATGCGCGACATCTGGATGTTGCCGACCCGGTCATAGACCGCATCCGAGTAGTTGACCCAGTTCTCCTGCACCAGCACGCACTTCATGCCCAGATGCGCCGCCACGGCCGCCACCTGACGCGTCTGATTCGACTGGATCCCGCCGATCGACACGAGCGTGTCGCAACCCTGCGCGAGCGCTTCGGGGATCAGGTATTCGAGCTTGCGCGTCTTGTTGCCGCCGAACGCAAAGCCGCTGTTGCAGTCTTCGCGCTTCGCATACAGATGCACTTTGCCGCCGAGGTGGTCGCTCAGGCGCTTGAGCGGCTGGATCGGCGTCGGCCCAAAGGTCAGCGGGTAACGAGGGAATCGTTGCAGGTTCATGGCAGCTCCGTGGTCGGGTAGGTGGGACGCGAACGGCAACCGGTCGCGTTGATCAAATGGTAGGGAAAACAGCTGGAAATGAGCTTGCGAAAAAATTGGCTTCGGCATACTTTTGCAAAGCTATAGCCGTTATCTGCTTAAGAAAACGACCGCATAGGAACTCATGAACGCAACAAAAATTCGTAGAACTCCGACAGCGGTGGCAGCCTCCGCCACCGTGCCGGCCGATCCGCTGCAGGCGCTCGACCGCATCGACCGCGCGATCCTGCGGCAGTTGCAAACCGATGCGTCGATTTCGAACGTCGCGCTCGCGGCGAAGGTCAAGCTGAGTGCGCCGGCGTGTTTGCGGCGGGTGGAGCGGCTCAAGGAGTCCGGGCTGATCCGCGGCGTCGTGGCGTTGATCGACCCGAAGGCGGCGGGGGCGGGGATGCTGGTGATCATCGGCGTGGTGCTGGATCGGTCCACGCCGGAGTCGTTCGCTGAGTTCGAGAAAGCGGCGCAGCAGGTGGCCGGCTGCATGGAGTGCCACGTGGTGACCGGCGAATTCGACTATTTCATGACGATCCGCACGCGCGACAGCGACAGCTTCAATCGCCTGCACGCGGAGCAGTTGCTCTATCTGCCGGGCGTCCGGCAGATCCGCTCGTTCATGGTGCTCAAGGAAATCCTCTCGACCACGAAATTTCCGCTGTAATTGCCATCGCGGCGGCCGCCGTGGCACAAAAAGACGCGCATGCTGTCATTTATCCCGCTCTCGTGCGACCAAGCATCGGGACCACTCGCGGGCGGCGCGATCAGCGCCGGAACGGGTGAACGGTACGGACTTTCCGGAGCGATCATCATGGCTTGCAACAGACGGATATTCTTCAGGTTAATCGGCGCGCTGTCGCTGGCCGGCGGCGCCTCGATGTGGCGCACGGCGCGCGCGGCGCAGCCGGCTCAAGCGGCTCAAGCGACAAACGGCAGCGCGGCAGCCGCCTACGAGGTCACGCACAGCGACGCCGAATGGCGCAAATTGCTGACCGACGCGCAATACCGCGTGCTGCGCGAGGCGGGCACGGAGCGCCCGTTCACCAGTCCGTTGAACGACGAGCACCACGCGGGCACGTTTGCATGCGCCGGGTGCAAACTGCCGCTTTTCTCATCGAAGACCAAGTTCGACAGCGGCACCGGCTGGCCGAGTTTCTGGCAACCGCTTGACCATGCGGTCATCACGCATACCGACAAGTCGTTCGGCATGACGCGCGACGAAGTGCTATGCCGGCGCTGCGGCGGCCATCTCGGCCACGTGTTCGACGACGGCCCCAAACCGACCGGCTTGCGCTATTGCATGAACGGTCTGGCCATGACATTTACGCCCGCATCGGGCGCGTGATCCGAGCGAATCAGGATGGACCTCATGAACTTCTACAAACGCATTGACGGCAGGCCGGCGCGCTCGCGCGTGGCGGCGATTTCACTCTCGGTCGGATTCGGCGTGCTCGCGCTGCTGCTGGCGCAGCGCATGGCCTTTTCATCGGAGGCCGCCGTCGTGATCGCGCCACCGGCGCTCGACGAACCGGTGTCCGCCACGACCGCGCATGAAGAAACCGCGGTATTCGCGGGCGGCTGTTTCTGGGGCGTGCAGGGCGTATTCCAGCATGTGCGCGGCGTCACGAAGGCGGTCTCAGGGTACTCGGGCGGCCAGCGCGACACCGCGCAGTACGAGACGGTCAGCGGCGGCGAGACGGGGCACGCGGAGTCGGTGCAGGTCACGTTCGATCCGACCAAGGTCACTTACGGCCAGTTGTTGCAGGTGTATTTCTCTGTGATTCAGGACCCGACCCAACTGAATCGCCAGGGGCCGGACAGCGGCACGCAATACCGCTCGGCGGTGTTTCCGCTGAACGACACGCAGCGGCGCGTCGCGCAAGGCTATATCGCGCAACTCGACAAGGCGCGCGCCTTCCCGGCGCCGATCGTCACGAAGACCGAGCCGTTCAAGGGCTTCTATCCGGCCGAGTCGTATCACCAGAACTACCTGACGCTGCATCCCAATTCGGCGTATATCGCGATTAACGACATGCCGAAGGTCGCCAACCTGAAGCGCCTGTTCCCGAATCTGTATCGCGACAAGCCGGTGCTGGTCGAAGCATCGCAGTAGGCCCACGCGCGTGCCCGGCGCCGCGTCGTGCGGTGCCGGCCGTGTCTTGTTCTTCGCATCCCCATACCTGCGTTTCGTCGTCGTGGTGTCCCGCGTGGCGCATTCGCGTCTTTGTCTTCAGCCAATCCGAGCCCGTTCTCCAGCGACTAGGCCCGCATTTTGCACCTGTGCGTCCATCGGCAAATCTTTCGTACCGCTCTGTTCAGACAAATGCCCCAATTTGCGGGCTTCTGATTGGATGTGGGTCGAGTGATCTGCCGAGCGGTGCGTGTCATTCGCCGAAAAAATTACATGCCGTAAGTAGCAACGCGGCGGTCGCCCGGGTGCTTTTTATCCTGTGCGGACCCGGGCGAGAACATAACCCTCTTCGCGATACGCGAGATCGGAGGCTTCTGGTGTTTAACAGCCGTAGAAAGCGGGGCGGCAAGCTCCGCAATCAACAAACAAGCATCGCGGCAACTTCCCTTGTCGCCGTGGCCATCGGCGGCGTCGCCGTCCTACCGGACTCGGCCTCGGCCCAAACGCCTTCGCCGCTGGGCGAATGGCAGTACTCGGTCGGCATTCCACTGCAGAAGATGTGGCAGCCCAATATCCCGGACTGGCAGGTGCGGGTCGGCGCGGCAACGTCGTTCCAGCCGCGCTATGAGGGTTCCGACCGGTATCACCTGATGGCCGGACCGAGCATCGACGTGCGCTACAAGGATCTGTTCTTCCTCTCGAGCGGCGAGGGTCTCGGGGTCAACTTCGCGCAAGGCGAGAACTGGCGTGCGAGTCTTGCCGCCGTCTACGATCTCGGACGCCGCGGCCATGACGACCCGCAAGAGTTGGACGGCCTCGGCAATATCAACCTGGCGCCGGGCGTCAAACTGTCCGGCGAGTATGTGATCTCGAAGGATTTCCCGCTCGTGCTGCGTGCGGACGTCAGGCGCTATTTCGGCGGCTCGAACGGCTGGATCGGCGATCTCGGCGCGTATATGCCGATGCCGGGCAGCACCAAGAAGTTCTTCTGGTTTGCCGGTCCGAACGTGACGCTAGCGGACTCCACTTACATGAATAGCTGGTTCGGCGTGAATCCGACTCAGGCGGCGAATTCGAAGTACTCGCAGTACCACGCGAGCGCGGGCTTCAAGTCGGTGGGCTTCGGCATCAGCGCCGTATGGCTGTTCGACAAGCACTGGTTCGCCACCGCGGACGGCGCCTTCGAACAACTGGTGGGCAGTGCGGGCAATAGTCCGGTCACGCACCGCAAAGCCAATGGCGTAGCCGATATTTCGATCAACTACCGCTTCTGATCGCGCGCTTTGGCGCTTCCATGGATGGACGGCGGCGCGCAATCCGCGGCGCGCCCGCCGCATCGCCCGCTCAGCATCGCTCCTGTATCAGCAATCGTGATTAGCGATGAGCCCACGCGGGTACATCGATTGCTGCCTTGTTTCGGTGCGTCAGACCGGATTTCCCCACCGGCACGCCCCCGAACGCAAGGAGCAGATTCTCATGGCAGGTAAAACGAATACGCAGAAGCCCGCAGCGAAGAACGCGCAGGCGAACAATCCGCAATCGGATCCGAAATCGAAGGATCTCGACCAGTTTCGAGTCAATCCGGAAGGCCAGGCGCTGAGAACCAATCAGGGCGTCAAGATCTCCGACAATCAGAACAGCCTGCGCGCGGGTCCGCGCGGCCCCTCGTTGCTCGAAGACTTCATCATGCGTGAAAAGATCACGCACTTCGACCATGAACGCATTCCCGAGCGCATCGTGCATGCGCGCGGTTCGGCGGCGCACGGCGTGTTTCAGGTGTACGAGTCGATGAAGGAGTACACCAAGGCCGGGTTTCTACAGGACCCCGCGGTCCAGACGCCGGTCTATGTGCGCTTTTCCACGGTGCAGGGTCCGCGCGGTTCCGCCGACACGGTGCGCGATGTGCGCGGCTTCGCCGTGAAGTTCTACACGCAGGAAGGTAATTACGATCTGGTCGGCAACAACATGCCGGTGTTCTTCATTCAGGACGCCATCAAGTTTCCCGACTTCGTGCATGCGGTCAAACCAGAAGCCCCGAACGAAATGCCGACCGGCGGCTCCGCGCACGACACCTTCTGGGACTTCGTCTCGCTGGTGCCCGAGTCCGCGCATATGGTGCTGTGGACCATGTCGGATCGCGCGATTCCGCGCAGCCTGCGAACCATGGAAGGTTTCGGCATTCACACGTTCCGTTTCGTGAATGCGCAAGGCAAGGGACGCTTCGTCAAATTCCACTGGCGTCCGGTGCTGGGCTCGTATTCGCTGCTGTGGGACGAAGCGCAGAAACTGGCCGGCAAGGATCCGGATTTCCATCGGCGCGATCTATGGGAGTCGATCGAACTGGGCAACTTCCCCGAGTTCGAACTCGGCGTGCAGATCATTGAAGAAGCCGACGAGCACAAATTCGATTTCGACCTGCTCGATCCGACCAAGCTGATTCCAGAAGAACTCGTGCCGGTCAAGATCATCGGCAAGATGACGCTCAATCGCAATCCGGACAACTTCTTCGCCGAGACCGAACAGGTGGCGTTCCATCCGGGCCATATCGTCCCGGGTATCGATTTCTCGAACGATCCGCTTTTGCAAGGCCGTTTGTTCTCATACACGGATACGCAGATCAGCCGGCTAGGCGGCCCGAACTTTCACGAGATTCCGATCAACCGGCCGGTGTGCCCGTTCAATAACAATCAGCGCGACGCGATGCACCGCCAGGCGATCAATGTCGGCCAGGCTTCGTATGAGCCGAATTCGGTGGGCGGCGGCTGGCCGAAGGAGACCGATCCGGCGCCGTCCGACGGCGGCTTCGAAAGTTATCAGGAGCGCGTGGAAGGCACCAAAATCCGCGTGCGCAGCGAATCGTTCGCCGATCATTTCTCGCAGGCCGCGCTGTTCTATAACAGCATGTCGCAGCCTGAGAAAGACCACATCGCCGCGGCGTATCAGTTCGAACTCGGCAAGGTGACGAAGCCGGAAATTCGTGCGCGCGTGGTGAACGAGATTATCGCCAACTTCGACGCGGGACTCGCGGCGCAGGTGGCGGAAGGGCTCGGTTTGCCGGCGCCGATGAAAGGCACGGCGAAGCTGACCGGGCCCAAGGAATCGCCCGCGCTGAGCCTGCTCAACCGGGTGCAGCCGGGCATCAAGACCCGCAAGATCGCGTTGCTCGCCGCGCCGGGTTCCGATGGCGCTGCCATCAAGAAGCTGCAGCAGGCGCTGCAAGGCGAAGGCGCGGCGCCTATGCTGATCGCGCCGACGCTCGCCGCGATCGACGGCATGGCGCCGGACGCCACGATTGCCGGCTTGCCGTCGATCATGTTCGATGCGGTGATCGTCGTGGGCGGCGACAAGGGTGCGAAGACGCTGGCGCAATCCGGCGACGCGCGGCATTTCGTGCTCGAGGCGTTCAAGCATCTGAAGGCGATTGCGGCGATCGGCGCGGGACGCGACGTGCTCGCTGCCGCGCACTTGCCGGACAATGCCGACGGCGTCGCAACCGGCGACGACAAGCAGGCCGCCGACGTGTTGAAGGCGTTCATCAAGGCGGCTGAGCAGCATCGCGTGTGGTCGCGGGCAAAGCAGGCTGAGACTGTGCCGGCTTGAGCGTGCGGTGAGTCGTTCAACGACCTGGCCAGTTCGCACTGGCCAGGTCTTTTATGTTGCAGCGTAAAGAGCGTTAAGGATTCACCCGCGTGCCATGCAGCCGATGCGTATTCTTCGGCGCGGCGGCCGCGGAAGCCGCGGCCGCCGACACGCCCGCCGGACCTTCGGGAATATCGCTAGGACGCGAGGCTTGCACCGTCTGCGGATACAGCACGAGCAACGCGCGCAGCACGCCGTTGGTCCAGCCGAAGCCATCCTGCAGCGGATACTCGCCACCCCCGGCCGAGACGCCAGGCGCGGCTGCGTCGATATCGTATTTCTCGACGAGCTTACCCGTGTGCTGGTAGTACGACACATTGGTCTTGATCCAGCGAGTCGCGATGGTTTGCGCGAGCGCCGCTTCGCTATAGCGCCGCAAGCCGATCACCGCCAGATACTGCAACGGCGCCCAGCCATTCGGCGCGTCCCATTGCTGGCCCGTCGCCGCTTGCGTAGTGGCGAGTCCACCCGGGCGAAGCAATTCGCGCTGCAACGTAGCGGCGACGGTCTTCGCTTGCTGACGGCTGGCTATCCCCGTATACAACGGATAGACCGTCGCGGCAGTGAGCGTGTGCGTCAGCGTGTGATGCACGAAGTCGTAGTCGCCGAATGCCTGCAACTGCGGGTCCCACAGCACGCGGCGAATGGCTTCGGCGCGCGCGGCGGCGCGCTGCTCCATATTTTCCGCATGCGTGACGTCGCCGCGTAAACGATAGGCCTTGGCCAGCGTGCGTTCCAGATCGGCCAGCAGGCAATTCAGATCGACAGGCACGAGCGAGGTCACGTCCACCGTGGCGAGCGTCTTGCCGTCCGCAAACCAGCGCGAGCTGAAATCCCAGCCGGTTTCGCCGCCTGCGCGCAGATTGCGCCACAGATCCGCGGAATCGCGTTGCGGCGTCTGCCGCGCGGTGAGGACGTCTTCGCGATACGACTCGTCGCGCGGCGTGGCGCGTTCGTCCCAATAGCGGTTGAGCAACGTGCCGTCCGGCAGGCGCACCACATGCCGGTTGGCGTGGCCGGCGGCAAGGCCATCGCTGCCGTCCATCCAGTAGGCGTACTCGCGCTGCAACTCGGGCAGGTACTGCGCGTAGACCGCGTCGCCGTCTTTTTCTGCGACGAGCCGCACCATCTGCGCGAAGAACGGCGGTTGCGAGCGGCTCAGGTAGTAGGTGCGATTGCCGTTCGGAATATGGCCGTACCGGTCGATCAGGGTTGCGAAGTTTTTCATTTCATCGACGACCAGCGCATGCTGTCCGCTCTGTTCGAGGCCGAGCATGATGAAGTACGAGTCCCAGTAGTAGATCTCATCGAACCGGTCGCCCGGCACGATATACGCGTAGGGCAGCGGCAACAGCGAAGACCACGGGCTCGCGGTCGCATCCGGCTCGCGGCGCAGCACGTTCCAGAGCGTATCGATATGGCCCACCACATCCTGATTTGGATCGGAGACATAGGCCTTCGCCGTGCGCGTGGGCAGCGTGAAGTTGTGCTTCACGAAGTCGGCGAGATTGAAGTTGGGCTGTTGCTTCGCGGCGTTGTACGCGGCCGCGATCTGCGCGGGCGCTGAAAGCGGCACCATGTCCGCGAAGGTTTTGCTGTCGGGATAGAGATGCGCGAGCTGCACGTCGCGATAGAGCGTCGGGTATTGCTCGGACGGCGGCACGGGCACGACCGGCGAAGCCTGCGTGGGCGCCTCGACGTGCACGGTGGCGGCCACGATGCCGCCGTGTGCCGCGGGCGGCTCGGCAACCTGCGCCGCGCCGCTCAACGAGGCATGCCACATGAACGCGGCGGCGAGGGCGATACGCAAGGGCGCGCGGGAAAAATCGGTGAAGGCGTGAGAAGGCATCGGCTACCGGTAGAAAGTGGACGGCGATCGGATGATCGAAGAGCGGATCTGCATTCCTCGCACGATTGACCTACGTGAGTGCGCAAGGTTGCGTAAGTCGGCAACAGCCCCGTCCAGCAAGCCTAAACCGCTCAGGTGCGCGTCTCAAAAACAAACCCCATCCTGTATGATTACGCGCGTCGCATCGCGACAGAAGGAATCACGCGAAATACCTGAAAAATATTCCGAATCGACTCGATTCGCCACGCCGAAGACAGAAAAAATGACCGCATCCCAGGCCGTCGACCAGAATCGTTTTCGCAGCATCCTTCGCCGCAATATCGCCTTGCCTCTGGGTGTCGGCCTGGTCACGATGGCCGTCTTCGTCGGACTGATTGCTTATCTGGTCTCGACCATGAACTGGGCCGAGCATTCCGAGCGCGTGATCGGCCAGGCCAATGAAATGCTGCGTCTCGCGGTCGATCGCGAATCGTCGATGCGAGGCTTCCTGATCACGGGCGACGAGAGCTTCCTCACGCCTTTTGAAAACGGCGGCCCGCGCTTCAAGACGCAAATCGAGGCCTTGCAGGAGCTGGTCTCCGACAACCCGCCGCAAGTCGAAAAGCTCAAGCAGATCCAGGCAATCCAGCAACGCTGGAGCCGTTTTGCCGAAGAGATGATCGACGCGCGCCGTCGCAATCAGAATTTCGAAAGCGCGGTGGCGAGCGGTCGCGGCAAGCTCGAATTCGACGAAACGCGCCGTGAATTCGGCGATTTTCTCGATGTCGAATTGCGCCTGCGCCAGGAGCGCAGCGAAGCGACGCGCCGTGTCACGACTACGCTGGTCAGCGTGTTCCTGCTCTTCAGCCTGAGCGTGAGCGCCCTGCTCGCATGGATGGGGCGCCGCGAATTGATGAGCCTGTCGTCCACGTATGATGGCGCGCTGCGCCAGCAGGCCGAACAGACCGAGATGCTGCAAGAGCAAGTGTGGTTGCGCTCCGGGCAGCGCCTGCTTGCCGAAAAGGTGGTCGGTCAGACTACTTCGCCGCTGGTCGGCCGCGCGATGCTCGACTTTCTCGCGCAATATCTGGACGCCGTCGTGGCCGCGCTCTATGTGCGCGATAAGCATCACGGCACGCTGCGCCGGATCGCAACTTACGGTTTTAGCCGCGAAAGCGAGCAGGCCACCGCGCGCAACTTCGCCGAAGGCGAGACGCTGATCGGCCAGGCGGCTTTGGCGCGCCGCACGCTGGTCTTGCGCGATGTGCCGGCGGACTATGTGCAGGTGGTGTCCGCGACCGGCAAGAGCGCGCCGAAGAACCTGCTCGTCATGCCGATCGAAAACGACGGGCAGGTCAACGGCGTCGTCGAACTGGGTTTCATTCGCGAGTTGGGCGTGCGCGACCAGGAGTTCATGGAACTGGTCGCCAGCAGCATGGGCGACTTCGTCGAAGCCGCGTTGTATCGCGAGCGTCTGCAGGACGCGCTGGCCGAAACGCAGCAGTTGAACGAAGAACTGCAGGTGCAGCAGGAAGAATTGCGCGTCTCCAATGAAGGACTCGAAGAACGCGGCCGCGCGCTGATGGAATCGCAAACGCGTCTGGAAGCGCAGCAAGCCGAGCTCGAACAGACCAACGTGCAGCTCGAAGAATATGCGCAGCGTCTCGAGCGGCAGAAGTCCGATCTGCTGCGCGCGCAGGACGATCTCGCGGCCAACGCGGCGCGCCTTGACCAGTCGAGCCGCTACAAGTCCGAGTTCCTCGCCAACATGTCGCACGAACTGCGCACGCCGCTGAACAGTTCGCTGATTCTCGCCAAGCTGTTGCAGCAGAACCGTACCGGCAATCTGACGGAAGAACAGGTGCGCTACGCGGAAACGATCCACGCATCGAACAGCGACTTGCTGGTGCTGATTAACGACATTCTCGATCTGTCGAAGGTCGAAGCCGGGCAGGTGACGGTCGAACTCGAAACGGTGTCGATCGACGCGACCCTGCAGGCGCTCGAAGAAATGTTCAAGCCATTGGCCGGCGCCAAACATTTGCGCCTTGCGTTCGACCGCTTGCCGGGCACGCCGGATACCTTCATCACCGACGGCCAGCGCGTCACGCAGATTCTGCGTAACCTGCTTTCGAACGCGGTGAAATTCACCGAACGCGGCGAGGTGGCGGTGTCTGTCGCGCCGGCTGAAGACGGCATGCTGCGCATCGACGTGCGCGACTCCGGAATCGGCATCGCGGCCGACAAGCTGGACATGATCTTCGAGGCGTTCCAGCAGGCCGACGGTTCCACCAGCCGTCAATACGGCGGCAGCGGCCTGGGTTTGTCGATATCGCGGGAGTTTTCGCGCTTGCTGGGCGGCCGGATCACCGTCGCCAGCGAAGTTGGCAAGGGCAGTGTGTTCACGCTGTGGCTGCCGCTCGATGCCGAGGCGGCCTTGAACGCAAACCAGGGCGCGCAGCATACGCCGGCGCCGGCTTTCGCCTCGGTTCAGACACCGGCCGTCGCCGAATCGATCACGGAATCGCTGCTGGTGCGACCGTCTTCGGGCGATAGCCAGCCTACGGTGATCACGCCGGCCAATGGCCTGACTAGCGGCTTGACCCATGGCAACGCGCCCGAAACCACCAACGGCCCGATTGCCGACGACCGCGACAACCGCACCCGCGCCGGCCGTCTGATCGTCGCTGTGGAGGACGATCTCGCCTTCGCCGAAATCCTGCGCGATCTGACCCACGAACTCGACTTCGACTTCGTCCACGCGAGCAGTGCCGCCAGCGGTCTCGCCCTCGTGCGCGACATGCGCCCGGCGGCGGTGCTGCTCGACGTCGGCCTGCCGGACCGTTCCGGCCTGACCGTGCTGGAGTGGCTGAAGAACGATCCGCTCACGCGTCACATTCCCATCCATATCGTCTCGGCGACCGATCACGCCGACAAGGCGCTGCACCTCGGCGCCATCGGCTATACGCTCAAGCCGACCGCGCGCAGCACGATGGAAGCCGCGATCCGCCGCCTCGAAGCGCGTCTGCAGCAGCGCCTCAAACGCGTGCTGGTGATCGAGGACGACGCGCCGATGCGCGAAAGCATCCGCGCGCTTCTGCAAAGCGAGAACACCGAGATCGTTGCAGTTGCAACCTTGGCGGAAGCGCTGGAGCATCTGGGGAAGTTCAGCTTCGACTGCGTGGTGACCGATCTCGCGCTGCCCGACGGCACCGGCTACGATCTGCTCGAACGGCTCGCCGCGAACACCGCGCATGCCGCGTTGCCGGTGATCGTCTACACGGGCCGCATGCTGTCCGACGAGGAAGAGCACCGGCTGCGCCGCTATTCGAAGTCGATCATCATCAAGGGCGCGAAGTCGCCCGAACGCCTGCTCGACGAAGTGACGCTGTTCCTGCACAGCGTGGAGTCGTCGCTCGCGCCCGAGCAGCAGCGCATGCTGCGCACGGTGCGTCAGCGCGACAATGCCTTCGAGGGCCGCACGATCCTGCTGGCCGAAGACGACGTCCGCAATATTTTCGCGCTCTCGCACGTGCTGGAGCCGCTCGGTGCGAAACTGCAGATTGCGCGCAACGGTCGGGAAGCGCTCGAAGCGCTGGCAAACGGCCCTGAAGTGCATCTGATCCTGATGGACATCATGATGCCGGAGATGGACGGTTTGACCGCGATGGGCGAGATTCGCCGCGATCCGCGTTTTGCTCATCTGCCGATCATCGCGCTGACGGCGAAGGCCATGGCGAACGACCGTACCCGTTGCCTCGAAGCCGGCGCGGACGACTACGTCTCGAAGCCGATCGACGTGGACAAGCTGGTCGCGCTGTGCCGCGTCTGGTTGCGGCAACGGTAGAAGGAGCATGGGAACACGATGAGTCAGTCCGAATTCGACGCACCGCAACGCATCAGCGACTTCGACATCGAGTTGAAGCTGCTGCTGGAGGCGGTTTACCTCAAGTATCAGCACGACTTCCGCCACTACGCGATGTCGTCGCTGCGGCGCCGCCTGTCGCAGGCGCTGGAGGAGTTCGGGCTGAAGACGCTGTCGCAGTTGCAGGACCGCATCATGCGCAACGGCGACGAGTTCTCGCGGCTGTTCCAGTACCTCACGGTGCAGGTCAGCGAGATGTTTCGCGACCCGTCGTATTTCCTCGCGCTGCGCGAACACGTTTTGCCGCGTCTGCGCACCTATCCGTCGATCAAGGTGTGGGTGGCGGGATGCAGCACGGGCGAGGAACTGTGGTCGCTGAAAATCCTCTTCGACGAGGAAGGGCTGACCGAACGCACGCTGTTCTACGCGACCGACATCAACCCGGACGCGCTCGCGCGCGCCGAGTCTGGCATCTACGCGCTGGACCGGATTCAGGGCTTCACGCAAAACTATCTGGCGGCCGGCGGCAAGCGTTCGCTGTCCGACTACTATCATGCGGCGTATGGCGGCGCGCGCTTTGCGGGCTCGCTGAAAGAGCGCGTGGTGTTCGCCGACCACAGCCTGTCCACCGACGAAGTCTTTCTCGAAGCGCACCTGGTGTCGTGCCGCAACGTGCTGATCTATTTCGATCGCGGCTTGCAGGATCGCGCGCTGGGTCTGTTCGAGAA
The DNA here is from genome assembly GCF_012689525.1 of Paraburkholderia aromaticivorans. Classification (NCBI taxonomy): domain Bacteria; kingdom Pseudomonadati; phylum Pseudomonadota; class Betaproteobacteria; order Burkholderiales; family Burkholderiaceae; genus Paraburkholderia; species Paraburkholderia aromaticivorans. Next base: position 1,496,210 of record NZ_CP051515.1, read on the forward strand.
CGCGCTCGTGCGGCGCGGATTCCTGGGTTTGGGCAGCAAGGAAAGTTTGCGGTTTTCCAACCACTACGAAGCGTTCGACGAATTCCGTCCGACCGAACGCATTTATCAGAAGCGCTAGACCGGTCATGATGCCACGCCCAACTGTCCAGCCAACCGTCGATGCCGAAGCGCGCGCCGCAGCGGCGCGCGGCTACGAACTCGTCGTGATCGGCGGCTCGGCGGGCGGCATCGAAGTGCTGAACACGCTGCTCGGCGCGCTGCCCGCGGGCTTTGCACCGGCCGTGATGATCGTCACGCACCTGCCGCCCGATTCGCCGAGCTATCTCGTGCATGCGTTCGCACATCGTTGCGCGTTGCCGGTGCTCGAGCCCGATGCGGGCGAGCGCATCATGCCGGGCCGCGTGCACATTGCGCCGCCGGGCTATCACATGCTGGTGGAAGTGGACCGCACTGTTGCGCTGTCGACCGACGCCGCCGTGCGTTTTTCGCGTCCCTCGATCGACGTGCTGTTCGAATCGGCCGCCGCCGTGTATGGCGAACGGCTGCTGGCGGTGCTGCTGTCGGGCGCCAACGACGACGGCGCGCAAGGCCTAAAGCGTGTGCGCGCGTTGGGCGGCACGGCCTGGGTACAGGCGCCGGACACTGCTGCTTCCCCCGAAATGCCGCGCGCCGCGATTGAACGCGGCGCCGCGGATTTTATCTACACTCCCGAAACCATGGCCCGGCGGCTTGCTGCATTGCCGGCCTCTTTCTGACCCGATGCCATGACGAACTCACCTGTGAACATTCTGATCGTCGACGACATCGTCCACAACATCACGGCGCTCGAAGCCTTGCTGGCCCGGCCGGATCTTGCCGTGCTGGTGGCCGACTCGGGCACGGCGGCGCTCGACCTGCTGCTCAAGCACGAAGTCGCGCTGGCGATTCTCGACGTCAACATGCCCGGCATGAACGGCTTCGAACTGGCCGCGCTGATGCGTGGCAGCCCGCGCACCTCGCATGTGCCGATCATCTTTCTGACGGCAACGGCGCAAGATGCGTCGCGCACGTTCCGCGGCTATGAGGCCGGCGCGGTCGACTTTCTCTACAAGCCGTTCGATCCGCGGATTCTGCAATCCAAGGTCGATGTATTCGTGCAGCTCGAACAGCAGAAGCGTCAGCTTGCGGCGCAACTCGTCACCACGCGGCAGATGCTCGAAGCCAACGAAATGCTGATGGCCGTGCTGAGTCACGATCTGCGCACGCCGCTCGGCGCGGTGCTCGCGTCGGCGGAATATCTGATGCGCACGGCGGCCGACGAACAGTCGGTGACGGTGGCCGCGCGCGTGAAGAACAGTTCGCTGCGCATGGCGCGCATGGTCGATCAGTTGCTCAATCTCGCGCGTTTGCAGGGCGGGCGCCTGCCGTTGCAGCCGCGCTCGATCGAACTGGCGACGCTGTGCCGCTCGGTGATCGACGAATTCGCTTCGCGTGAGAACGGCAAGCAGATCGTGTTCGCGAGCCGCGGCAATACGTCGGGCGCGTGGGATACCGACCTCGTCTGGCAAGCCGTGTCGAATCTGGTGAGCAATGCGCTGCATCATGGCGCGCCGGGTGGCGATATCGGCGTCGAGGTGGATGGCGAAGCGGTCGAGTCCGTGCGTCTGAAGGTCGCCAATCGCGGCACGATTCCGGCCGAGGTGTTTCCGCATCTGTTCAAGGCGTTTGGCCCGAACAACAGCGGTGCGCGCTCGCGCGAAGGGCTGGGGTTGGGCCTGCATATCGTGCAGGAAATCGCGCGCATGCACGGCGGCAACGTCAGCGTGAATTCCGACGAAACCGTAGGCACGGTCTTTACGATCGAGTTGCCAAGAATGGTGACGTTCCAGCGCGGGTCGTTTACGGGGAAGTAAGCGGCGCTACGCGCGGCGTTGCGCGGCCTGTGAAAAACTTGCCGCAGGTTCCGCTGTGCTACGCTTGCCGAACCGAACTACAGCACGGCGACCCGACTTCCATCATGCGTTCCTGGCGCATTTCTCCACCGCATCGCAGCGAACAGATCAGCACCTTGCGCGCGACCGAGCTCGTCATGTCGATTTCGCATGCGGATGCCGATGCGCTCGCCACGAGCATTCTGAAAACGGTCGGCGATACGTTGCCGGTCTCGCAGTGCACCATCTTCGCCTATGAATTCGACGCCAGGCCGCGCACGGTGTCCGCCGCCGATCATCGCGGTGGCCGCTTTCTGCGCGACGTCGCCGATCGCTACGCCACGCATTTCTATGCGCTCGACGGCAACCGCGCGATCATCGGCCGGCCGCACGACAAACCGGCACGCGACGCATTGGTGCTGCACCAGCAACAAAGCGAAGAGATCGAAAACGAAGCCTATCGCGCGGCCTGTTACGCGCAGCCAAACGTGTCCGACCGGTTGTCGCTGCTCGTGCAACCTATGGAAAGCGTCTGGCTGTCGATCAATCTGTATCGCGACCGCGCCTATGGTGTGTTTCAGCCGGGCGAACTGGAGCGCGTGGAAAGCCTCGCGCACTTGTTCGCACACGCGGCGAAGGGCCATTACGCGCTGAATGGACAGCATCAGCAGGGCTCGGCCGCCGCGATGCTGGCGCGGGTCAGGCGCGCTTGCCCGGCTCTCACGCCGCGCGAACTCGATGTGCTGCGCGGCACGCTCGAAGGCGCCAGCGCCGCTGAAATCGCGCTGCAAATGGGCGTCAAGCCTGCGAGTGTGATTACCTATCAGAAGCGCGCTTACGCGCGGCTCGGCATCTCGAACCAGCGCCAGTTGTTCGCGCTGTGCATGGTGCCCGAGCGGGGCTGAGCCGCCGGGCTCAGCAGTCACCCGTCAGCCGTCACGCACGCCTGAGCCGCACTTCGGCCTGCGTCTCGCGATCCCAGCGCTTCAACCACGGCATGATGAAATCCGCGAAACCGTCGGCGGGCGGCGACAGCGCGCGCTCGGTGGAGCGATACACGCACACCTCGCGGATCGTTTCGGGATCGACGATGCGCTTCATCACCAGCCCGAAGGTGCGCGCCAATGGCGCGACATAAGCCGGCGCGAGCGTGATGGCCAGCCCTTGTGAGGCGAGGCCGAACGCCGTGGTGACGTTGTCCACCACGTCCACCGGAATGATGCGGGCTTCCACCGGGAGATTGGCCAGCATTTGCCCGACCGCGCGTTCGTGGTCGCGGCCGGTGGCGACGATCGGCACGTCGCGCAAATGCGGCCACTGCACGCGACGGCGCGTGTTCAACGGATGGGTCGGCGCGCACCACATCACCCACGGACTCGCGAACGCCGGATCGCAACGCACGCGTGTGCCGCTTTGCCGGTCAGGGCCGATCGCGAGATCCACGTCGCCGCTTTCCACGCGTTCCACCAGTTGCTCGACCACGGTGTCGCAAATGCGCACGACCACCTTCGGCTTGTCGCGCGCATATTCGGCGATGGCCGCGGGCAGCGCGGTCGCCGCCAGCACGAGCGGTGCGCCGATCCGCACGATGCCGGCGGCGCGGTTGCGGATGTCGTCGGCGGATTGAGCGGCGGCGCGCACGTGGCGCAACACCGATTCCGCCGACGATAGAAAATCCTGCCCCGCGCTCGACAGATTCACGCGCCGCGTGGTCCGGTCGAAGAGGCGGAAGCCCAGTTCCTTTTCGAGGTCGGCGAGCAACTGGCTGACCGCCGAAGAAGTCAGGCCGAGCCGGTCCGCCGCCGCGCCGATGCTATGCAGATCGACGATGGCGAGAAACGCTTCGAACTGACGGATGGTGACGCGTGTGAGTGGCATTGGGCGATTCTAAAGAAAAACTAACGAATCGTGAAAAATCGATTGATTGTGCAGCGTGCCGCATGCGCGGAGACTTGTCCCAATCGACGCACCCAGCCAAACCCGCTTAGACTTCCGTCTCGCTAGTCTGAGTCAAGCCGGTTCACGCGGGCTGTCGTTTCGCCACACGCGCGCCATACCGGGCGCCACACCGAGGCCGCAGCGCGGCCGCATTCAAGGAATTGCCATGTTCGACCACATTCCCGCTTATCCAGGCGACCCGATTCTGAGCCTGAACGAAGACTTTCAACTCGACCCGCGGTCGAACAAGGTCAATCTGAGCATCGGCATCTATTTCGACGACGCCGGCAAGCTGCCGATGATAGACGCGGTGCGCCGCGCCGAAACCGCGTTGCTCGATTCGATCGGCCCGCGCTCCTATCTGCCGATGGCCGGCCTGCCGCTCTATCGCGATACGGCGCAAGCACTCGTATTCGGCGCGGACAGCGAGGCGCGCAAGGCGGGGCGGATCGCGACGCTGCAAACCATCGGCGGATCGGGCGCGCTCAAAGTGGGCGCCGATTTCCTGAAGCGTTATTTCCCCGGCTCGCAGATCTGGATCAGCGACCCGAGCTGGGAAAACCATCGCGTCGTGTTCGAAGGCGCGGGGCTGACGGTCAACACCTATCCGTATTACGACGAACACACCGGCGGCTTGCGTTTCGCCGACATGATCGAGACGATCGGCCGCTTGCCGGAACAAAGCGTCGTGCTGCTGCACGCGTGCTGCCACAATCCGACCGGCGTGGATCTGAGCCCGGCGCAATGGGCCGAACTGGTGCCGGTATTGCAGCGCCGCAAGTTGATCGCCTTCGTCGATATGGCTTATCAGGGTTTCGGAGCCGGTCTTGAAGAGGACGCCGCTTGCGTGCGTCTGCTGGCCGACGCGGGCATTCCGTTGATCGCCGCGAATTCGTTCTCGAAGAATTTCTCGCTGTACGGCGAGCGTGTCGGTGCGTTGAGCGTGGTCTGCAAGAGCGCGGAAGAGGCCGGCCGCGTGCTCGGCCAATTGATGTCGACGGTGCGCGCGAACTACAGCAATCCGCCGACGCACGGCGCGCGGCTCGTCGCCAACGTGCTCGCGGATGCCTCGTTGCGCGCTTCGTGGGAAGCGGAACTCGCCACCATGCGCGAGCGGATTCTCGCCATGCGCGGCACGATTCACGCCGGACTCGCGGGCCGTGTGGATGAAGTGATGCGCGCGCGCTACGTCGCACAGCGCGGCATGTTCACCTATACGGGCTTGAGCGAAAGCCAGGTGGAGCGACTGCGCAGCGAATACGCGGTGTATGTGCTGCGCTCCGGGCGTATGTGCGTGGCCGGTCTGAACGAACGCAACGCGGAGTATGTGGCGTCGTCGATCGCGGCCGTGGTGTCGGGCGCGTAAGCGCGCCTGTTCGATCAACATAACGATAGCAGCGGTCGACAAGGGAGACCCCAATGACCACCCTCGATATACAAGCGCCGAGCGCGCCGAAGGCCCACGCGATGCATCCGGATGAATGGCATGCGCGCGTGCAGCTTGCAGCGTGCTACCGGATCTTCGACATGCTCGGCTGGACCGAGATGATCTACAACCACATCACGCTGCGCGTTCCCGCCAGCGTGAGCGGCGGCGAGCGGCAGTTCCTGATCAATCCGTTCGGGCTGCACTACAGCGAAGTGACCGCGAGCAACCTCGTGAAGATCGACGCACAGGGACGCGTGCTCGATCACTCGCCGTATCCGGTGAATCCGGCCGGCTTCGTCGTGCATGCGGCGATTCATGAAGGCTTGCCCGACGCGCACTGCGTGATGCACACGCACACCACGGCGGGCGTCGCCGTGGCCTGTCTGGAAGACGGTCTGCAGCAGACCAACTTCTACAGCGCGCAATTGCACGACCGCATTGCGTATCACGACTTCGAGGGCATCACGGTGCACGCGGACGAAGGCCCGCGCCTGCTCGAACATATCGGCAACAGGCAGGCGGTGATCTTGCGCAACCATGGCCTGCTTGCGTGGGGCCACACCTTGCCGCAAACTTTCGCGGTCCTGTGGACGCTCAACCGCGCCTGCGAAATCCAGATGGCGACGTTTGCGATGGGCCGCGCGCGGCCGGTGCCGGAAGACGTCGCGATTCGCTGCTCGCGCGACGCGTTGCAGTTCGATCCGCGTCACGGCGCGGGCCAGGATGTGTTCGATGCGTTGGTGCGGCGAGTGGACCGCATCGATGCCAGTTACAAGGATTGAAACGATGAAAGTAGCTATCTACGGTGCGGGCGCGATCGGCGGCTGGATGGGCGTGAAGCTCGCGCAGGCCGGCCATGACGTGAGCGTGGTGGCGCGCGGCGAGACGCTGAATGCGCTGCGCGAGCACGGCCTGCGTTTGATCGAAGGCGGCGTCACGCATGCCGTCAAGGTGAACGCGAGCGAGAAGCCCGCGGATCTCGGCGTGCAGGATCTCGTCGTGGTCGCCGTCAAGGGCCCGGCGATGGCGTCGGTGGCCGCGCGGATCGCGCCGCTGCTTGGCGCGCGGACCATCGTATTAACCGCGATGAACGGCGTGCCCTGGTGGTTCTGCGACGGACTCGGCGCGGACTTCGCCGGCAAGCGGCTGAAGTCAATCGATCCCGATGGCGCGATTGCCGCCGCGATTCCGAGCGCGCAAACGGTGGGCTGCGTGGTGCACGCCAGCTGTCTCGTCGAAGCGCCGGGCGTCATCCGGCATCATCAGGGTAACGGGCTGATTATCGGCGAGGCGTCGGGACAGCCGAGCGAGCGCGTCGCGGCGCTCACGGCCACGCTCGCGGCGGCCGGCTTCAATGCGTCGATGTCGGCGCAGATTCAGCGCGACGTCTGGTACAAGCTGTGGGGCAACATGACGATGAATCCGATCAGCGCCATCACCGGCGCGACCACCGACCGGATTCTCAGCGACGAGCTGGCCCGCAACTTCGTCACGAGCATCATGCTGGAGGCCAAGGAAATCGGCGCACGCTTCGGCATTCCTATCGACCAGGAGCCGGCGGATCGCCACGAGGTCACGCTGAAACTCGGCGCGATGAAAACCTCGATGCTGCAGGACGTGCAGGCGGGTAAAGCGGTCGAACTCGACGCGCTGGTGGCCGCGGTGCGCGAACTGGGACAACTGACAGGCGTCGCTACGCCGTATACCGATGCGTTGCTCGGTCTCGCGCGCCTGCATGCGAGCACGCTGGGTTTGTATCCGAAGCAGTAACAGTCCTCAAGGGAAAGCCGCCGCGCCTCACATGGCGCGGCGGCTTTTTTTACGCCTTATGCCGTTACCGCAGTCGAAGCCGGCAGCCGTGCCGCTTCGATCAACGACAACGCGCGCCGCGGGTTGTCGAGTTCGGTCAGGCACAGCATCGCAAGGCGGCCCAGATACAACGGCGCGTGAGCTTCACCTTCGTTCGTGAGGGTCTTGCAGAGCGTCGTGTAGACGAGGTCGAGATCGCTATCGGTCATGATGCTTGCCTCCTTTGTATTAGAGCGTCAGCGCCGCGCTGATGGCGCGCTGCGTGGCCGCGGCGCTGCCGTCGCGCCAGCGGGCGAGTACATGGCCATCGGGACGAACCAGATAGACCGTGCCAGGCGTGGCGTCGAGCATGTCGTGCAGACGGCCGGTGTGATCGACTACGTTTGAGCTCGTGGCGTTTTGCGTGTCGTTCTTCACCAACGTGACGGCTTTGAACGGAATCCCGTGGTCGGCAAGCGTGCTTTGCAACTGCTGCCACGCGCTGTCCTGCGTCGAGTCCACGTTCGCGTTCGCGTTTCCGTTCGCGCCGAAGCGCAGCGCGGTGAAGCAAGGCCCGAGCAGATCCGTCAGATGAATATCGACGACCACGTCCTTGTCCCTACGTTGGAGCCGGCATTCCGGCAGCACGGTGCCGGGCGCCGGGCCTTGCTTGAAAGCGCCGGCCGCGTCGCCCGCGGCTTCGTTGAGCGGCGACTGCGCGTAGGCAATCGCATGCGTCTGCCGCGGATTGATCAACGGACGCACCGCCGCATGATGCTCAGCGAGACTGAGGACGGCCCGGCGCATCAGGTCGAAGGCGAACGAGGGCGGTGCCATGAACTCTGTACTCTTCATGCCGTAGCTCAGGTTCTCGCGCGCGGCGAACACGCGCTCGTCGCTGTAGCTGTCGAGCAGACGCGGCGACGCCACGCCGTTCACCACGCAGGCCAGTTTCCAGCCGAGGTTGTCCGCGTCGTCGATACCGGAGTTGGCGCCGCGCACGCCGAAAATCGGCACGAGATGCGCGGCGTCGCCCGCGAACAGCACCGGGCCGTGCCGGTAGCGTTCGAGCGTCAATGCGTTGGCCTTATAGACGGTGATCCAGATCGGCGACCATGCGCCGGTTTCGCCCATCGAGTCGAGCACGCTCTGCACGCGTGGCATGACGTTCTCGGGCTGCACGGCGGCCTCAGGGTCTTCGTCGTCGCGAAGCTGGTAGTCGATGCGCCAGACGTTGTCGGGCTGCTTGTGCACCAGCACCGTCGAGCCGGGATTGGACGGCGGATCGAAATAGGCGAGGCGCTCGGTGGCGCGCGCGCTGTCCAGTTCGATATCCACGATCACGTAGCGGCCTTCGTACGTGGTGCCGGTGAGCTTGAGACCGAGCGCCTCGCGAATCGTGCTGCGGCCGCCGTCGCAGGCGACCACCCAGTCGGCGTGCATTTGCCATGCGGTGTCGCCGGTGCGCAGTGCGAGCGTTGCGCTGGCTATGCTGTCCGCGCTGTCGAGGTTTGCGCGGCCGCCTTCGGCCGTATGTTGTTCAATGCCGGTCACGCGCGTCTGCCAGCGGATCTCGATCAGGTCGGCATGCCGTTCCACTTCGTCGAGCAGCAACTGTTCGATCTGATATTGCGCGATGTTGATCATCGGCGGCAGCGATTGCTCGTCGTCCTGATGCATGGCGAAGCGGAACACTTCGCTATCGCGGTAGAAGCTGCGGCCGCCTGTCCACGGCAAGCCTTTTTGCAGGAAGCCATGCACGACGCCGAGTCGCTTGAAGATTTCCAGACTGCGCCGCGAGATGCAGATCGCGCGGCTGCCGGTGCAGACGCCGTCGTCGGCTTCGATCAGCACCGAGCGCACGCCCTGGCGAGCCAGCGCGAGCGCCAGCGTCATGCCGACCGGCCCGCCGCCGACAATCGCCACGGGCCGCCTGACAGGATCCCGCCCATCGACGAGCGGTGGCACCACGCCCTCATAGTGACGAGGCGAAAACGGATAGGGTTTGAAGGGGCGGCTCATGCGTGTCTCCTGGATCTTCGATGCCGGGGATCGCCCGCCGGGGCTGGTTAGCTCTTGGAGGCGGTGCGAATCGATAGCGAAGTATGAAGGAGGGGGCGCGCATGGCTGTCCTCATTTTGGGTACAGCGGCGTCGGGCGGCTGTACCGACAGCGAAGGCGTTTAGTCCGCTCCGCCCACATGCGAAGGGTGGCGCGCGTGCGGCAAGCTCGACGCCGCCTGGCATTCCTCGATCATCGCGCGGAAGGTGGGGGCCGCGTGCGAAGCGCCGGTCGCGCCCATCTCCGGGCCGCCTTCCGGCGCGCCGCCGACGCCGACCACCAGCGTCGCCCGCGGCCGCCATTCGCGCGTGCGCCGCAGCATGTTGCGCAGATACGGCGGCGATTCGGGCGCATCGAGCGAGACGATGCAGATGATCGGCGCGTCCTTGAAATTCGGTTCGTCGGCGCGCGCACTGCGGTAGCCCGAGTGCGTCGCCATCATCGGCGCGAGACCCTGACGGCCGAGCAACTGCACGGCGATCGCGGTGGTGACTTCGTCGAACGAACCGCGTCCGGGTACGCACAGCACGGACGTTTTTTCTGCTTCACGGTGTGTCTGTGGGTGCGCCGAGATGTGGCTGTCGTGCCGCTCGGAAAGATCGGCCGAGGCCGAAGCGAGCAGCGCGCTCGCGGTATCGGCGGGTTCGCTGCGCGCCATACGGTCCGGCAAGCCATCCGCGATTTCCAGGTTTTCGACGATGTCCACCAGCGCGTCGTTGATACGCTGTAACTGGTCCGGCATCAGCACGCCGCGCATTGCATCGTTACGGGCGAGCTTGAGGCCTTCGAGCGCGACCTTGTCGTAGTAGTCGATCAGCGACATCTCGCGCAAAAGGCGCTCCGCTTGCACGATCGCCTCGTGCGGATCGTCCGCGAGCAGCCGCTGATAAAAGTTCTGCGCGGGCGTGAGCGCGGGCTGATCGCCCAGCAGCACCGTGAGAAAGTTCAGCCGGTCGGCGTAGCGGCCCAGCGTGACCACGCACAACGTGAGCGGTGTCGACAGCACGAGGCCGATCGGCCCCCACAGCCAGCTCCAGAAAATCGCCGCCACCACCACCGCGAGCGGCGACAGGCCGGAACGGTGGCCATACAGCAGCGGCTCGGCGATCTGCCCGGCCACCACGTCGACGACGATGAACAGGATCAGCGTATAGACCGCCATGGTCCATTGCGGCTGAATCGCGGCCGCGAGAAACACGGCGAGAATCGCGGCGATCCAGATGCCGATATATGGCACGAAGCGCAGCAACGCGGCGATCACGCCGAACAGCAGCGCACCCGGCACGCCGATGATGGCGAGCCCGATGGCGATCACACCACCTGCGCTCAGATTCACACCCAGTTGCGCGACGAAGTAGCGGGACAGCCGCACGGCGGCGTCGTTGATCGCGGTGGTGGTGCGGTGCAGATCGCGCGAGCCGAACAGGCTGATCAAACGGTCGCGCAAATCCTCGCGTTGCAGCAGGATGAAAATCGTCACGACCAGCACGATGAAGGTCGTTTCGATCGGCGCGATGGCCGGCGACAACGCACGTTGCGCGAGTTGCATCGGCGTGGGCGACGGCTCGTGCACTTCGACTGGCTGCGGCACGGCGGGCGCATTGCGCGCGGCGCGTCCGGTGGGACGCGGCGGGTTCGGTTTGGGCGGGGCCACGCGCTGCAGAGCGACGGCGGCGCGGCTCATCAGCGAATCGGCGCGGCCGACGGTTTTTTCCTGCACCGTTTCGATCTTCTGCTCGATCGCCTCCTGATACTGCGGCAGGTCGGCCGCGAGTTGCACGAGTTGCGCGGTGATCAGCGCACCTACGGCGAGCAAGCTGGCCAACGCGAACAACACGGCAATGAAGATCGACGGCAATTGCCCCATATGGAAACGCCGCAACATCTGCACGAGCGGGGCGAGCAGGAAGCTGAGCAACACCGACAGCGTGATCGGAATCAACACCGCGCGGCCGAAGTACAAGCCGCACACCACCACCACGCCGGTAATCACCGACGCGAGGCCGTGCAGACTCGGCGTGCCCGGCGGGTAAACGCGGTTCGGCCGCCCAGACGGCGGTAACGAGATTTTCATGAGCACACTTTCCGATTGAGACGCGCTGTCGTTTTTATACGGGCCGCTCGCGGACAGGGAGAGGACGTCCGGGCACAGCGCATGAGCAATTCATATGCCCGGATTGTAGGCGCTTTGATGCAGGACGGCCTATTGCTCATCCCATGTGCAGACGCAGCAAGCCCAGCAATTGCGAGCTCGCATACAGCAGCAGGCCGATAAAGCCGCCCACAATCGTCCCGTTGATGCGGATGTATTGCAGATCCTTACCAATGTTCAGTTCGATCTGCCGTGACATCTCATGCGAGTCCCAGTTCTTGACGGTGTCGCTGATGTGGCGCGTCAGGAACCGCGCGAAGTCCGGCGCCATAGAGCGCGCGGCTTCTTCGAGGTGATCGTTCAGCGACTGGCGCAACGCCGGGTCGTGCGCGAGCTCGCGGCCGACCCATTGGCCCATCGCCACCACGCGCGCGTGCAGGGCGGAGTCGCTGCTTTGCAGATCGCGCTTGAGCCACGCGCGCAATTCGCCCCACATGTCTTTCACATACGAACTGAGCGCGTCGCCTTCCACCAGATAGCGTTTCAGTTCCTCGCCTTTTTGCAGGAACGCGGGATCGGTTTTGAGCTTGACGATCAGCTTGTGCGCGGCGTCGTCGAACTTCTGGCGAAGCTCATGCGTGGGGTTCTCGCTGATCTGTTCGAGCATGCGATTGACCGCGTTGGCGATGGCTTCGGCGCCTTTCTCGCTGAGCCATGCCGAAGGCAAAATCTTCTCCATCGTCGGGTACTCGCTCTTTACCCAATCGACGATTCGTTCGGCGATGAACTCGCGCGCGCGCGGTTCGCGCAGCAGCGCCACGACCTGTTCGATGCCGGCGTCGAGCAGTTCCTGATGACGGCCGTCTTTGGTTAGCGTGTCGAGAATCGAGCCCATCGATTGCGACAGATCCACCTTGGCCAGCACGTCGCGCAGCGCGTCCTTGATGAAAACCTGAATGCGTACGTCGTCGGTCAATTCGAGAATGCCGCTGGTGAGTTTGACGACGTAGTCGCCCAAACGCGCGGTGTTTTCCGGCTGCGTCAGCCACGCGGTGATGCTGCGCGCCGGGTCGTGCTTCTGGATCAGACCGACCAGCGAAGGCACATCCAGAAACTTGTCCTGCACGAACACCGCGAGGTTGTCGGCGATCTTATGCTTGTTCCTCGGGATGATCGCGGTGTGCGCGGAGACGACCGGGATCGGCACGCGGCGAAACAGGGCGGCCACCGCGAACCAGTCGGCGAGCGCGCCCACCATCGCGGCCTCGGCGATTGCCTTGATGCCGTCCACCCAGATGCCGGGCGTCATGAACGCGGTCACCACGAAAACGCAGGCGGCGGCGAACAACAGCAGGAGCGGGGTGCGCTTGGCCTTCTTCAGTTCGATTGCTTTGTTCATCGGCGGCAGGGCAACGGGTCCAGGTCGATTGAGGGATGCGGTGCGCTTGGCTCTCGCGTCCGGAAACGCGAGTGTAGCGCCGCTCGTCAGCGCATGGGCCAGGTCGCGCCGGCCGTCAAGGACTAGCTTTGCCACGCGAGCACGGTAACATCTGCGGTTAGACTGCGCAGCCTAGCCCCGCGAGGCAGATTGCGATTGAACAGAATGAAACGGAAGGGAGGCACAGTGATCAGGTTTCTGCACACCGCGGACTGGCAGATCGGCACGCAATTCGGCCAGTTCGAGCCGGATGAAGCGGCGCATCTTGCCGAGGCGCGCTTCGAGACCGTGCGCCGGATCGCCGGCGAAGCCGCCGCGCGCAATGTCGATGCGGTGCTCGTGGCCGGCGACGTATTCGATCTGCAAACCGTCTCCGATACGGTGATCCGCCGTCTGTTCGGTGCGCTGCAAGCCTTCGCCGGGCCGTGGATCATGCTGCCGGGCAATCACGATGCCGCGCTCGTCGAGAGCGTCTGGACGCGCGCGCAGCGCCTGAACTGCATCGCGCCGAATGTGCGCGTGGTGCTCGAACCTGGCGTGGTGCTGCTGGACGACTGCCGGTGCGCGTTGCTGTGCGCGCCGCTCACGCAACGCATCACTTACGACGACACCACCGGTTTCTTCGACAGCGCGGAGACGCCACTTGGCTATCACCGCGTCGGCCTTGCGCACGGCAGCGTGAGCGGAATTCTGCAGGAAGGCATCGACTCGTCGAATCCCATTGCGCCGACGCGTGCGGCGAGCGCGCGTCTCGACTATCTGGCGCTCGGCGACTGGCACGGGCATCTGCGTGTCGATGAGCGCATCTGGTACGCGGGCACGCACGAGCAGGACCGCTTCCGTGCTAACGATCCGGGTTTCATGCTCGACGTGACGCTGAGTGAACCGGGCGCGTCGCCGGTGGTCGAGCCGGTGCGGGTCGGTCAATATCAATGGCATCGTTGGGACGAAACCATCGCCGTGCCGACTGACGTTGATTCACTCAAGGCGCGTCTGGCCACGCTGGGCAGCCACGACGTGCTGCGCGTGACGGTCGATGGCACGGCAGCGCTGGCCGACGCCGAAGCGCTTCACGTCGCCGTGGAAGAAGCCCGCGCACGCGTGCGGGCCTTGCGCGTCGACTTGAGCGGCCTGCAAGTGCTGCCCACCGACGACGACCTCGCTGAACTTGGCGCGCAAAGCGGTTACCTCGCGAAAGTGGTGGCGCGTCTGCGTGGCTTGCAGGAGGACCCGCAGTCCGACCCGCAAGAGGTCAAGCGCGCGGCGGAGGCCTTGCTGCTTCTGGCGCGTTTTCAACGTGAACTGCCGCGCGAAGCGAGGTCCGCATGAAGCTGCAAAGTATTGCGATTCAGGAGTTCAAGCAGTTCACCGGCAAGCTCGTCATCGACGATCTGCAGCCCGGGCTGAATCTGTTCGTCGGTCCGAACGAGGCCGGCAAGAGCACCATCGCCGAAGCCGTGCGCGCCGTGTTTCTGGAGCGCTACAAAGCCTCGCATCTGAAAGACCTGTTGCCGTGGGGCAAGGCGAGCGGGCAGCCGTCGGTCGAAGTGAGTTTCGAGCTGGACGGTATGGCGTGTCGATTGTCGAAGCAGTTCGTCACGCGGCAGCGCTGCGAGTTGAGGATCGGCCAGAGCGCGTTCGGTGAGGATGAAGCCGAAGACAAGCTCGCGGCCTTGCTCGGTTTTTCACGCCCGGCGCGTGGGCCGTTGAAGGCCGAGAACGCGGGCGTTCCCGGTTTATTGTGGGTGCAGCAAGGCGGCACGCAGGAGATGCGCGATTCCACCGGCCATGCGGCGCAGTATCTGCGCGATGCGCTGTCGCAACTCTCGGGCGGCCGTGAATCGGCTGGAGAGGATGCGTTGATCGCCGCCGTGCAGCGCGAGCTTCGGCAACTGCTCACCGCGCGCACGCAGAAGTCCACTGGGCCGCTCGCCGAGGCGGAACAGACGCTAGCCAGGTTGATCGAAGAGCGTGGGGATCTTGAGCAGCAGCGTCAACAGTTCGAGGCGAACATTGCAAGTCTCGCCACGCAGCAGCAAACCTTCGACGAAACGCAACGCAAGCGCCCTTGGGAGCTTCACGAGCAGAAAGCCGTGCAGGCGCAATTACGCGCCGATGCCGTCGTGCAACTCGAGGGCAGCCTCAAAGGACTTGAGCAGTCGGTGAAGGCGAGCGAAGCGGAACTGGCACTGCCGTTACAACAGGAGCAGAACGCGCTCGAACTGGAAGCGGCCGTGGCGCGCGAGCGTCAGCAACTCGATGCGCTGCGGGCGAGCGTGGCGGCGGTCCAGGCCGAACACGCGCAAGCCGCGGCCAGCGTGACGCAATTCGAGCAGGCTTTCGCCGATGCCAATCGCGCGCTCGAACTGGCCAACGCGGCAGTGACCGCGGCCGATCTGCGCAGCCAGATCGGCCTCTATCGCGCCGAGAGCGAGCGGCTCGAAGCGTCGATCGCAGCTGCCAGCAAGGCGAACGATGCCGTGCTCGAAGCCGCGCGCGAAGCGGCCACGCTCGAAATCGACGAGGCGAAGCTGAAGCGGCTCGCCACGCTCGGCAGCGAGCTGACCGTGCTGCGCGCTCGGACCGAAGCCGCGATGACGCGCATCGAATACCGCTTGAACGGCGCGATTACCGTTGACGAAAAACCGGTGAGCGGCGAGGGCGTGCTGCGTGTGGACGAAGAGAAGCGGATCGGCCTCGGCGCGCTCGGCGAATTGCGGGTGATTCCGGGTGTCTCCGATCTGCCAGCGCGTTTGTCCGAACTCGCGTCGCTCGAAGCCCAGCATGCGCAGTTGTTGCAGGCGCTCGGCGTCGCGTCGCTCGGCGAGGGCGAAGCGCGGCACGAGCGGTGGAAGACGGCGGTCGCGCAACAGAAGAGCCAGGCGAAGATTCTTGACGTGCACGCGCCGCAGGGCATTGAGGCATTGCGCGCAGCGTCGGCGACGGCTGCGGCGCGCATGCAGGCCGCCAATGAGCGGCTGACAGGTCTGCCCGACGTGTCGGCTGCATCACCGCTTGACGAAGCGCGCCGCAATGCCGAGATCGCGCGCGACGCGTTGGAAGCCGCGCGAAAAGTGCTGACCCAGGCGGCCGATAAAAAATCGACCGGTACGGCCAATGCCGAATCGCTCTCGGCTCAGTTGCAGCGCAAGGAAGCGCAGTTGAACGACGAAGTGTTCTGTCGCAACCGTGCGCAGTGGCAAGCCAAAATCGTCGAACAACGCGTGCAGGTCGAGGCATTACGCAAGCAGCGCGAAGGGCGCGAGCGTGAACTGGAGGCGGCACGTCTCGACGATCCGGCGGCTGAGGCGAAGCGCTATCGCGCGTCGGCGGAACTCGCGCGCGGCGAGCAGAACGAGCGGCAGGTGAAAATCGCGGGATTGCGCAGTCAACTGGAGACGGTCGGCGCGTCCGGTCTCGGCGAGCGTCTGGCGGCGGTGCAGGCCAAGGTCGAACAGGCCACGCGGCGCAAGGACGAACTCGGCTTGCGCGCGAGCGCGTTGAGTCTGCTCGACGAAGTGCTGGTCGACGAACGCGACGCCGCGGTCGCGCAATTGCGCGCGCCGTTGACCGAGCGGCTCGGGCATTATCTGAAGCGGATTTTCCCGCAATCGACGATCGCACTCGGCGATGATCTGAGCCCCGCCACGTTGGACCGCTTTGGCCGCGCGGACACGCTTGATGCGCTGAGCTTCGGCACGCGCGAACAACTCGGCATTCTGACGCGGCTCGCCTACGCGGATCTGCTGAAGGCATCGGGCCGGCCGACCTTGCTCATGCTCGACGATGCGGCGGTGCATACCGATGCCGCGCGGCGCGACGCGATCAAGCGCGCGCTGATCGACGCTGCCACGCGGCATCAGATTCTGGTGTTCACGTGCCACCCGGAACTGTGGGATGACCTCGGCGTGAAGCAGCGGGCGATTGAGGATTTGAAGGTGGCGGCTTAGGTGTGCAACGCGCGGCGTGGCGTGATCGATGCAGATTGCATGGACGACGTCACGCCGCCGATGAATCAACGTGAATTTGCAGAAAGATCCGTCTTCACGGATCAACATTTCCCCCGAAACTATTGATTCGAGTCTTCGCTGCGGTCTGAGCCTTTCGGCAACAGTAGTCAAATCTGCTTGTGCCGAATGCCTGTGCCTGTCCGCGTGACGACCGTCTGAACAGTCGCAAATGTCACGGGGATAGTTAATGGCGCAGGATACGTTCATCAAGATTAACGGGATCGACGGCGAATCGCAGGATGCCTCGCATCTGAATGAAATCGACGTAATCGGTTGGCGCTGGAAGGTTTCACAGGATTCGACCATGATGTCGGGCTCTGGCGGTGGCGCGGGCAAGGCTACCGTTTCAGATCTTGAGTTCACGCACAAGTTGGACCGCGCCAGTCCGAATCTGGCCAGATATTGTTTCACAGGCAAGCATGTCGATCAGGTGAAGCTGACTGTGCGAAAGGCCGGGGGAATGCCATTCGATTACCTCAAGATCACGATGTACGACGTGGTCGTCACCCAGGTGGAGCCGATCGGCGGCGGCGACGAGTGCCACGAAGAGGTTCACCTGTCTTTTTCTACGATGAAGCATGAGTACTTCGTGCAAAACGCGCTGGGAGGAAGCGGCGGTGCGGTGACCGCGACGTTGTATATCAAGAACAACACGACGAATTGACCGAGCGGGGGCAGAGGATATGCCGGTTAAATGTAGTTTTGTTCTCAATGGGCAGACGGACTCGGTTTTTTCGTGCGAGGGGACAGCGTCCGTTGCTGCCTTCTCGGGAACTGGTCATGGCAGAGATAACCCAGATGACACGGCCGTGGAAAACGTTGGACCGATTCCGAAAGGGACCTACTATCTCGTCGATCGCCAGTCGGGGGGCTTGGTGGGTTTTCTGTACGATTGGTGGTATGCGACCGACTCCGTCTCTACCGACCGTCGAAAGTGGTTCACGCTCTGGAATCCGGCGACGGGAGACACGACCAATATCAATGGCATCAAGCGCGGTAACTTCCGACTGCATCCAATGGGGCATTTGAGGTTGAGTCACGGATGTATCACCGTCGTGAACCCTCAGGAATTCGATCGACTTCAGAAATACATTCGTTCGCGGGGACAGACTGTGCCCGTGCCAGGCGCAGCTTTACGAGCCTATGGAACCGTTGACGTGAAATGAAAAAGCAATTCGCAATCAATTTTCGATTTACACCGCTTTGATAGGGATATCGATCATTGCTGGTTGGCAGACAACGTATCTTCTCGACATGCTTCCGGTCGAGATGCCTAGCAGCGTAGAAGCATTTATTCGATTCTCGCTACACTGCACGGGCACTGAATATCTGGAAAATCCTGACGATATGGAAGTGCTTGCGTGGCTGCTCTACTGGTTTGTTGCTACGTTATTGATTGCTTTTGCTCTGGCGAAATTCAAAGGGTGGCTGTCTCGCTATCTCGTTGCAAGAAGGAGTGGCGAGAAGACGCCTAAGATGCCTTTTTCCGTAACCCTCATTGCATCTTTACTTGCGCTTCTCGCCATTAGTGATTTTGGATGGTACCTGCAGAGTCCGTTCACAACATACCCGTTGCATATACCGTCCTCTGTCAGCGCGATAATCAGACTCTGGCTGTCAGTCACGGGTCAAGGCAGTAAGGCAGGTAACGAAGGCGATATGCTGGACTATGTCATGAACTTGTATTGGGCAGTAGCCACGCTGCTTATCGGCGCACCCGTGCTTCTCTGCTGCCTCGCGATACGCCGGTTCATACACAAAAAAACACCATAACCACCACCTGCCCACTCACTCATACCACCGCGGCGTATAAACCCACTCGGTGCCGCCAGCGCTACCGCCAAACCGCCGCGTGGTCGACGACCCCACGATCACCATCGTCCGCATATCCACATCGGACGAACGCAATTCGCCTAGCGTGATCGTGCGCAGCGTGCTGCCTACGCGGCCAATATCGCGGCCCAGCACCACCTGAGTCTGCGCCGCGCGATACTCCCGCACGATATCCAGCGCTTTATCCAACTGCCACGGCCGCGCCCGCGAAATCGGGTTATAAAACGCCATCACGAGATCCGCTTCGGCGGCATGCCTCAGACGCTTTTCGATGATCGTCCAAGGCTTCAGATTGTCGGACAGCGACAGCATGCAGAAGTCGTGACCCAACGGCGCACCCGCTTGCGCCGCCGTTGCCATCGCCGCCGATACACCAGGCACGATCGCCAGTTCGACCGCAGCCCAATCCGCGTTATCCGACGACTCCAGCGCTTCAAGCACCGCCGCCGCCATCGCAAACACCCCCGGATCGCCCGAGGACACCATCACCACGGAACGTCCCTCGCTCGCCAGTTCGAACGCATGCCGCGCGCGTTGCATTTCCTCGCGATTGTCCGTGCCGTGCACGCGCTGGTCGGCGCGCAACGGGCCGACCATTTTCACGTAAGTGTCGTAGCCGAGAACATCGGTGGCCTCGTTGAGCGCCGTGCGCGCGGCCGGCACCATCAGATCGGCGCTGCCGGGGCCGAGGCCGATCACGGTCAGACGGCCGCGCGCGCGGCCGATGGTGTCCGGATCGATGGCGAGCGGCGCCAACGCCAGCGCGACGCCTGCCGTCGCATCGTTGTGCAGCGTCTCGTAGGGAATGCGCAGCGCGGCATGCAACAGGTTGCCCGGCGGCTCGCCATCTTCGGGACGTGTCAGCGCGAAGCGCAACGGCACGTTCAGGTTCGCTGCAGCCTCGGCAAGCGCCGGGTCGGCCATGCGCTCAGAAGAAGCCAGCAATGCCGCGAGCGACAGCGGCGCGAGACCCTGCGCGTCCAATGCCTCGCGCACGCGCGCCACGATGTCGCCATCCACGGCCGCCACCGCCGCGACCACGCTGCGTGGATGAATCACCAGTTCATCTTCGCGTCCGTCCCATGCACGCGGCGTCACGCGAATCGCGAGACGCGCCGAGGCGGAGCGGGGCAGTTGCGCGTCGTCGAGCCACGGCGCTTCGCCTTCGATGCGCGTGCTCTCACCGGCCAGCAGATCCGACACGAAGCGCTTGCCTTGCCCAATA